>NC_013960.1:2874040-3175386 GCF_000024725.1 Nitrosococcus halophilus Nc 4 | reverse complement strand
CACTGTGGCGTGTCAAGCGCCGCACTCCTCACCCTCCAGGGGCCAGAACCTTTCCCTTGTGGGTTCCCATCGCCGGATTCTGCTTTAGTCTGGGGTTACTACTCGCTCAGCTAGTATCGCTATGATTTCCGGCTAGTAGCCTGAACCAAGGTTCGAAAAATCACTGGACCCGCCACCGCCGCAAACACTGGTCCACCGGCAATGAGATACCAGTAAAAAGTAGCGAAACGCCAAAGCACAAGGGCTGTAGCCAGGGTGGCACTGTCAAGAAAGGGTCCCAGCATGGCGCCAAACCCAAGTTCGACCCCACCGGTCCCCCCAGGTAAAAAGGTGAAATGCCCCAAGGCCAATATCAATACTTGGGTAATAAACAGATAAGGCCAGGGAATATCTTCTCCCAATCCTAGCAAGAGGACATAAAGGACACTGAAACGTAAGAGCCAATGCCCGATACATAAGAGATAAGCTGCATACAAATACCGCCGGGGTAGTCCTAAGAGTAGTGTCAAGCCACTACGGAGACGGAGCATCCAACGGGCTGCCCGTTTGCGCAAAACAGCCGACACCCTCAATACTTTCAACAGATAGCCCAATATCCGCAACAATCTCCGATATTGATGGGCAAGCACCCACATAAATCCCATCCCCCCGGTGAGCAATACCGCCACCAGAATAAACCCCAGATGAACATCATAGGTCGCACTGGTCGCTAACTTTATCACTACAATGAAGGAAGCGGTGACGAAGAACAACAGGTCTATTCCCAACTCCATGGCAAACACCGCAGCCCCGTGGGCGGTTTTGACGCCATACCGATTCAGAAGGTAAACATAACTGATCACTCCCCCACTACCTGCTGGGGTCGCGGAAAAAGCAAATTCCCAGGCCATCACCGTCCCCAGGGCACTCTTGTGGGAAAGCTTGGTATCTACCGCAGAGACCAATATCCGCAGCTTTGCGGCATTAAAATTCCAACCGATGAAGATCATACCCAGGGTGAGCAAGGGTAGCCAAAAAGGCACCTGACTGAGGCGTTCAAAGACGGCTAACCCACCATAACTCAGCGGAATCATCAGGCCCAAGCCTAAGGCGAGCAGAGCTAAAATCCAATAGCGTCTCACGTGTTAAATCAACTAGTTAAGATTGTTCTGAAATTTGGCCAACTTACCGCTGCCAGAGAATAGAGGTCATTTCCCCCGGGATTTTGGCCTCTGGATGATAAGGAATAATACGGGGGGTATAGTCGGCCGCAGGGCGCTTACTAGGCACCACTGCCTGATAAAGATAACCATTGATAGCCCCGGAAATAGCTTTCCTAGGGGCCATGACCTGACATACCGGCGGTTCTCCTTGCTTTTTAGGTTCAGCATAAAGTTGCACCTGCACCCCCTGGGGTGAAACTTCGCCCAAATATACTTGTAACTCGAACATCCAATTTTGTTCATCCGGCTGCCGGCGAATATCTAGATTACCAAAGTGAATTTCATGCCAGTGCCGCTTTAGCTCTTCTTGCCACTGATACAGTTCTTTAGCCAGTTTACCCCCGTTAGCACTGCGTTTCTGGTAAGCAGCCGCGGCAGTAAGGTACAGGTGTTCCACATATTGCCGCAACATTCGGTTGCTGCTATAGCTGGGAGCTAAGTGCGCCATGCTGGTTCGGATTCGGGAAACCCAGGATTCAGGAATACCCTCCCGATTACGCTCATAAAAAGCAGGGACCACCTTTTCTTCCAACAACAGATAAAGCCGCTCCGCTTCGATTCCATCGCATTCAGGATCCCCATCTTCACCCTCCCCTAAAGCCCAACCCACTTCCGGACGGTAAGCCTCAGCCCACCAGCCATCAAGGGAGGAAAGATTGAGCCCCCCATTGACCAGGACCTTCATCCCACTGGTCCCACAAGCTTCCCAAGGACGACGGGGAGTGTTAATCCACAGATCCACGCCTTGCACGAGCTCCTGGGCTAGGGAGATGTCATAGTCTTGAAGAAAAACCGCCCGCTGACGGACCTCAGGACGCTGCACGAAGGCTACCCACGCCTGTACCATCTCCTTGCCCCTCTCATCCTCCGGATGGGCCTTACCGGCGACTACTAACTGCACTGGCCGCTCCGGATGAGTCAACAAGCGAACCAGTCGCTCCGGGTCGTGAAGCAACATGGTGGGACGCTTATATTCAGTAAAACGACGCGCAAAACCAAGGGTCAAGGCATTAGGATCAAGCACCCGGTTGGCTTCTGCGAGCGTTTCCGGATCACTGCCCTGCTCTCCCAATTGCCTGGCCAAACGTTCCCTGACGGCATTAATAAACTGCTTGCGTTCATCGGTCTGAAAACTCCAAAGCTGTTGATCAGAAATCCCTTTCACTGCCTCCCCATGGGCCTCCAGGGACCCCATCCAGCGGCCTTTACCACAAGCCTCAGTCCAAACTTGATCAGCCCAAACGGAGTCCCAACTAGGGACATGAACGCCATTGGTAATCTGCCCCACGGGCACTTCCTCAAGGGGCCAGCGAGGATAGAGGGAGGTGAACATCCTGCGGCTCACTTCCCCGTGCAGATGGCTCACGCCGTTGGCCATGGCGCAGCCGCGGAGCGCCAAATAGGCCATATTAAAGGGTTCATTGGAGTCTTTAGGGTTCTTGCGTCCTAATGCCAATAGCTCCTCAACCGTAATCTCCAGCTCATCTAAATATCGATGGATATAGGAAAAATATTTACTCAACAAAGCCGGACTATAACGGTCAAAACCTGCCGCAACCGGAGTATGGGTGGTAAAAATATTACCTGCCCGAGTAGCCATTAAGGCTTCATGGAAATTAAAGCCATTGCGGACTTTAAAATTGCGGGCCCGCTCTAGGATGACCAGCGCCGCATGCCCCTCATTAAGGTGACAGACATCAATAGGCAGCTTCAGAGCCTCCAACAACCGCCACCCGCCAATGCCAAGCACGACTTCCTGCATCAAGCGACGCTCTGGCCCTCCGCCGTAGAGGATGGTGGTAATCCCTCGGTCGGTTGGCGTATTCAGCGGATCATTGCTATCCAAGAGATAGAGGGGAACTTTGCCCACTTGAGCCCGCCATACCCGTAATAGCAAGGTACGCCCAGGGAGATCTAGGCTAATATGGAGTCGCCCCCCATCGGCTAACACTGGCTCCAGGGGTAGACTAGCCGGATCGTTATAGGGATAACTTTCTTGCTGCCAGCCATCACTGCCCAAAATTTGCCGAAAATACCCCTCCTGGAATAGCAACCCGACCCCCACCACGGGAACGCCGAGGTCACTGGCAGTTTTGAGGTAATCTCCTGCCAAAACTCCCAACCCCCCCGCATAAAGAGGTAGGGCCTCGCCTACCCCGAATTCCATGCTAAAATAGGCGACCCCCCGTAGCGCCTTATCCCCATGGGTTTCCCTGAACCACCCCTGGCTCTCCATATAACACTGCCGATCTTCCATCAATTCCTGGAGGTGAGCTTTGAATTTAGCATTCTTCGCCAGTTGAGAAAGGCGATCCTGGGATAGATTTTGCAAAATAAGCCACGGGTTTTTAGTCCGCCCCCAAACTTCAGGGGCTAAGGATTTCCACAGGGCGTCTCCGGCGTGGCTCCAGGTCCAACGCAAATCCAGCGCTATCTCTTGCAGGGGCTTAAGTTCTTCTGGTAACGACCTGATAGAAAAAGGGTAAACCAAAAATAGACTCCTTCTCAGATAGAGGCTTCCCGCAATACCATTAGGGTATGGGCCTCAAGTCGGCAATGTCTTGGATGGGGCAAAGGCGTCACCCCATGGGAAACGCTAATATCCATGGGCGTGGGCGCCGCCGTATTCACCAGTATTTGCCAGCAATGGCCAGTGAATTCAGGCAACTTAAAAATCACCTCATGGGCTTGAGGGTTAAAGAGCAAGCATAATGCTCCATGGCGGGTTGCTTTTCGAATTAGGCACCCCAGTGTCCCCTCAGGGGCATGCCAATCTGGAGATTGTCCCTCTAAGTCAAACCAACTCACCTCCTGGGGCGTATAAAAGCGCACCTCAGAGAACACCGCATAGCGTTTCCTAAGGGCAATCATCTCCCGGGTAAAACGATAGATTTCCTGTTCCTGACTCAATTGATGCCAGTTATACCAGGAGATTTCGTTATCCTGACAGTAGGCATTATTATTACCTCTTTGGCTGCGACGAAACTCATCCCCTCCCAGCAACATGGGAACTCCCCGCGAGAGCATTAAGGTAGCAAGAAAGTTTTTGATCTGGCGAAGCCGTACTCCATTAATGTGGGGATCATCCGTATAGCCTTCCACCCCATAATTACAGCTAAAATCGGCGTCGCTGCCATCCCGGTTATCTTCGCCATTCGCTTCATTGTGCTTATGGCGATAACTGACCAAGTCATTAAGGGTAAATCCGTCATGACAAGTCACAAAATTAATGCTATTGATAGGCTGTTTTCCGGAATGCTGATAAATATCTGCACTCCCGGTGAGTCGGGAAGCGAAAATGCCCCTCATCCCCCCATCTCCACGCCAGTAGCGTCGCACGTCGTCACGGTACCGCCCGTTCCATTCCGACCAGCGCCGACCGGGGAAACTCCCCACCTGATAGGCCCCCCCAGCGTCCCAAGCCTCAGCAATCAATTTGACATCTCGCAAAATAGGATCTTCGGCGATATGTTCCAACAAGGGGGGATTTGGCAATAGGTGCCCAGCCTTATCCCGTCCCAACACCGAGGCCAGGTCAAAACGGAATCCGTCCACGTGCATCTCAATGGCCCAGTAACGCAAGCAATCTTGGATGAAATCCCGCACCACGGGATGATTACAATTCACCGTATTACCACACCCCGTATAGTTCCGGTAATAGCGCTTATCCTCTCCCAGAAGATAATAAATGGTATTATCCAATCCCCGGAAACTCAGGGTGGGCCCCAACTCATTTCCTTCGGCGGTGTGGTTAAACACCACATCTAAGATAACCTCAATGCCCGCTTCATGGAGAGCCCGGACCATATCCCGGAATTCCGCCACTTGATTGCCGGGATATTCCATACAGGAATAAGACTTTTTAGGGGCGAAGAAATTAATAGTACTGTATCCCCAGTAATTACGTAGTCGTTCTCCAGTAAGGGGATTTAAGCGAATATTTTCGTTCTCGTTAAACTCTTGTACCGGCAGCAGCTCCACTGCGGTAATACCGAGATCTTTAAGGTAAGGAATTTTCTCAATAAGGCCTCGGTAGGTGCCAGGATGCTCCACTCCCGAAGAAGGGTGGACAGTAAACCCGCGCACATGGGTCTCGTAAATAATGGTCTCTCGCCAAGGGCGGCGGCGAGGCCGATCACCCTCCCACTCATAATGGGAATCGACTAAAATCGCCTTAGCCGTGTCAGGCGCATTGTCTTCCTGAGAGGGGGTAAGATCTTGCTTTGGTGAGGCGGGATCATAACCTCGCGCATGGCCGAAATCCAAATGCGAAGCGCCGGCAATAGCAATAGCATAGGGGTCTAGCAATAAACGCCGGGGATTAAAACGGTGACCTCGCTTGGGATCGTAGGGGCCTGATACTCGGTAACCATAACAATATCCCACCTCTACCCCACTCACCCACACATGCCAAATATCGCCGGTACGGTGATTTGCAGCATCTAGTGGCACCCTCAAAAAGGGATAATGGTCAAGGAGAGTATAATAGAGCTCTAATTGGACGGCGGTAGCATGACGGCTAAATAACGCAAAATTCACTCCCCCATTCCTAGGCCAAGCCCCTAAAGGTAAAGGATTGCCGGGACCGATGTGAGCGCCTTGGGAAGAGGCGTTATCAGTCGTCCACGTACTTTGGGGCACCAAAGCTTATCCTAAGATGAGTTAAAAGGCCCAAAATACGCCTTAGGAATGGGCGTCTAAGCATTTTTGGTTTTGAATAAGGGCAAGGGTTTGCTGAGCAATTTCCAATTCTTCATCGGTAGGAATCACAAGCACGGTCACCGCTCCCCCTTCCCCTTGAATAGCAAAAATGTCATGGCCTGCCGTTTGATTTTTCTTATGGTCAATCACAATGCCTAGATGGGCAAGCCCAGCACAGACATGATTCCTAATCAGAGCGTCATTTTCGCCAATACCCCCCGTAAAAATCAGGGCATCGAGACGCCCTAGCACCGCATAATAGGCGCCAATATATTTTTTTATCCGGTAACAATACATCTCTATGGCCAAACTGGCTAGGGGGTCGCCCGCTTTAGCTAAGGCATGGACCTGCCGCATATCGTTGGTGCCGCAGATTCCTTTTAGGCCACTTTCCCTATTGAGTAGCGAATCCAGTTCCTCTGGAGATTTTCCCAAGGCCTGGGTCAGGTATAAGGGGAGGGAAGGATCAATATCGCCACAGCGGGTCCCCATCATCAACCCTTCAAGGGGGGTCATTCCCATGGAGGTATCCATGCTTTTGCCGGCTTTAATCGCCGTCGCACTGGCCCCATTGCCAAGATGTAACGTGATCAAATGGAGTGTTTCAAGGGGCTGCTTTAAATAGGCGGCAGCCTGTTTGGAAACATAGTGATGGGAAGTACCATGAAATCCATAGCGGCGAACATGGTGGGTTTTATACCAGCAATAGGGCAAGGGATAATGGAAAACGGGGGGAGGCAAAGTTTGGTGGAACGCCGTATCAAATACCGCCACCTGGGGCACATGAGGGCAGATCTCCAGCGCCACTTGGATACCTTTGAGGTTGGCAGGATTGTGCAAAGGCGCCAAGGGAATAATTTCAGCAATCCTAGTCAACACTTGATCATCGATTAAAGTAGGCTCTTTGAAGGCTTCTCCGCCATGGACGATCCGATGACCGATGCCTAATAAGTCTGCTTCATGCTGCAAACAACCGGATTCCATGAGGGCCGTAAAGATCCGACTCATTCCCTCCCCATGATTCGAGACAGGCTCTTCAGAAATAGTCTCTTCAATTGTTTGTCGACTCTGGAACAAACGATGAACGAAGCGACTTTTCGGCTCCCCAATACGCTCTACAATTCCCCCTGCAAGAGCTGAGTTCCCTTTAAAAAGCTGGTACTTAATCGATGAACTTCCAGAATTAATCACCAAAATTGTCACTGACACCCCCAGGGGCTTTACTTTAGCAGGATTACCGAATGATCATCTCGGAAAACCCCCATATTCCAAAGCCTTTATGCCGCGCGATTTTCTCAAGCACATGATATTCAAAGGGGGCATCAGGCAAGGCCACTGCCCAACCCTGCTCTAACAGGTAAGCAGCCAAATCGACCCCCATGGAAACCGAGGTATAATCGGCATGGCAAACGGCGCTGATACTGCCATCTTGATTGATTTCTCTCTCCTCACAATGGACAAACCCCTGAATCTTGAAATCTAGCGCCAAGGCTGCCCGTGGCGCACAACGTCTAGGCTGCAAAAATGAGCGGCAGGTCACGGGGGTCTGGGGAATGTAAATGCCATAGAGATGAATGATCCGTCTGCCTACTTTCAGCGAACCGTCATCTTGCACCAGCGCATAGCCGGTAATATCCGCTACCGCAATGGGCACCGTTGGGAACCCAAAAACAACCAAGACGGCAAAGAGAGCATGAGCAGCGATTTTTGGGGCCTTCACAGGGACTCCCCCAAAGAAGGATTGAAACCTACAGTTTATAATATTCCGCCCGGCTTTTCTTGAGATTGCCTATGGCAGAGCATGAATAGGATAACGAAGGCAGCCAATGCCGCCGCTAGATGCTTAAGGGAGTGGCCACTGACAACTCCGGTTGCTTGAAAAATCTCCCTATCAAAATGCTCCAATACTTTTGCTAGGCCATAGAAGCCGAGGGCATAAAAGAAGTAGTGGCGCTTACTATAACCGGAACGAAACCAAGCGAGGATAAAGGGGATAAGCAGTAGCGGTACAAACTGGACTCCTCCATAAAGACGGAGATCCCCCAGGTCCAAGCGCTCAGTATGCCCCCAATACCAAACGCTGAAAAAACCCAACAGCAAAAGCCCAGGCAGTAAAATCATTCCCCCCTTGCGACTCACATGTTCCATTAAGATAGCGCTAAAAAGGGCCATAAAGGCCAAAGTCATAGGATAACGATCCCAAACCAGGGTTTTATTGTCAGGAAAAACGTGATAGTAACAGGATCCAACGCCTGTCAAAAAAACACCCGCGAAAAAGATTCCATATGGCAAAAGCAGCAAGGGATCCGGCGCAACATTTCTAACCTTAAGAGCCCATCCCAAACCGACAATGCCAACAAGCATCAAGGGAAAATTAGAGATCACATTTAAAAAATGGGGAATCCCGAAATAAGGACGATCATCCGCAAAGCGGTGATAGTTTGGGTCCTGAGGGATAGGGTCCAAAAGCAATATTCCCAGGCCGCAGATCACCACTATCCCTAGTAGCCAGAGAATTCGGATTTGCAGATGGGAGAGCATTATTTTCCGAGACCACCGCAGGCTGCACGATATAACCCCCAGGCAATAACTCCCACCACCACCAGCCCAGGAAGCCCCCCCCAGGGGGCCTGGGCCAATGCCAACACTTCACGGTCGCCCGTGATTACAATGGGAATTGCCATCAAAATACCGGCCAACGCTTCGCCAGTGATTAAACCTGCAGCCACCAACAAACCATAACGCCGATGGCGCTCCCTATGCTGCGGATCGCCAAGGCGATGGCGAACCCTCTCAGCCGCCTTGGCGATCAGCCCACCGATAAAAATCGGTACGGACAAATTTAATGGCAGGTAGACGCCTACTGCTACGGCTAGTACCGGTGCCCGCCAAGATGAACCACGGGCGCTAAGCCAACTATCCATCCCAATAATGGCTCCTCCCATTAACGCCCCTAACCCTACCATCTTCCAGGGAAGATCAGCACCGAAAACGCCCTCCGCTACTGAAGCCATCAAAGTCGCCTGGGGAGCTAACAGGGGGTTGGGGTGCTCAGGTGTCGGAACCCCCATACCATAGGCTTTGAGCAGTAAATTTAAGATGGGCGCCATGACCAGAGCCGAGGAAAGGACGCCTATCCCCTGCATGAGTTGCTGTTTCCAGGGGGTTGCCCCCACCAGATAACCCGCCTTCAGATCCTGCATATTGTCCCCCGCAATAGCAGCAGCACAAGCCACTACCGCGCCAATCAGGATAGCCGCCATGGGGCCTATCGCTGTTTCCGAACCCATGAGCCATAGTAGTGCCAGGGAGGAAAAGAGGATAGTAGCAATGGTTACGCCGGAGATAGGATTGTTGGATGAACCTACCAAACCGGCCATGTAGGCCGCTACGGAGGCAAAGAGAAAACCGGCAATCACCATGACCAGGGTCATGGTCAGACTAATACCCAAAGTCACCTGGCTATGGATGCTATGGTAGAGAAAAAAGAGAGGCACTAAGAGCAGTAGGATACCCTGAAGCACCCACTTCATAGGGGTATCCCGCTCGGCAGGGGATAAAACCTTGTCTCTATGCCCTGTATATTGGCGCAGCCCCCCTTGAAGAGCCGTGACCAAGGAGCGACGCATGGAAAATAATGCCCAGAGCCCACCCACCAGCATTGCTCCCACCCCCAGATAGCGCACTTCAGCCGACCAGATAGCATAGGCCAGATCAACGGCCGAAACGCCTTTGGCGGCCAGGGCTGCCAACTCTGGGTGGGCTTCGAGAAAGAAGGCGCTATACAGGGGGATAGCTAGGCACCAGGCAATAACGCCACCGGCGAAAACCAACCCAGCAATATTGATGCCCACAATATAGCCTACGCTGAGTAAAGCGGGGGAAAGATTAGCCCCTCCATAAACAGCGGCTTTGCCCATGTAGGCCCCTGTCTGGGCCACACTATTCCAAAGCCCCAATCCCGTCTCCGCCAACTTGGTCAACCCACCGGCTAGGGCAGCCCCCATGAGGTAGCCGAGACCCCGTTTTGGATTCTCACCGACCCGCAATACTTCCGCTGTGGCAATACCTTCTGGGAAGGTGAGTCCTTCCTCCACAATGAGGGAACGGCGCAAGGGAATGGTGAATAGCACTCCCAACAACCCGCCTAGGCCGGCGATTACCAGCACCCACCCGTAATCGAAAGCAGGCCAATAGTTCATGATCACCAGTGCCGGAAGGGTGAAGATCACCCCGGCAGCTAGGGACTCGCCGGCTGAAGCTCCCGTTTGGACAATATTGTTCTCCAAAATATTGGAGCGGCGGAACAAACTCAGCACCCCCATGGAGATGACCGCTGCGGGGATTGAAGCCGAGACGGTCATGCCAGCAAATAGCCCCAGATATGCATTCGCCCCCGCAAGGAGCGCTGCCAGCAGGACGCCCAGCACTATCGCTTTGATAGTAAGCTGAGGTGGTGGCACCGTAACTTCTTGCATCTCAGCACTCTCCTTGCTCAACGAGATATTCTCCTAATTGAAGTCTCAGTCCCTGAAGGGAAAATAATCAATAAAATATCTCTGTAGGGGGTTATTACCTCCACCATGTATTGTGAGAACTATATCATCAACACTTTGTTGTTTTTAAACCAACTTTTCGGATATTTTTTTAAGGGAGAAACAATGATAAAAAATATTAAATATCAGTATATTATTAAATAAATTACCACTAGGGTTCCTGCTGGCACGATCGTTGATTTGTTTAAAGAAGCCACCCCTTAACTTTGGAGGAAAAAGACGATGCAAAGCAGCAACTCACTCTCAAGGATCATCTCCCTCTGGGGGCTGATTATCATTTCTGGTCTCATCACCCTTTGGGTGATCTTTCAAGCATTCAATGGTTCTCCACCGGATTTCGAGGTTCGACGATTATATTTCGCGGCCGGTGTTTTATCTGTTCTTGCATTTTTACTTATTTTAGGGATAGCGGTTTGCACTTGGGGGCCTTCAGCCGAAAAAGACAGCGAGGCCCCGGGCAAACTTGTGTTTGATTCGCTTATCAAGGTGATTCCACCTATTATTACGTTGGTGCTCGGCTTTTATTTTGGCCAACAGGCACCCCCTCCTGCACCGCCTTTACCTGACAAACGTGCTGTGATGACGGAAAACAGTGCCGCCTCTAATGAACTACTACAACAGTTGGCAACCCTTATCAAGGCCTACGATACAGGAACCAACTCCAGCAGAAGATAAGCTTCTGCCAATAATTCCCTAATTCTCTGATGCCACGACCTCCAAATTTAAGCTTGAAACCGTTTCCGGTTGGCCCAGTACACGGGAAATCAAGTGGTATTTGCCGGGGACTGGAGGGGCTTGAATTGCCGTCAAAACTCGGCCTCCGTGCTGGGAGCCCAGGCCGATGATCGGCGCTACCCACAACTATTGTTGCCGGTCCTGGCTGTCTTCAAGCAGCAATTCACCGAAGTGAATTGTGGTGTCGGGGGTTTTATCGGTGAACGGAAGTGACAGGGGGATCTGAGCATTCGCGCCGACACGGAGGTCGGTGGTAGCCGCCATCAGCTTACCATTGTAATGGCGGCGTCGAATTTGTTGCGGCTGGGGGCCGTCATCCGCTTTAAGCGCCTTCATACCGGTGGAGCCGTTGGCGGGCTTGAGGTCAGATGAGTAAACGGTGATATCGAAGTAACCCGTATTGTTTTGTCCAGGAACTAGGTTAGTCTCGATGAAGATCGGTTGGTTGGCCCCGTCTCCACCGCCGGTGATGGAGGCGGAAGTTACGAAATACAGTGGTGTATACTGCCCCGCTTGGCCGGTGGGAATTTGCAGACCCGGTCGAAATTCATCGCTAGGCGTTGCTAAGGCCCCTGGCGTTTTGAACACCACATTATAACTCATGGCGGCATTGGCCTGGGTGTTATTATTGCTGAGCGCCAAACTGCTGGAGGCCTGGGCGTTTGCCGCTCCTCCGATGATCGATACGAACCCCCATAATATGATTATTTTTGAATGAAACGCCATTGGATAACCATCCTGCTGAAACTGGACCGGAGTGAAATGGTAGCGGCACCGACATTAATTCCTTGAGAGCATTCCCTAGCAATAAAAAAGCCCCAGGTCTATTAAGGCCTGGGGCTTTTTTTCATAGATGGTGCCCGGGGCCGGAATCGAACCGGCACGGGGTTTCCCCCAAGGGATTTTCTTACCCGCTACAACTTTCGCTGCTGTGCTTAATAAAGCACATTTGTGGTCTGGACTTTATCTTTACCCTATCATCGCCTCGTCTGGGAATCGAAACAATAACTTAGGTAGGAGCCGTTAAGTCTCTACACTTTCCTTAAAAAACAAGGCTTAGCTCGGGATTGCCACCACCCTAAAAAGCGCTGAGGTTTCCCCGAATTTGACTCCATTCACGCTAGAGGTTTCCCGTCTAGGTGCTCAAGTGACTAAGTCCCTTGCGTCTACCTATTTCGCCACCCGGGCCTTGGGGGGCTTCGGAATTTCGCCGCTACCAACTTTAATTTTATTTATCAGTCCGACAAAATGAGCGTGGAATCTGGACCTTCCTGGTCTCTAAGATCCATAACCCAGGGAACTTTAACGCGAATTCAACGATGAAGCAATACTTCAACTTATATCCATTTAAGGAATGGAGGCTGGGGTCGGAATCGAACCGGCGTCCACGGCTTTGCAGGCCGCTGCATGACCACTCTGCCACCCAGCCTAAATTGGATGACTTTAAAGATTATACTAAGGGAGGAAATCCCTGAAAATTATCAGAATATGATTTGGAGCGGGAAACGAGACTCGAACTCGCGACCCCAACCTTGGCAAGGTTGTGCTCTACCAACTGAGCTATTCCCGCCCAATGCGGTGATTATTGTAACAGCGAACTTTTTTATGTCAAGCTAGACCCGATCTTCCGCCCGCCCGGACAGTGCCGCCCAGGCAGCATTGAGATAAACGATCATCGACCCTAAAGTCAAGGCCACTGCGATATAGAGAAGGACCAAACCAATCTCCCATACCGGAATCGGCCCAATAGGATCTTGATAGAGCAGCAGGAAAACCGCAACCATCTGAAAGGTGGTTTTGAATTTTCCTAACATGGATACCGCAACACTGGCTCGCAATCCAATTTCCGCCATCCATTCCCGCAGTGCGGATATCGTCAGTTCCCGGCCAACGATCACCGCCACCGAAAGGGCCATTGGTATGGAGGGATGACTCTGTAGTAGCAATATCAAGGCCACGACTACCATTAATTTATCAGCAACAGGATCAAGAAAAGCCCCAAATGGCGAGGTTTGTTGCCAACGCCTCGCTAAGTAACCATCCAACCAGTCAGTAATGGCCGCCAAACCAAACAACGCCGCACAAATCCCGCGGGCATAGGGCACAGGAAGGTAAAATACCACCACTAAAATAGGAATGGCGACAATACGGAGCACCGTCATTAAATTAGGAATCGTGTAGATGGGCATGAATTTGGCCATTTTCCGCTCAAGAACCAACGGAGCCTTTACCTTACCACAGCTATTCCCACTTAGGTTCACTCTTATGCCTACCCATGAAAGGAATCATAAATACGTTGTGCCAAACCCGGGCTGATTCCCGGCACGCGAGCTAACTCTTCAACCCCTGCTCGGGCAACTTCTCGCAATCCGCCTAATTGAGTCAATAGCCTCTGGCGCCGCTTGGGACCAAGACCTGGGATTGTCTCCAAGGGAGAAATCTTATGTCCTTTAATCCGGCGCTTACGATGGCTGGTTATGGCAAAACGGTGGGCTTCATCACGGATATGTTGCAATAGATGCAAGGCGGGAGAATCGGGTGCGACTATTACTGGAGTATCACGCCCCGCCAGCAATAGGGTTTCCTGCCCCGCTTTACGTTCGGGTCCCTTGGCAATTCCTAGTACCGTAGTTTCCTCAATCCCTATTTCTCTGAGTACGGTAACCGCCTGGGCCAATTGTCCCTTACCACCGTCAATGACCAGCAAATCGGGGAGTATACCCTCCCCTTTCTTAAGTCGGCGATAACGCCGGGTTAGGGCTTGGCGCAGAGCAGCGTAATCATCCCCGGGAGTGACCCCTTCAATGTTAAATCGCCGGTAATCGGTGCTATTGGGCCCCTCTCTGTCAAATACCACACAGGAAGCCACCGTGGCCTCTCCCCGAGTATGGCTAATATCAAAACATTCAAGGCGTTGCGGCAAATTAGTCCATCCAAGTAATTGTTGCAGACTCTTAAACCGTTCCACAATGCTGGTCTTCTTTACAAGACACCGATTTAAGTTAATTTCGGCATTTGTCAAGGCCATCTTTACCCAGCGTATTTTAGAACCTCGGGTCGGCCTGAGCAGCATAATTTTTCTTCCAGCCTGCTCGCTGAGCACTTCGGTCAATAGTTCCATGTCCTCAGGTTGATGGCTTAGAACCAGGGTTGGTGGAATCTCTCGGTTGAGGTAATATTGGGGAATAAAGGCAGAAAGCAACTCTCTTGGGGTAAGGTTCCCTTGAAATTTTGGTAAGAAAGTTTTATTTCCCAAGTTCCGTCCACCGCGAATAAAAAAAACTTCTACGCAGGCTGTGCTCCCTTTGACCGTTGCTCCAAGCACATCGATATCCACTTCCTTGCCACTGATATACTGACGTTCTTGGATCCGGCGCAAGCTGGCGATCCGATCCCGGTAATAGGCCGCTTGTTCAAAGGCAAGCTGTTGGGAGGCCTCCTCCATCCGTGCGACCAATTCGTCAATGACCTGTTGATCCCGCCCCTCCAGAAACATTACCGCATGCTGAACATCCTGGTGATAACGCTCCTTATCAATCAGGCCAACACAGGGAGCGGTGCAACGCTTAATCTGATATTGTAAGCAGGGACGAGAGCGATTGCGATAAAAGCTATCTTCACACTGACGTACAGGAAACACTTCCTGGAGTAGCCTCAGCGTCTGCCGCATTGCCCCCACGCTTGGGTAAGGGCCAAAGTATTGGCCGGGCGTTCGCTTCGCCCCCCGATGGAATCCTAAGCGGGGGAAATCGTCAGCAGAAAGAAAAATATAAGGGTAGCTTTTATCATCCCTTAACAGAACATTATAGCGGGGCTGCAACGCTTTGATGAGATTATTTTCTAGAATCAGTGCTTCATTTTCGGTGTGGGTGACGGTGATTTCAATATCGAAAATTTGACTGACCAGTCTGTGTGTCTTAGTCGCTAGGCCAGTTTTTCGAAAATAACTGCTCAAACGCCTTTTGAGATTTCGTGCTTTACCCACATAGAGGACTTTACCTTCTGCATCCAGCATACGGTAAACACCTGGACGAGAAGTCAGATTCTTTAGAAAAGCGTAAGCATCAAAAGATGGGTTTAGCATTACGACAAAACCACTTTACCCTGTTCCCTTAATTTCAAATAGAGTCACCTCTGGTGCGAAAGGAAAGCGCATGGGTGGACCCCAAGTCCCGGTACCACGGCTTAAGTATAAAGCCGCTCGGCCAAATCGGGTTAATCCAGGGCGGGCTTGGTAAAGTAATCGGGGCAATAAAGTAAAAGGGAAAATTTGCCCATCGTGGGTATGTCCCGAGAGTTGCAGATCAATCCGATCCACCATTGAAGATTCAAATTCTGGCCGATGCTTAAGGAGCACGGTAAATTTCTCCGGATCAGCATTTTGTAGGGCTTCCTCCTCAAGGTGTGGACGCCCACTAACTGCAACCGGATCATCCACCCCCGCCAATTGAATGACTCCACCAAGGTCCACCCACTGTTGCCGCAATATAGTAAAACCAGCTTGTTGCAGCACCTGCTCGGATTGAGGAAGCCCTGCATAACACTCATGGTTACCGATGATTGCATATTTTCCTAGGGGAGCTTTAAGGGCTGCTAAATCTGACAGAACCGGGCAAGGTTGATCAGTCCGCAAATCAGTGAAATCACCAGTAGATACCACTAAATCTGGGGAAGCCACCTTGATGATCCTTAGAATCCGCTTTAGGCGTAAAGGAGTAGGGATCAATCCAAGGTGAAGATCGGAAATCTGAATCAAGCGTAAAAAAGTCCCCGGGGGAAGACGGGGTGAATGCAGAGAAACTCGCACTAGGCGAGGCCAAGCCCCCCGCCATAAAGCATAAATCAATACTCCCGCGCTCAGCCCTAACGCTATCCTAATGGGTTCCATTGGGGTTGTACGAGGATCAAAATCCTGCGGCGCAGCCACAACCTGGGTTATGGAGATAAAAAACTGGGTACCAAGAGAGATAAAGAAGAATAAAAAAATAAACCCCATCCATGTATAGCTCACCCAGGCTATAGTTGCTGCTAACCACCGGTATCCGCTTACTTCTAGGCGCCGAATAAAAAATAATGATAAAACCATCAAAATTAGCCAAGCGCCAAACAATAGTTGTGCCTCAAGGCTAGGTTCCCAAGCCGTGGTCAACTGCACATAAGCATAAACATGTATGCCTAAGTAGGCGGGAAAAATGGAGCGGATAATCCAACGCATCAACGAGCGATTTATTGGAGCACGATTAGATATGGAATTTTGGGAATATTGAGCCATGTTGTCTAACTAATTACCTGAGTAATTGAATAAAGTATGTCATACTTATTCAATAGGGCAAGTTATTATGACTTTTTGGTAGGGTAGTCCTGCTCTGGTATAATCGCCCACTGTTCTAATAGGGCCTGGATTGTGCGGTTTTCCGCCTCATAAGCGGCTTGTCGAGAATCCGCTTGCCGCAACTGCTTGGATAACTTCTCCCGTTGTGAAGTTATAGTCTCCATTTGTTCCTTCAGTTCTGCTATTTGGTTCCGTAACCGTATTTGTTCGCTGGCAGCATGTTTTTTTTCCTCTTCCAACGTGACCACTTTTTTCATCCATTGCTCTTTTTCTTGCTGAAATGTTTGAGCTTCGGTTTTTAAAGCTTTTAAGTTTTCCTCCAATCCCTTGAGTTTTTCTTGGGTTCGGGTAAGCTGAGTGAGGGTGGATTGTTGTTGATGTTGTCGCTTTTCTTCTTGTTTCCGCCACTGTGCTTCTCGCTCCCGCAAAAACTTTTCCTGTTGTTTTCTTAAGACTTTTTGCTCATCTAGCTGCACTACTAAATGTTGTTCTAGGGCGGCCCCTTGCTCCCGCTCTCGGGCCAACTGAGCTTCATAACGTTCTGCTTGCTCCCCTAGGGCTTGTTTTTTCTGCTCTAAACCTTCCTGTAATTCTTCGATCTGGGTAGTTAAATTTTCTGTACGTACCTTTTCCGAGGCAAGCTGACGCTCAAGTGTTAAGCGAGCCTCTTCCAAGGTTTCGAGACGTTTGGCTAGCACTTCGGTCTGCTGTTCTGCCGCTTGTTGGGCCTGGCGAGCCATTTTCACTGCTGCTTCATTAGCTTCTTGTGCTTGCTGTAATTTTTTACGTTCCTTTCCAAGGAGTGCCTCTGCTTCCTCTAGAGCGGTCTCCCAAGCTTGTCCGGCAATAGTAAATACCGGCTCTGGGATCTCCGGCCGGGTTTCAAATTGGTTTAGGCGCGTAGCCAAATTCTGCCACCATTCTTGAAGTGCGGCGTTGATGGTTCCCGCGCTACCTCGTTCCGTACGTGCCCGGACATTAGCAACTGTGGGGCGGATACCTTCGGCGAGCAAAGTATCCGCTGTTTGTTTTACTAGAGTTCGAGTATCTATTTGTGCCACGGAGTATTTCCTCGATTTAAATGTTTACCATTAATAAAAACAGAAAAATAATTATTACATATTATGTAATTTTTAGTACATTTTTATCAATTAATTCATGATAATCCCTATTATCATGAATTTCATATTCAACTCGAACTGGCTGGCGTTCACGGTTCGAAATGGCGTTATAAATTGGGTGAAACTGGTGTTGGTTAAAAGTACTCCTTTTCTATGTTGCTTTATCCTGTTTTCCGCCAAGAAATAGTGCAGAAAGCCTTAATAAGCTTTTATTGGTTGTCTTTTCCGTAGATGAAAAGGGTCATTGTGCCAATGCCTACGAGCGCCTCGCTTTAGGAGGGGTTGGTGGTGGATTATTATTTAGAAATTGTTATTTCTAGAGAGAGATATAATATATCAAAGTTTAGGGAGGTCGGTCGAGTCACGATACACATACCCTCAAAATGACTATATTAGGATGAATGGGTATTTTGAAAGAGATATAATATAACCCTTATTAAAAGGTCGATTATAGTTTCCTGGCCTGTTGAACTGTTCCCCAATAAAAGATAGGCTCACTACTTGCGCTTTCAGGGGAGATTTGGCTGATGGGATATTACGCGTCCTTAGTTCTATTATTGATACTTAATATTTGGCAGCTACCAGGATTCGCCAATGAAGTGACCATTACCGAATGGCCCGTTCCCTGGAAAGACTCCCGTCCTCGCGATCCCTTTGTTGATACCCAGGGACGAGTCTGGTTTGTCGGCCAACGGGGAGATTATATCGCTGCGCTCCATCCCGGTAATGGCAATTTTAAAAAATACCCTTTAGAGCAAGACACTGGCCCCCATAACCTAATTGTGGCCGAAGATGGGCCAGTCTGGTATGCCGGTAACCTGGCTGCCCACATTGGCAAGTTAAATCCCCAAAGCGGTGCGATCCAAAAATATGTTTTACCGGACTCTAATGCCCATGACCCCCATACCCTAGTGTTCGATCAGCAACAGCAGATCTGGTTTACCGTGCAAATGAGTAATTTTGTTGGCAAGTTGGCGCCAAAGAGTGGTGAGATCACACTGCTTCCAGTACCTACGCCAGGGGCTCGCCCCTACGGTATTGTCATCGATCACCAAAATCGGCCGTGGTTCACCGAATTCGGCAGCCACAAATTAGGCTGGATCGATCCCGAAAACATGCGCATTCAGGAAGTCCCTTTATCCCGGAAGAAAGCCCGCCCCCGGCGTATCGCGGCAGCCTCGGACGGAAGTATCTGGTATGTAGACTATGCCCAAGGCTATCTTGGGAAACTAAATCCCACCTCGGGCCAAATCCAGGAATGGGCGGTGCCAGGGGGGAAGAAGGCCCGGCCTTATGGCATGGCCATTGACGATCAGGATCGGTTATGGTTTGCAGAAACGGGGCACCTACCCAACCACCTGGTCGGCTTTGATCCCACCACCGAAAATTTCTTTAGCGTCACCGACATTCCTAGCGGCGGCGGGACCGTACGCCACATGTACTTCCACAGACCCTCCCAGACCCTTTGGTTCGGTACAGACACCAACACCCTTGGCCGGGCTCAGATTCCTTAACGGTTGCATCTCCCTTACTGGGCTGCGACAAAAGCTGCGTACTCCTTCACAAAAGCCTGAAGACGCTCTCTGAGTTGCCCATCGGACAACGCCCCTGAGTCATCAAATACGGTATGGGCCTGGGATACATTCAGTGAACGACCAAACCAAGGGCGCATCCCCAAGGCGCGAAAAACCGGCAGCCAAGCAGTTTGCGAGTAGGCTGTGCCCATCCCTCCCGGAGTAGCCCCCATCAAGGTTACGGGTTTACCCCGGAAAACCCGGGAAATATCCCCTGGCGGCCGAGAAAGCCAATCAATCGCATTTTTAAAAACACCAGGAAGAGAGTGGTTATATTCCGGGGTGACTAGCAATAGAGCATCGGCAGCAGCAATTTTATCCTTCAAAGCAACAACCGCTCGAGGAACTCCTTCCGAGGCTTCAAGGTCCCCATCATAAAGGGGGATACCACGAATGGAGGCCACCGCGATGAAAACGCCCTCGGGCGCAGCCTGAACCGCCGCATTCAGCAGCAGAGCATTCAACGAACCCCTGCGCAAACTCCCTGAAATACCAATAATTCGGGCCATACGACCTAACTACCACCCCCTGTCATCTTCCTATTTCAATCTCTCACCAAGACGCCTTGCAATATGATCATGCAAAGCCTGTGTGATTCGTTGATAAGCCCTATCCCCCTCTCCCTCCTGGGCCAGCGCCCGGGGATCGAGCGGTTCACTGAAAGAGATAGTAATAGAGGTGCGCAGCCGGGGGAGCCGTTTTCCCACGGGAAGCGCCTCATGGGAACCTTGAATAACCACGGGCACCACGGGAACCGAGAAATGTTCTAGCAGCAGGCCAATGCCAGGTTTAAAGGGCTGAAGTTTACCATCGACTGAGCGTCCGCCTTCAGGAAACCAAACCAGGTTCTTCTGCCCCTTGAGCACTGCCGCCCCCAGGGCTAAACTTGAAAGCACTCCTTTTTCAGGATCAATGGGGATAGCGCCAGCGAATCGACTACCCAGGCGCTGGAAAGGAGTTCTAAAAGCCGCTCCAGCCCATCCCCCCCAGTAAGTTCGGTGGAGACGGTGGGAACCTAAGGCGGCAGCCAACAAAAAGGGATCAAGATAACTGCAATGGTTGGGGATGATGACAAATTGGCTTTGCCCCGAAACCTGCTCTAGACCGTTCACTTGAAGACGGAATAAGCTGCGCATGAATAGCCGGTTTAACCCAAAGAGGATTCTAGACACCTGAGAACCGACCGGTCCCAAAGGTCGGAGCCAGCGGCGTTGACTCTCACTGAGCGCCTCTTCTGGATGCTCTAAAAACGCCTCGGGAGCCGTCGCTGGGGTGGTGGCTTCCGAGGCCTCCGCCACCTCTTGCAGGAGATCGCGAACCGTCTCGATCCGGCCAATGGCCTCCTCGCCTAACTCAATCCCAGTACGTTCACGGATTTCGAAAGACAAATTGAGCCATTCCAAAGAATCGACTCCCAGCTCCAAGCCAGGACTGGTCTCCGGGGTTAAATGGCGATGGCCGTAACGTTCCGCCAACCATTCCCATACCCGCCGCGACGCTGGATTTTCCAACAGCGCCTGATCCTGGTCTGACATTTCCTCTAGTGGCAGCGGCCCGGCTGTCTTCACCTCTGGAGCCTGACCCGCCTCTCTTGCCTTGTCAAAATATTGGGCAAGCAGATGCCGCCGTATTTTGCCCAAACGAGTCCGGGGCAATGGGTCCCGGCTCAGGACATAATCAGAAAGATGCTGATAACTGGGAAGTTGTTTCGAGACCTGGGCCAAGGCCTTTCGAATGGCTTGATCCCTATCGCTTATCCCCTGGCGGCGTATCTCGCTGAGTTCTGGAACAATCACCGCCACCAGCCGCCCTTCCCGTTGTAGCACCCCCATCTCTCGAATCAGGGGATTAGCTTGATAGGACTCTTCCACTTCCTCAGGCTGAATATTTTCTCCACCTTCTGTTACCAGAAGGGTAGAGACCCGGCCAAGGAGATAAAGGTAACCTGCCTCATCAAAATACCCCAAATCCCCTGTCCGAAACCAACCCTCGACAAAAGCTTCCTGGGTTTTCTCAGGAAGATGATGATAGCCAGCAAATACCCCTGGCCCACGGGCCAAAATTTCTCCTACTGGATAAGTGCTGCCTTTTTCATTGCCTGGCACCCGCTGTCCTTCTCCAGGGGCAGCTGAAGTATCGATCCGGATCTCCACTCCCGGAATGGGTTTCCCGACACTATCGGGCTTCCTGGTGCCCAGTGGATTTAAAGTCAACAGGGGCGAAGTTTCCGTCAACCCATAACCGATGGCGATTTGCCAACCGAGTCCTTGGAGTTTCCAGGCAAGCTCCGGGTTAAGGGCTGCGCCCCCTGAGGCCATCTTCCGGAGTTGAGGGGCCAATTGTCGATGGAGGGGTCGCAGCAACCCTCTACCCAAATTCCACGAGAAACGTCGTTGCAACCCAACCAAACAACGGATTATGGCTTTGAAAAGCTGCCCCAAAATAACCCCCCGAGCAGCCAACTGGGACTCAATTCCCGAATACAGCGCACTATAGAGACGAGGCACTCCCACCACAAAAGTCACCTGGCCTTGGCGCAAGGCACGAATAATCTGGGGGCCCGTAAGGGATTGGGGGAGCACCAGTGTCAGCCCCAAGGCCAATGGCGCCAGCATGCCCACGACAAAAGGATAAACATGATGCAACGGCAGGGGAAGTAGTACCCGTTCCTTCTCTGCAACTAAGTCTGCGGCACGCAGGGTATTGAGTTGAAAAACCAAATTCTCATGGCTAAGGGGAACGCCTTTGGGAGCACCGGTGGTTCCCGAAGTATAAAATAAGGCCGCAGTTTCGGAGGGAGAAACCGAAGGAAATTCACCGCCGCTTTTAGTCGAGATGGCTTGCCAACTACGGGGGTCCTTAGGCTCCGCATCTAGCAAAATAGGGCGGATTTCCCGGTCTAGCTTAAGTTGCGCTACCCGCTCAAAACGCTCGGCGGTGGTAAAAAGAACACCCGCTCCACAATCTTGCAAAACGAATTCAAGTACCCGGGAACCAAACTGGGCATCCAAGGGAACAATCATCGCCCCAGTCTTGATCACCGCCAGGCAAGCCAGAATAGTTTCAGGGCGACTTTCCGCCAAAAGCGCCACCGCCTCTCCAGGGCCGATCCCCACTTGCTTGAGACCGCGGGCTAAAAATTCAACTTGATGGGCGAGGGAGGCATAGGACCAAGCCTGTTCTCCTTCCTTGGTTAAGGCCAGTAACGCCTGCTTTTCCTCAGAAGATGAAAGGTCATCAACAAATTGAACCAAGGTAGATAATTCACTTGAATAGGCTTGGGATCTTTGCAACATGGGGATAGCTCGAGGGTATGTTATAGGCCCTCCTTTCTCCTTATAATTCACCTAAAATAAGCATAGGCCAATTTAGCCTTTGCTGCTTGTTCTCTTGGCTTGATCTGATGGCGTTGCTTTCAGCTAACCGACTTCCACCCGGTTAGACCCATGTTGCTTGGCGTTATAAAGGGCCTGACCTACGCGGCGCAGTAAACGATCAATGGTGACCGTATTTTCATCATAGGCGGCAACCCCAATACTCACGGTGAAACTGATTAAGGTATTGCCAATAATCACCGGGACTTGGGAAAGCACATGGCGTATCCGATGGGCAATAATGAGCGCCTCTTCCGTACCCGTCTCCGGCAAAAACATCATAAACTTCTCATCGCTGCAGCGGGCTATCACATCACTGGAGCGGACAATCTCTAGACCAGCCTGGGCTAGGGCCTGCAATACCCGCTCAGCCGCCGAAAAACCATAAATCTCCTTTATTTCCTTAAGGTTATCTATCTCGAGCAATAGCAACGAGAAAGTGGTGCTTCCACGCTTTGCTTGAACCAAGGTTATCTCGGCTTGCTGGAGCAAATACCGGCAATTAAATGCCTGAGACCAAAGCTCCTTAATGGCTAACCGTCGCCCCCCATGCTCCCTATTTCCCGCAAAAATTAGCCTAAAAAAAACAAGAATAAGCAAAGGCACCACCAGAGCCACCACCACCGCCGTAATCAGGAGAATTTCGACCTCTATCGCCCGCTTCAGCAATAAAAAGCCCAATGCTGTCAGCATAACCGAACCGAGGATAGCCAAACTGGTTAATCCCACGATAAGCCGAACAACGCCGGGCGCTCTAGGTATCGTGTGCATAATATTTGCTTCCCACCAGATAAAGCTGCATCACCTCCCGCTTAGTCCAAGGCAATCCCCAAAAGGACTCGATAATCTTCAGTAAAATCAATACGGTGTATTTTATCGGCAATAGCTTGATAACGTCCTTCAAGATATAGGCGTACTGCGGGAATCTGAGCCTTAGGACGAGTGAGTCGCCAATCCAAGTTACCGCTAGTCGTGTAGGTGCGTTTCAAGCTTGCCCTATTCCAGTCTTGTTTCACTGCCACTCGGAATTGCCCCTCGAAACGTTCTGGAAGGAATACAGCACGGCTATCGACCCCTATTGATAATTGTTCGTTAGCACCATTATCAGCATCGCGGCGCTGATAATGGAGAATAGGCGCTAAGCTCAGGCCGTTGCTAAGCAGTTTGAGGCGAACCTCTGCGGCAGTGACAGCCAAGTAATCAGGCTCTGCCGCCATGGTTTCAAGCTCATCCCAATTCAGACGTTGGCTGAGGTTCCAGTTCCAGTCCTGGTAGGAAAAATTAGCCTTAAACTCAGCCTTGGAAGATAGCCGCTCCCCCCCCTCAGCGCGCTCTCTAGAGAACTTCATACCAAGACTAGACAGGCCTAGCCACAAGGGCAACTCAAAGTGATGAAACTGATATTGCCCCTTTAGTTGAATACGATGAATTTGCTGCGGCGCTCGAAAAGAAGAGCTCCCACGGTTATGGGCCTCTTGGATCGCCGAAGTATCAAGTACTAGTCCCTGCCAATCCAAGTGGGTGAACCCTTTCCACAGGGACACTCCCTGATCTCCAGCAGGTTCGGCGGGGCTTCCAAAAAAATCCCCCACCCGGTTATGCATCACCCCCATATTCCAATTCAAGGGGGTTCCAAAAAAGGAGCTGGTCTGCAAGGGCTGATAGCTCAATTGCAGTTTGTAAGCACTATCGTCTTGGATGGGTACAACTGCGAAAGGATCCCTATGATAGCGAGTCCATCCATACTTGCCATATAAGCGTAGCTGGTCCGAAAACAGCTTGGCATCTGCCTCTAAATTCCAGGCATAGTCGCGACCTAGCGCTAACTCAGGCGTTGTGGCCCGCCTCCACTGATCCGGCAGATAAAGGGTTGAGGTTGCCTTGCGCTCTTCTGTAAGTAGAAAGCGCCAAAATTTACCTCCCTCCTTTTCCCCGACCTCAGGACTCAGCAAGGGAAGCCTGTCCATCGCTTTACCGGCGGTCTCTATAGCGGTTAAATTCCCCAAGTGACTACTTCCAGCCTGGGCTATTGCCAATGGTAGGAAAACGGCCAGTACAAATATATTGACTAATCCAGTATAGGATTGGTACTGCCTCATGAATTATAATAGAAAGCTAACCAGACTGTATCCTCCACCGGATCGGTCCACGCAACCCGGTGTTGGCAACGGGCCGGAATATGGACATAATCTCCAGCGCGCAATATGCGCGGCTCCTGTTCCCCGGCAAACAACAGTCCAGCGCTGCCACAAAGGACAATCACCCATTCATGTTGCTCCTGATCAAGCCATTTCCCCACTGGCGTTGAATGTCCCCGCGAGACAATACGCTCTAGCCGAAAGCTATTCCCCTGCAGCAACAGGGTGTACAGTTCTTCTGGGAGCGTATTGGGAATAGCGCTATTAATATTACGAATTTCCATAGAACGAACGCTGTTCTCACTCAAATATGTCTACGTATTTATAAATAACCCATTTTAGATGGCATTACTCCCTTTTTTATCCCAATTTGCATCTAATACTGCTACATTTAATCAGGCTATTTCCTCAAGCCAAATATCTCTTTATCACCGCAGTAACTTTTTCACGGTCACTATAGAAGGTTATGTATACACACTATTTTGGGCTTAAGGATCATCCATTTCGATTAGTGCCGGATCCCCATTATTTCTTCCCAGCCCCTTTTCACAAGTTAGTCAGCAAACGTCTACTTGAAGGCCTTATTAGCACTCTCCGTATGGCGGTAATCTCCGGCCCTCCCGGAGTCGGAAAGACACTTCTGTTGACTCGCTTTATGGAGCAGCTCGGAAAAACTTATCCGGTTATCTTTATTAGCAATCCCAAGCTGCCCCTTGAAGAGCTTCTAGCCTTTATACAGAATCAATTTGATATCATTGCTAAAGACCCCTCTGTTAATGGCAGACTCTCGGCCCTAGAGGCCTTTGGACAGGATATTTCTCAAACAGGAAAGCGGTTAATCATCCTGGTGGATGAAGCAGACAGCCTTTCCCAAGAAGCGGTGCAAGCCCTTTTTAAGCTAACCAATCCTGCGGAAACTATAATCCCGCCCTTCTTCATTGTATTAGCCGTTCGGAATAATGCCTCCGAACACCTGAGTTTATTGCTCAAAAATCAAGATGTAGTAAAAGGGTATTCCCTCCTCCCTCTGCTTGCGGATCAAATCAGTCCCTATATTGACCTTCGCCTGCGCCAAGCCGGTTATGCTAATAAGAGTCCCTTTAGCCCAGAAGCGATAGCCCGCCTAGCAGAGATCTCCCACGGCATTCCCCGGCTTATTAACCGTCTCTGCGATGCAGCCCTTCTAGAGGCCAGCCTCATTGATAAAAAACTCATTTCTCCCCAGATAATCGACGAGGTCGCCCAGGGGCTGTGGCTAGCCCTAGGTAATGAGAATCCCTCCGGCAATCCGCCCTTGGCCAAAGGAATTGAAGCGGCTTTCTCACCCAAAACAGAAAAGCCCCTACCCCACAACCACCAGGCGACTGCAACGCCTCCCACCTCCACAGAGCCAAGGGAAGAGGACACCCCAGCTCAGGATGAGAGTCGACTCCCTCCCATCACCCCTTTACCCAAGGATGATTTGGCAGAGGGGACATCAACGCCGAAAAATATTACTCAACCCCACCAGGACGTTACCTCCTCCCGACAGGACCTGCGTATCAGTGGAAAAAAAACACAAATGGCCATCGCTTTGGGAGCCACAGCCGTCCTCATAATCGCTAGCTTTTACCTGTTGATATTGGCTCCAGGCAGAACTTCTCTTCCCTCAGCCGCTGAATTCACTGAGCTGTTTAAAGGCACTACTAATAAAGCAGAAAACCTGGCTGAGGAAAAAGCTGAAGAATCTCTTGGGGAAATTGAAATCGCTGCGAATCAAATACTCCCTCCCTCACTGGAGAAAAACGGAGATGAAACCGCGCTAGCAGTCAATGCTGGCAGCGAAGAAGGTGAGGCCAGTATCCATCAAGAAATTCAAGAGACTATGGCCTCTTATTCTGAACCCCAGGCGGATTCTACACAAACTCCACCTCCCCTAGACACCAGCGTGCTACCGGCGCCAATAGCACAACCACCCGCCGCCACCTCCCAGCTTGACCGGGAAAAGGACGAAACCTCTTCAGAAGGGGAAACCGAGCCCCTTCTACAGCAAAAGGAACAGCAACAAGATCAAAATACCCCAATGCCTGAGGCCAACCCCAAAAAAAACCCTGTTCAGCCATCACAAACACAGCGAATCGCTCTACTCCTAAAGCAGGCTAAACAGCAAGAGGCTGATTTCAAGCTTACGACCCCAGAAGGCGACAACGCTTACGAAACCTATACTAAAATATTAAAAATGGTACCCAATCACTCGGAGGTTGCCAAAGGCCTTCAGCGGATTCGCGATTATTATGTTAATTGGGGTCTGAAGGCCGAAAATCAAAAGCAATTGGATCTGGCCACTGTTTATTATAAACGGGCCTTGAGCATCTTTCCTGATGATTTTGCCCTGCGTACCGCTCTACAACGGGTTCAAGCACGGCAGGAGGCAAATCAACCTTAGTGGGCTCAACAAGGAGAAGATATCAACCATGTCACTGCCAAAGAGGATCAGCAGACGAAGGCTGTTGCAGGCCGGGTTGGGGACCACACTCGGCCTTATTTGGGGAAATCTAGAAGCCCGAGTAGTAACCAATTCCCCTTGTTAGAGGAGAATTCCCAAAGCGGCGAGCCAGGGACAAAACAATGCCATTTTGACATGGCTCTCCAACGAGCTAAATTTTAACCCTGGGTTTTATGCTTTTCCATCGCTTCATGCCAACGGTCTTCATCCGCATGCAAATAAATCGCCGTGGTCTCAAGCTTAGCGTGGCGCGCACTTTTGTTCAGGTAACGGAGTTCAATCCCAGCGTCAGCTTGGTGGGTAATCGCTGTATGTCGCAGCCAGTGGGTCGACGCCTTACGGAGCTTATGGGCTTGATGGAACTGAGAAGCCTCAAGGGTATCTGCTGCTTTTTTCATTACCGCCTTTACAATTCGGTAGACCATGTTAGCGCTGATGCCGCGGCTGCCTTTCAGACTCAAAATTAAGGGCGTTTCTTCCCCTGGCGTAGGCAAGGGGGGCAACCCGTAAAAAGTCCGATAGCGGGCCAACGCTCCAAGCATTTCCTGATTGACAGGGATCCGAGCGGTTTTTCTCCCCTTACCCGTGACTTGCCACCACCATTTGCCTCTTACCTCGATAAAACTGCCCATGGAATGGGAGACGACCTCGTTTACCCGAGGGCCAAGCAAGTACAACAGGGTTAAAAGATAGCGCACCCGCTCATACTCAGCCTGCTGCCGAGCAGTATCCCTCGGCATCCCTTCCACAAATGAAAGCACATGGTGCCACAGGGCAGGGTCGAGAAACCGATCGACTGCTTCCGGTTTAACGCTGGAACCCTCCCGGCGCCGGCGCAACGCTAAAGGATTGCCAGCCAAATAGCCGGCATCCACCAGATAGGTGAACAGGGAATTGATGATGGTGAGTGCCTGGCGGCAGCTATGTTCACTAAGCGGTCCTTGGAAGGGACGCCAATGGGGACTTCTTCGTGGCGCCCGCGGACCACACCAACGCTCCCGCGGGGCAGGATCGGCCAGGAATGCCTCAAAGGCAACCAAATCCTCACGGGTAAGGCTGGAAAGGGGCTTTCCCCGTTCCAACAAGCTCCAAAGCAACAAACGCTCCACTTCCTTGCGGTAATTACGCCATGTATGGGGAGAGTGCTCAAATTCAGCAAGCCAGGTCTGCACCGCCTCCAAATCAGTTTTGGCATCGATTTGAAGGAGGGCACTCCCCCGGTTACGACCCCAACGGCCATCAAGATCAGCCGGTAGAGGCAATCGTTCCAAAGGTACCGGCGAGCCGATAATCTTTTCAATGGTTTCCACTGGGCCTCCTTCTTCTCCCAGGAAAAACGGTACTTAGGCTTAAAATACCCGCTCCCATCCTGAGTAATCTCATTTTGCACCTGGGACAAATCATTTCCATCTGAATCATATTATGAATAGCACCAGGATAGATAAGCATGAACAAGGGTAAAGGCAGGCGACACTGGCCAACAGTGCGGCACCCCTTTCTCTACTCCCTCATTGCCTTAGCGTTGCTACTCGTGGTGCGGCCGCTGCTAAATTTGCAGGGGTTGGAAGCCATCCTGATGACTTTCTTCCTGTCCCTCGTTTTGGTGGGGGGTATCTACTCGGTGATCGGCAACCGGCGACTGCTTGCCATCGCCCTGATTCTAGGGATGCCGGCGCTGGCCATACAGTGGGGAGAACTGTTAGTAGAAAATAGAACGGCAACCTTGATTGGCGATACCTTTACCCTAGGATTTGTGGCGTTCAATACCAGCACAGTGCTGGGATATATTATGCACCGCCGCCAAGTCACCATTGAAGATATCTATGGCGGCCTCTGCGGTTATCTATTGCTTGGAGTTGCCTGGGCCTTCATGTTCGTGCTGCTAGAGCAACTGCAGCCCGGCTCTTTTGCATTGCCCGGCGAGGCCCCCCACAACCACCAAGATTTAATCACATGGCTAGTGTACTACTGTGGGTTACGGGGACATTTGGCCAGTAACCGAAGCAGCCCGCTCCCTATCAGCGTTGGAGGCAGTAACGGGCCAGGTCTACTTGACCGTATTGATTGCACGTTTAGTGGGTTTGCATATATCCAAAGATCACCACTGAGCAAGCGGGGGGTCCACGGTCCCCCCACTTTTAAATTCAAGTAGCTACTTCTGAAGAGAAAAACAGCGATCCAATCTCTCTTTCATACTTCCTTCACGTAATCGGAAGAAGAGGTATACCGCCGACTGATAATAAAGAGTGCGGTATACCTAATAATC
This sequence comes from Nitrosococcus halophilus Nc 4, assembly GCF_000024725.1. Classification (NCBI taxonomy): domain Bacteria; kingdom Pseudomonadati; phylum Pseudomonadota; class Gammaproteobacteria; order Chromatiales; family Chromatiaceae; genus Nitrosococcus; species Nitrosococcus halophilus. The sequence goes on along the minus strand of NC_013960.1, from coordinate 3,145,902 downwards.
ACAAATATGAAGATTCCTACCACCAAAGAAATAGTAAAAACAATAGGATAAGGAACATCAGCAAGTATTTCTAAAAGAGTTTCTAGCGTCGAGGAACGGGAGGTAACATAGGAAGGATCATACTTTCGTATGATTTCTCCCTCCTGAAGTGCCAACTCATCGAGCCTTTTGCTTAGCTGTTCTACCCTTTCAGCATCGGCTCCAGGATCCACCTTTGCCTGAAGGAATTGGAGGTAGGTATTACGGAAGCTGCCTCGGATATCGTTGAGTAGAGATCTATCGATGGAATTAATCTGGCCATATATGGAGACCGAAGACTTCGACTGTGAAGATAACCAAACGCCGGTAAACGTTACTATACCCATGATAGCGATTAGAGCGGGGATAACCAGCAGCCATGTTTTCATTATAGTGCTAAGCTGGGCGTCACTGACTCGCTTCTTCTTTCTGTCCATTAATTACCTTCTTTACATGCCTATCAGTGTTTGATTTTTCCAGGGTCCACTCCCCCCCCTTAGGGACGGGAAATAGAACCCCCGCTAGGCCGGTTTCCCTTGCCTTTCACGCCAAAAAGCATCACAGGCCGAGCGAACTTTTTCCAGCCCGGCTAGCCATTGGCGGGTTTCCTCTGCCTTATTGTCGCTCGGCCTAGCCACCGTTGCAATCGTGCAACTCTAAATCTAAGGACTACCAACCCCCTATCGCCTTTCAGTGCTAGCATATCTAAAGGGACTCCGTTCTTTAAACAACCCTGTCTTTGCTCCCTTTGGCACCTCACAGCTTGCCTCCTGCTACCATTTCGCTACTCTCTGAGATTAGAGGACAAAAAGCTTAAGAGGAAGCTGAAAATGAGCAAATCACGCATCAAAGTCATTCAGGGAGATATCACAGATATGGAGGTGGATGCCATTGTCAATGCCGCCAATCAAACCCTTTTAGGGGGCGGTGGCGTGGATGGGGCGATCCATCGGGCCGCCGGACCAGAACTCAAAGAGGAATGCCGGAACCTAGGGGGCTGCAAGACGGGAGAAGCTAAACTCACCCACGGATACCAACTACCGGCAAGATACGTCATTCATACGGTCGGCCCTATTTGGAAGGGAGGCCAACACAACGAAGAGCAACTTCTGGCCCAATGTTACCGAAATAGCCTAAAGATTGCGCTAGAAAAGGGGATTTCAACCCTTGCCTTTCCCTCTATTAGCACCGGCGCCTATGGCTTCCCCCTCGAGCGGGCCTGCCAAATCGCCCTTCGGGAGGTGAAGACATTTCTTGACCAACATACCGAGATTAAGCAAGTCTACTTCGTCTGTTTCTCCGAAAATGACTTTAAGCAATATCAGGAGGCATTTCAAACAATGCCAACATAGGGATATACTGACACAATATCGATTTATTATTTAATAAATGCATGTAAGCTATTAATGAATAATAGATATGCAAGCCAACCGTCACCCCCCTAATGGCCTTGCCCTCTTTGGAGCACGCCTAGTGCTTCAACGCCTTGAAGCACTTACCAAGGAAATCGAAGGCACTCGGGAGGCAAAAGACATCGAGTACCTGCATCGCATGCGAGTGGCCTCGCGCCGCCTACGAGCAGCCTTGTCCCTCTTCAAACGACACTGCTTTCCCAAGGCCAAAGTCAAAGCATGGCGCAAAGAGATCCGCAACATTACCAAGGCGCTTGGCGATGCACGGGACCGAGATGTCCAAATTGACTTTCTTGAGCGGTGGGAAAACGAACATCAAGAGCAAAAATATCAGCCAGGCATTGAACGTTTGCTACTGCGCCTGCGCCAGGATCGTAAACGGCTGCAGGCACCTTTGTTGCAGGCAATCAATCATTTTGAGAATAGCGGAGTAATCAGCGATATCCAGAAAACACTCCGCAAAATGCTTGCCCATACTCATCTCCGGAAAGTTGAGGAATGGACACCAGAAGTTTTTAACCACGCCTTTGTACATATCAACCAGCGGTTAGAAGAAATTCTAATTTACGAACCTTTTGTGGACAATCCGGAATGCCACCAAGAACATCACTTGATGCGTATCAGCGCCAAGCGCTTACGTTATACCCTAGAAATTTTTGATCCCGTTTTTAATAACGACCTAAAACCCTATATTAAACAAATCAAACAGATTCAATCAGCCCTTGGCGAGATTCATGACTGTGATGTATGGGTCGAGTTCATTCCTCAATTTATCGAAGAAGAACGCCTGCGCACATTGGAGTACTATGGACATGACCGCGTTCTCCAACAACTCCTGCCAGGTTTGGAATTCCTAAAAGAGGAACGTTTTAAAACACGACAAAAATTACACCAGTCTTTTGTTAAAAATTGGCATCAAATACTAGAGGCACACTTATTTGAAGAAATCTATGAAACGGTGTGCAAGACAGCGCCGTAAATTTCATGACAACAACATTCCCAAACAACTTCAGCCCTTATTTAAATTATTGAGTAACAATGGCATCGGGCAATCTATTGCCGCAGAGAAAGCACGCAACAACTCAGCCTCTAAAACAGAAACATTATTGTTCGCCGTAATACAAGCGGCACATGCCTTCAAAATATGAGGTTTCAACAATGGCTTAAGTAGCGCTAATTGGTCAATAGCATTATCAAGCTCATTCAAATTTATTCTTGATTTTTCTAATAATTTTATATTGAGATTCGCTAACTGTTTTTTTCCTGCATTAAAGGCCTTTTCCGCATCATCATAGTTTTTATGCTCAGCATGAACTAACAAAGATAACAAAACCTCAATTTCATCTTTTAACTGCGATAATTTGGAATATTTCCCCGTAATGGAAAACATTGAATGTTTGATAAATTCAGGATCTAAATAATGGAAGACAATTTTTTGCAGGACCCACTGAAAAATACTGATTTTATTGTCGGCTTTAATCAATACAACAAGATTTTTTTTGAACAATTGATATTGTTCCGGCGATAATTGCCGCATTGAGGCAATGCTCACCTCAATCAGGGGTAACCGAAACTGACTACCCAAAGTATCAACGATAGGTAATAATCCCGTTGTTAGCCCATGAACCCCTTTATCCCCTTGCTCTTTTAAATGCTCTAGCTGCAATTGCCGAACCGCAGAATCTTTATTCATGACAAAAGCATAAATTAAAGCTCTGGCGCCATAGGGTTCCCGCACCGCTTCAATAAGTTCATGGGGGACTTGCTCAATAAGGGCATGAGCATACTCCAAATGCTGCTGTCGAGGGCGACCGATGTGATTCATGGCAACAACAATATCTGCCACCGCCGGAGAAGCTGCCGCCCGAGAAGGGAAAACTGTCGGTTCTACAGCCTCCGAAGACTGCATTTCATTGGCTTGGAGATTAACTTCCAAGAATTCCCCATTCCAATGGGGTTGGATACGGCGGATCCGATCTTCTAAGGGGGGATGGGTAGCCAATAATGAAGCCAGCATGGAACGAACCCCATTGGCAAAAAAAGCATGACTTACCTCTGGTGCCGAAGGGTTTTCTAAAATAGAACCGTTAGCCCCTCCGCCAATCTTTTTCAATGCATCAGCTATACCCTCCGGATTGCGGGTGAACTGCACTGCAGAAGCATCGGCAAGATATTCCCGCTGGCGACTCACTGAGGCTTTAATTAGACCCCCAAAAAACGAACCGATAGAGCCAACCGCCATGAACCCCAGCCCTAATAACATGGTGGCGCCAGCACTATCATTTCGCCTTCCTCTGGAGAAACGCATAGAACGTAATAAATGGCGACCTATGATACCGATCACCAATATGCCATGGAGCAAACCCATTAATCGAATATTAAGACGGATATCGTCATTAAGAATGTGACTAAATTCATGGGCAACCACCCCCTGCAACTGATCGCGGTTGAAATGCCGAATGCAGCCTTCAGTGACCCCAATCACCGCATCCCCTGGGGAGAAACCCGCAGCAAAAGCATTAAGGCTGGATTCTGGTAAGACATAAACAGGAGGCACCGGTACGCCAGAAGCAATTGCCATTTCTTCAACAATATTGAGCACCTTACGCTCTAGAGGGGCGTCAGTATTTTGGCTAATCAAGCGCCCACCTAGCATTTCCGCAACTGCTTTGCCGCCGGATGAAAGGGCCATGATTTTATAGAAACTCGCCGCAGCGACAACGGCTGTGACGGCCAAGCCAATGGCAAAAAACATTTTCCAGTCGAAGGTGCGCAGAAATGCTTCCCAAAAGGCCGATGACAGAATATCCGCAGAATTGCCACCGCTTGCTAACGCCCTATCCACATAACGTCCGGTCACCAAATCATTGCCAAAATAACCTGAAAAGGCCCCCATAAACATCATGACGATGAGGTTGGTTATCAAGATCAATGCAATAACCGCAACCACAAAAAGCACGACAAGACGAGTAGTGCTTTGCCGGGCATCATTTTGTGCTTGAAAAAAATTCATAAGAGCCCCATTCCGTTGAAATATTTTTATTGAAATGAAATTTTCGGAACGGCTTGAATAGCTTGACTATCTTCAAATTGTAACAGGGACGAATCCTGCCTGTGACCAAATATGCCGGCAAACATATTTTGCGGAAAGGATTGCTTATAAGTATTATAGTTCATAACAGCATCGTTAAATGCTTGTCTTGCAAAAGAAACTCTATTTTCTGTGCTGGTCAATTCTTCACTCAGCTGCATCATATTCTGGTTAGCTTTAAGATCGGGATAATCTTCCACCACAATATTAAGCCTACCGAGAGCACTGGTGAGGGATTGTTCTGCATTGGATAATTGCTTAATGGCTTCTCCATTGCCTGGATCAGAAGCGGCTTGTTTTAAACCTGTCATCGCCTGGTTTCTGGCCGCAATGACGTCCTCTAGGGTCTTTCGCTCATGTTGCAAATACCCCTTGGCTGTTTCCACGAGATTAGGTATTAAATCATAGCGGCGTTTAAGCTGGACTTCGATTTGCGAAAATGCATTTTTATAGCGGTTTTTAAGAACCACCAACTGATTATAGATGGCAATGATATATAAAATCATCGCCGCAATAGCCACTAAGGTAACAATAATTGGAATACTCATGAAACGCCCTTATTATTCACAGTAAATTAGAAATCAAGTTCCAGGTGTTGCGCTATCTTTTGTTTACGTTTCTGACCCAGTAACGCTCCGCCGGCTAATGCAAAAACACTACCAATAATTAACATCAACCCAGGCCCGAAATAATTCATCCACCCCTCATTAATAATGGCCTCATAGGGGTTATTCGCAGAATATAATACTTCAACTTTTTCTCCTCGGCGGTAAGCGGGATGGCTGGAGCCAATATCATGCTCAAAAGTAATTGATTGAGATTGGTTAGGGGGTAAATATTCTACAACAGGATAATAGGTGGTGGTGGTTTTTCCATCTGAGGTGGAGGTTTTGCTGTTAAAGGACACCACTGTACCCTGGGTCGTTAGGGCAGTTTGTAAAAAATCAATGCGCTTAACTCCCAGATAAACCCCACCTGAGATAACCCCTATCCCAATCATGACCAATATAACCAGCACCCAAGCCGGTACCGAGTTGTGCCGTTGAACATGGCGCCTGAACGCACCGGGGTCAGTGATAATGTAATCCTTTTTATGGTGGGCGCCGGTAGTACCATTTTTTTTAATTTTATCTATAGCGGCTTTAATATCCTCCATGGAGTAAATATTATGGCGCTGCAATTTTGCTAGCAGTTTAACGGCTAATAGGGCGATGATAGCTACCGAAATCCCAATAGACAGTATGCTAACCTGAAAAACATAAATGAAGGCGGCCATCGCCGCAGCCCCCATGAAGATGAATACGCCGCCTAAAATTTGGCTTATTGGGCTATCAAGCCGTGCCCGGCTGGGATCATGACGATAAACAAGAATGGGCACTGCATCACCGATAGAATGCCTCACATGACTTGAGGAAACGCTAGCAGTGAATTGATGTTGCTGACCTGAAGCTTGGTACTGTACTACAGGGGCATAGGTCTCCCTCGCTCCAGAATTTCGGGTACGGGAGCGTTTAACCGCATAGCCTACAATTTGTCCGGTAGAGCGGAGGGCCGACTGTTTAAATTTATTGAAATCCCAAATGACTAGCCCGCCCAACACAACAAATACAGCACCCACAATAAAGAAAACGATTTTCACTGCTAAGCCTCATGGTCTGGTTATCCACTCTTCTGCTATATCGGCCAGATCCGCTATAAATATAAAGGCTTAAATAAAGTATTCCTCCACTCAAAGCCTTACCTCCCGGGGGCCGGCAAGGAATCAGGGCCTGGGAGTAAAGATCGTTATCGGTTATGCTGGATCTTTTTTTAATCTCGCTAAAAGACTATTATCAAGGGTCTTGCTAGAACAGAGAGGCAATGTTCTGGGGTTGAGTAACATTAGGAGGTCAGCATCATGGCTGAAAAGCACAATTGGCAACTAAATGGAACCTATTTTGAGACGTGCAATTGCGAAACCGCCTGCCCTTGTGTATGGTTCAATCCCCCGAGTGAAGGCGACTGCAAACTCTTTATTGCTTGGCATATTGATACGGGACACTTTAATGACATCCCACTAGAGGATCTCAACGTGGGGCTCGCCTGTTTTTCTCCGGGGCATATGAAAGATGGGAATTGGCAGGTTGCCTTGTATCTGGACGAACGCGCCAATCAGGCGCAGCAGGAGGCTTTGACCACCATTTATGGGGGCAAAGTCGGCGGCCACTTAGCGGTTTTAATGTCCTTTGTCGGTGAAGTGCTGGGGGTTAAAACGGTGCCCATGGAATATAAAGAAGAAGGCAAAAAGCGTAGCCTGGTCATCCCCCATATTGCAGCCGCGGAGATTGAAGCCATTGAAGGCACCAGTGGTCGAGAGGCGACCATTACCAACCCCCCCCTGTGCGTCGTCCCTTCCCATCCTGCGGTCGTGGCCCGCTCAAAAAAATATACCTATCAGGATTTCACCTTTAATTGGGAAATTTCCGATAGGAATGGCTACTTTTCACCCTTTACCTATCAGCCTTGATGAGTACCCTCCAGCCTCACAGTGCATTCCCTGCAGCCCCCTTTGCTCGCATTTATTTTGGCTGCCGCTAACCTTGACTTTATAGATGAGAACTATCGCCTACTTTATTACTCCTCACGGTTTTGGCCATGGGGCACGAGCCTGTGCGGTAATGAATGCCCTACAGGAGATTGCTCCCCAAATCCAATTCGACATTTACACCCAAGTTCCCCTCTGGTTTTTCCAAGACTCCCTATCAACGCATTTCAACTATCATCCCCTATTAACCGATATTGGATTGGTACAGGCCTCACCTTTACATGAAGACCTCAAACAGACGCTAGAGCGCCTTGATAATTTTCTCCCCTTCGACCCCCTCCTAATGGCTAAACTTGCTCAGCAAATAAATAAAAACCAATGTGAACTCATCATTTGCGACATTGCCCCCTTGGGAATCGCAGTGGCTAAGGAAACGGGAATACCGGCGGTGCTGGTTGAAAACTTTACCTGGGATTGGATTTACGAAGGCTACCTTGACCAAGTCCCCGAAATCCAAAAACATATTGATTTTACTAAAGGCTTATTTGAAGGGGTGGACTATCATATTCAAACGCAGCCCCTATGCCACCCTATTCCCGCTGACCTGACCACCCAGCCCGTTTCCCGAAAAGCCAGACTGGCTAAGGAAGCAGTCCGGAGCAAGCTAGGACTCCCCCAAGACGCCTCAGTCATTTTGATCAGCATGGGGGGCATCCCCCCTCAGCACTATCCCTTTTTAGCACAAATGGCGACCTGGCAAGAGATGTTTTTCGTCATTCCCGGGGCAAGCGAGAGTCTGCAGCGTCATGAAAACCTAGTGCTTTTGCCCCATCATTCCGAATTTTTTCATCCCGACCTGATCCAAGCCGCTGATCTGGTAGTGGGGAAATTAGGCTATAGCACCCTGGCCGAAGCTTACTGGGCTGGTATCCCTTTTGGCTATGTCACTCGAACCCGCTTTCGGGAATCGGAGATTCTAGGCCAATTCGTAGAGCAAGAGATGGGCGGTTTTGCCATGAGCGAAACCCAATTTGAAACGGGCGATTGGATTTCCCTATTGCCCCCTTATCTGGAATTAGCTCCTCGAAAACATACCGGCCCCAATGGCGCGGACCAAATAGCACGTTTTATTCTCTCTCTCCCATCATAATTTCTGGACATTTTCAATTGTAAAATGTCCTACTGTGTAGAACGGATTTTAACCCTTGTCCACAAAATGCCCACATTATTAGGCAGCCTTAGCGTGCAGTTTTATCCCCAGGGCTTTAATCACTTTCAATACCGTAGCGAATTCCGGATTCCCCTCACTCGACAGCGCCTTATACAAGCTCTCACGCGAAAGCCCGGTTTCACGGGCCAGCTGCGTCATGCCTTTAGCACGGGCGATCACCCCCAGCGCATAGGTAATCAACGCCGGATCGCTCTCTTCAAGACAGGCATTTAGGTAAGACGCCATGTCTTCATCGGTTTTTAGAAATTCAGCGGTGTCGTAAGGAATGGTTTTAAGCGCCATGATCTCATCTCCTAAAGTTGCCGTGCCAAATCTTGCGCGGTTTGAATGTCTTGCGCTTGAGTGCGCTTGTCACCACCAGCCAATAACACCACCACCTGGCCATGCTGCACGAAGTACACCCGGTAGCCGGGGCCGTAATTGACTCGCAACTCAGAAACCCCCTTACTGGCTTTACGTCGCCAGGGTTTCCTCGCCGCAGACGATCTATTCGGGCTTCAATTCAACCCCTGGCGCGATGGTCACGTAATCCAGACAACCATTTAGCGAAATATCTTCTCTGGCGGATTTCAATCATCGCTAAATGTAGCTTATAGGATACAAGCTATCAAGGAGAGTTCAATTGCCAACCGCCCTACTTGCACCCGCTTGGCGTATAGCGGCCACCCCCTCCTTTCCGCTGGTGCTCTGCAAGGCTATCAGGAACTTGATATTTAGCCTAATGCAGGCCCATGAGGTAAACCCATAAACCTTTGCCGAGGTCCTCACCCCGGACGGAAGACTTCCAGAGAGCTCTTTTTCAACCCCATAGCTTTTTAGAAAGCATAAGTTAAGCTACAATATCAGTTACCTACAACAGTTCAGATAGCCGGGGGGCGTCATGAAAGTATTTAAAATACTAGGGTTGGGCCCGAACGAAGATGATAAACGGCTCAAAGAACTCGTAAATAAGTCGTACAAGTCAGTGAAAGTTGTGGGCAGGGGCACAATCAGAATTGACCCCAAAGAAGTCCGCGAAACAGAAGAGTTCAAAAAAGCCCGCAAACAGGCAAAGGCTATAGTTGGGGCTTAAGTAATACTGCTGGGGCAGGATGCTTTTATTACTTATTCTTCCTGTCCTCGTTGCCGGGTTTTTAGCTTGCCACATCCATCCCGTCCACTCCTATAAGTTACACCGATACGAAGGCCAATACCTATACCTCAAAAGTGCTGAGCTGGGGTTAGAGTGTTTCGCCCTGGCCTTTGCTCTGGGCGTATTCTCTCATTATCAACTGCCTAACTCCCTAACCGCAGGCTGTTTTAGTGTCAATATAGCCGTATCCAAACAGCTAGCCAATGCGATGATGGCAATGGGAACAAAGGATGAAGACGAGGCACTGAAGCTAGCTTGGTTTTTTATCCTCTCTGCCCTCACGTTTCTGGCTGCGTTTATTATTAAAATCTGGGCAACTATAAGACTTCGCCTACGTTTCGGGACTTGGGACACAAAAGTATTTGTAATTGGGAAGCTACTTGAGGATAGTCCGCTTGACAACCTTCTCTTCAACTTGTCACTCCAAAGAGACAAGTATGTCATGTTAACAATGAACGATAGAAAGGTTTACGTGGGCAAAGTAATCGACTTAGGCGAACCCACAGAAACGAATGGAATGGATCAGGATATATCGATTATGCCACTCATGAGCGGCTACCGAGAAAAAGACAATCTCAAGGTTGAGTTCACCACTTTCTATGAAGAAGTTGATGCTGATATTTACCTCTCCTTGAGGCAAGAAGCCATCCTATCCGCTACTGAATTTGACTTTACGGCATACCAGAGATGGAACCCTCCGAAGGAAGGTGGCACCCAAAGCGATACGGGATCTACATAAGAAGATCGCGATGGGTGAGGCGATAGACCTCACCGAGTACAAGAAACAGCTTGGCTTGGGCGTATGATAGAAAGATCCAGATGATGCAGAAATGGGGATTAAAGTGTGACTCATGAATCGGGTATTGCCGCAAGCCCGCAAAAAGTGCGGGGGTGTACAAATAACTGTGTAACTGGTGATCTGTAATTAACAACTCAGAAGGGTCAAGTTTCGGTGTTTGCCGGGTAGAAAGGTTGTAAGCGGTGTTATACTCCACATCCACTACCGCTAAGGTGGAGATCTCCAAGCCCTTATGCGGCTTGCTGTGCTGGCTGTGGTAGAACTTATCTAAGCCGTAGGTGTGCTTGCCGCTTTTCTCACTGAAGCTGCAATCCAATGTCGCAATCAAACCCTTGAATCAATTGGTTACAAAAACTGTCCGAAGTATTGTTCAATGGCAAGACGAAAAAAAATTAATCCTCTCCATATTTTTCTCATTTTTTGGCGATTAGGACGCCACCATCCCCTTGCTTTACTATTGCTGGTGCTGGCAAGCGGGGGCTGGTATGGCTATGAAATTTATTATGCCCGCCCCCAGATGGTCTACATGGGGATTCCCGAAGCCCATGATTGGAAGCACCCCTTTACCTGGACCCGAATTTTTCGCAATGAGGGCTTTATGGTGGGTTATTCGGACCTCCGGGGCAATCCCCTCTGGGTCAGTTATCCCCTCAAACCGGTCCCCGATAACGCCCCTTACCATGAACGCCCCCAACGGTTCAGTGCCGACTGGCGCAATTTGACCCATATCACCCATGGGGACTACACCCATAGTGGCTACGACCGCGGCCATATGGCGCCCAACTATGCTATCAGCCGTCTGTACGGTAAAACCGCCCAGCTAGATACTTTTCTCATGACCAATATCACCCCTCAAAAACCCAACCTAAACCAAAAATTTTGGCAACGTTTGGAAGAAGTGGAAATTGATTACTTCGCCAAGCAGTTTGGCACGGTTTGGGTGTTCACCGGCCCGATTTTCGATCCTGAAATTGAGCGACTTAAATCCTCATACCGGGTGGAAATACCTGATGCTTTTTACAAGATCTACCTGGCTCCCCCTGCCAAAAAGGAACAAGCGCCGAAAACACTCGCCTTTATCGTGCCGCAACAGGTACGGGGTCAAGAGCCTTTAGATCGTTTCCTGGTCAGTGTTGATGAGGTGGAGGAGCGAACGGGCTTTGATTTTTTCCATAAGCTGGAGGATACCCTGGAAGAAAAATTAGAAGCCTTTATTGACCCCATCCCCTGGAAACTGAAGGCGGTTGCCCGACTACCCGCCCGTTATTAGGCTTTTCCGACTCAAGGGCGGGAACTGACTTCGGCTTCATCAAGGACACGATAGCGTCTTGGGTCAAGTTCATACTCCCGTAATTTCATATACACCGCCCTTGAGGTTAAATCCATAGAAGCGGCGACTTCCTTCACATCTCCCTGAAAACGCCTCAGCGCTTGCTCGATGAACCCCCGTTCCGCCTGGGCAACCGCCTGCTTCTTGATCTCTTTCCAATGGCGAGGGAATGATTCAGTCACCGCTTCCTTTAAATCTATAGCCGTCAGCTCACAGCCTTGAGTAAACAACAAACTCCGTTCCAAGACATTTTCCAGTTCGCGGACATTGCCCGGCCAGTCATAACCCCGTAACTTTGCCATTACCGCCATGCTAACGGTATCCACTTGTTTATTGTATTTTTTATTAAGGCGGTCCAGGATTAATTGAATTAAGGGGGGTAAATCCTCAGGGCGCTCCCGTAGCGGTGGAATAACCAAGCCGACTACATTAATACGATAATAGAGATCTTTACGAAATTGTCCGGTACGCACCAGGGTCTCTAAATTGCAATTGGTCGCGGTAATAATACGAACATCCACCGCTAAAGTGCGCTGTCCCCCCACCCGTTCCAACTCGCTTTCCTGGAGGACACGCAGTAAGCGGGTTTGGGCAGCAGGTGATAAAGAGTCCACTTCATCCAGAAATAAAGTCCCCCCTTCTGCTCTCTCAAAGAAACCCTGGTGTACCTCCACTGCTCCGGTAAATGCTCCGCGTTCATGGCCAAATAAAGCACTTTCAATCAAACTTTCAGGTATCGCCCCGCAATTGACCGCGACAAAGGGTTGATTGCAACGGGTGCTCATGGCATGAATAGCTCGGGCGACCAGCTCTTTGCCTACCCCCGTCTCCCCCTCGAGGAGAACAGTAGCAGGCGTGGGAGAGATGGTCTCTATCGCTTGCAATACCTTTTGCATCGCTGGAGATTGGGCCACGATAAAGGGATGTTTTTGGCGTTTCTTCGCCGATTGCCAGTTCCCCATCTGATACCAGATCTGATGCATCCTCTCTTCTATGCGGGCTTGGAGAGCGCTAATTTCCTGCTTCTCTTCAGGGCAAAAGGAAGGACGATGATATTCAATTCCCTCATGGTCTTGGGCGGCCTCGGGATGGGTATAAACACAGACATCACAGCCTGCCCCCTGGAGGGCGATGCATTGTTTGATTTCAACCTTGGCATAACCAAAATTACGAGCAGCAATGCCACCAAAAACACTAGAAGTCATACGACAAAGTTCCGGAAAATTCCTCACGCCTTCCCCGAAGGGACAGCGGGTATTGACTACCCTCACCCCATGCTGATCACTGGACGCAAGAGAAAAATTGCCACCAATCTTATTTTTTAAGCCAATAATCAGATCCGCATAAGCTTCCCGATCAAGGGGCTCCATCTTCTCGTATTGCTCCCGATAAGCTTCCTCGAAAAAGCGCCCAGCACTATGGCCAATACGCTCAATGAGCACTTCTCGGCGATCTTTGCTGACCTGCTCGAAGGCCTGCATCAACTCAATCACAAAAGTCTGGAGGAACATAGTAGGGGTCAGGCTGGAAAATTTGATATTCGGCATGCAAACCTCGCTTACTGAAATCGTCACTATCGCATTTGCCGTTTAACTTAGATCTCTCATATTGTGAAAAATTATTTCTCAAATTGAAATATATTTTCACAATTATGACGAGCATATTCTGTAACCATTTGTAAAACATAGAAATTATATTTCTTACGATCATGGCGCAAAATTTGCTTCTATTGGTTGACTAGGGTGGATTAAAGCATTCATCCGCAATCGCCAAAATTGCTGAGTGAGGTATTTAGTTATGATTGAAGAAAGACCCCCTTTAGATCCCCATCCCTTGAGCGACTATGTGGCTTGGGCCGGCAATCGAAACAAAGAACCTATTTTGGAAGTTTTAAAGGAGAAATTCCCGGAGACAGAAAGCCATGTGCTGGAGTTCGCCAGTGGCAGCGGCATGCACATCAACTTTTTTGCGCCCCATTTTAGGAATGTCCGCTTCCATCCCTCCGACAAAGATGAAGAGACTTTTGAAAACATCAAAAAGCTTAGGGACGAAAACCACAATACCAATGTGGAGGAACCGGTCAAATTAGACTTGACTCTGCCGGAAACTTGGTCGAATCCTAAGGGTCAGCTTTTCGATGCCATTTACTGCATCAATATCTTCCAGGTGGCACCTATTTCTATTGCTGATGGAATGATGCAATGTGCATCAAAGCTACTAAAGGATAAGGGTTTTCTCCTAATTTATGGCCCTTTTCAAGTGGCAGGGACTTTCAGTACCGCCTCTAATGAGGAATTCCATAATACGCTGCGCTCCGTCGGTGTAGAAGAATGGGGGCTTAAAGATATCACTGATCTCAATCGAGCGGCGGAAGCCCACGGCCTTATCCTGAAAGAAAGAATTAGTATGCCCGCTAATAACTTTTGCCTAATCTATGGCAAAGCATAAAAAGCATTAAGAGGAAAAAAAGATGAGCGAAATCCTAACAGAAGTATTGGCAGCCAATGAGGCTTATGCGGCAAACTTTGGCGACAAAGCCAACTTACCCATGCCCCCCGGCCGCCATTTTGCCATCTTGACCTGTATGGATGCCCGTTTAGACCCTGCAAAATATGCCGGTTTGGCAGAAGGCGATGCCCACGTGATCCGTAATGCCGGGGGACGGGCGAGTGATGATGCCATCCGTTCCCTGGTGATTTCTTATAAGCTCCTAGGCACCCGGGAATGGTTCGTGATCCATCATACCGACTGTGGTATGGAAACATTTACCAATGAAATCATGAACGACCTATTGTCTAGTAGCCTCAAGACTGCCACCCTTGATGGCAATGGCTGGCATGATACCGGACCGGGACCAGGGAGTCCGGAAGGCAAATACATCAACTGGCTCACTATCAAAGATCAGGCCCAAAGCGTGCTCGAAGATGTAAAGCGCATCCGTCATCATCCCTTGGTCCCTGCGAATATTCCCATTTACGGTTACATCTATGATGTTAAAACCGGCAAACTCATGGAAGTACCCGAGGCAACGACTGCGGGCAAGGTAGACTAAACCATGATGGATGAGAGGAGAGCAGCCGTAGTGGTCGGGGTTGGCGCCAGTTCAGGGTTGGGGGCAGCCCTGGCAAGGCGCTTTGCCCAGGAAGGGTTACAGGTCTTTATAGCCGGTCTGACCAAAGGAAAATTGGCGGCTGTGGAAAAAGAAATTCGCAGCACCGGCGGCCACGCCAAAGCGATCGTCACTGATGCTACAGTGGAAAAAGAGGTAACCGAGCTGTTCAATAAGGTCGCCTCGGCAGGTTTCCCCCTAGAAATTGTCGCCTATAACGTGGGGGCCAATGTTCCCGCTCCCCTCTTGGAAACCAGCACTGAACTCTTCCAAACCCTTTGGCAACAAAATTGTCTAGGGGGTTTCTTAGTAGGGCGGGAAGCCATCAAACACATGGTTCCCCAAAAACGGGGGACTCTGTTATTTACCGGCGCGACCGCTTCCCTACGCGCCAGACCCCCCTTTACCGCCTTTGCCTCTGCCAAAGCCAGCCTCCGCGCCCTGGCCCAAAGCATGGCGCGGGAATTTGGGCCACAAGGGATTCATGTGATTCATGCGGTGATCGATGGGGCCATTGAAGGCGAACAGGCGAAAAGCCGTTTCCCTGAATTAGTCCAACAAAAAGGGGAAGCCGGGTTGGTGAAACCTGAAGCCATTGCCGATACCTATTGGGCCCTGCACTGTCAACACCCTAGCGCTTGGACCCACGAAATCGATCTACGACCCTTCAAAGAGCCCTTTTAAATTTGTTCAAAAAACAGCAACTCAATATCTTACTTTCCCTGGGGGCTTTGAGCCTAGCCGCCTGGGGTTATCTCCTCTATGCCCAACAGCGCATGGCCACCCCGTTGGCGTCGACGCCCTGGATGCCTGATACCACCCCCCTTCCCTGGTCTCCCATGGATTTCGCCATGGTTTACAGCATGTGGGCCATCATGATGGCGGCCATGATGATTCCCGCCGCCATCCCAATGGTGCTAATGCTCACCAGAGTCTATCGTCAGTGGGCACCTGGAAGCCGCAATACCAGTAAAATATTTATTTTTGTCTTCAGTTACTTGCTGATGTGGCTGCTGTTTAGCCTGGTTGCAACCCTGGTCCAGTGGGGATTAGATACCCAATCCGCACTTTCTCCCCAAATGGCTGTGCAAGATCATATTTTAGCCGGGGGAATTCTGATTCTTTCCGGCGCCTATCAATTTAGCCGTCAGAAAGAAGCCTGCCTGAGCAAATGCCGCACACCACTGGGGTTTATTTTGACTGAATGGCAGGAAGGAGGCCGTGGTGCAGCCAGGATGGGCGTCCGCCATGGCTTGATCTGCATTGGCTGCTGCTGGGCCCAGATGCTGGTCATGTTTGTGGTTGGGGTGATGAATGTGCTGTGGATGGGGATTATTGCCCTACTGGTCACTGCTGAAAAAATTTTACCCTGTAACCCCTCCCTCATTCGGGCGCTAGGAGGAAGTTTTTTGTTAGGGTGGGGCGTGATGTTAATTGCCACTTCTTAAAGACGAAATTCCAGCGCCACTAAACCATCGTAATTTCCATCCGGCGCCAACTGATAATCACTTATCCCTTGGCGGGCCGCAAACACATTATCCTCGTACCAAAGGGGGACATAGGGCAATTGCTGCAGGAGGCGGACCTGTAATTGGCGGTAAACATTCGCTTGCTGACTTAAATTTCCTGCCTTCTCCGCCTGCTCAATCAGAAAGTCACTTTGCGGATCCTCAAAATGACCCCGATTTGCCCCTTGGGGCGGGACCGATTCGCTATGAAAAATATACTCAAAAGCATCCGGGAGCTTAACGCCGACCCAGGAGAGGCTATACATCTGGAAACGCCCGGCCTTAATATCGCCGTAAAAGGTTCCCCAATCATAGCTTTGCACTTCCACCTCAATACCCACTTGCCGCAACTGATGCTGAATGATGGTCGCCAAACGAACCCGAAAGGGATCACTAGAAGTCTTATAGCTGATGTGGGCTGGAGAGTGGGCATCAAAACCGGCCTCCCTCAGCAGCTCTCGGGCCCGCATCGGGTCATAAGGGTATTCGGGTAAAGCCGGGTGCCCCGCCCAATGTTCGGGAGGCAACAAAGCCTGAGCCGGTCGAGCCGTGCCTTTAAAAACATAACGGATGATCTCTTGACGATCCAAGGCATGGGCGATGGCCAAACGCACCTGGGGATGGCCCGTTACCGGATCATTGAGGTTAAACCCCAGATAAGTAAACGTACTTCCCTGTTCCCGTTGCAGCGAGATCTCTTTCCTGTCCTCCAAGTAAGCCACCAATTCCTTGGGGAGATCGTTTTGCAGCATGTGGATCTCACTGCGGAGTAATTTCAATACCCGCACCGTGGGATCGGGCACATGGAGAAACTCAAACCGTTGTCCATCCCGTCGCCGCCGGAGTACCAGCCGACCCTCTTCCGGCCATTTTTCAAAACGAAAGGGACCACTTCCCACGGGGGCGCGATTCAAGGGGTGGCCTGCGGCTAACAGAGAGGCAGGGGCTATCCCCAAGGTAAGCCGTCCTGGAAACAAGGGATCAGGTGCTGTCAAGACAAATTCAATGATTTCCGGATTCGGTGCCTTAATTGACTGCACCTTCTCTAGGGATGCAAGTAAGGGGGAGCCATTGCCCGGATCGAGCACCGAAGAATAGGTGGCCTTCACGTCACGGGCGCTAAGCTTGCTACCATCGTGAAAAAGGGGGCGATCGGGCCGCAACCGGAACCGGTATCGGGTTGGAGAAAGTCGCTGCCAATCAGCCAAAACAGGGATAGGCTTGCCGCTAGCATCCAAATCCACAAGAGGCTGGTATAGGAGGCGAATAAGGCGTGCTGAGGTGGCGTCCGTGGCATAACGGGGGTCAAGGGTGAGAGGCGAAGTCGCCAGACCAAAGCGTAACGTATCTCTATCGTCAGGACCAGTGCCACAGCCTGCAAGCAAAGCCAGGATGATCAGCAAACCCACCAATTCGCCGGGAGCGAATCGGGACCTCCGAAGGATGCCCTTTATAGGGCGCGCGCCAGGGAAGGCGCGCCTCACCGATTCGCCGGGAGCGAATCGGGACCTCTGGAGGAGGCCCCCAGGGGGTGCGCCAGGGAAGGCGCGCCTCAAGGTTCGCCACCACCGAGCTGCCTTTTTCATTTTTATCAGGGAGATAATGATCCAAAAAGTATTTTATTGATAAGGATCTTTATATCCATGACAATTAACAAAAAACCATTGAGGCTTTTCTTGGTCTAGGCGCAGGGCCACCAGCTGTCCTCCCCAGACACATCCCCCATCTACTGCAAAAACAGCCCCGTCATAAGCCCCCACTTCCAAGGTGGCCCAATGGCCAAACACAATGCGCTCTCCCTGGCTGGCCCGGTTAGGCACCTTAAACCAGGGCATTAAGCCCTCCGCCTGGGTCCCTGGGGATTCTTTAAATTTTAGAAAAAACCGTCCCTCAGCGTCACAATAGCGCAACCGGGTCAAACAGTTACTGATGGCCCGCAGGCGCTCCCAACCTTGCAGATCCTCCCTCCATTGCTCTGGTTTATTGCCATACATATGGGCGAGGAAATCCCGCCAGTTCGGGCCCTGCAATATCGCTTCTAATTCTCTGGCGCAAGCCTCTGCCGTGGCAATATCCCATTGGGGGGGCAACCCCGCGTGAATAAGTGTTACCCCTAAGGTGGGATCTCGATATAACAAGGGACGATGGCGCAACCATGTCAGGAGTTCCTCTCGGTCTGGTGCTTCAAGAATAGGGGCAAAAGTATCTTTCGAGCGGAGGGGTTGGAATCCGGCAGCCACTGCCAGCAAATGGAGGTCATGGTTTCCTAGCACGGTGATAGCCCGATTCCCCAGGCCGTAAACAAAACGTAGGACTTCTAGTGACTTCGGTCCCCGGTTGACCAAATCACCCGCAATCCAGAGCCGATCTTCGCTGACATTAAAACGAATTCGCTCCAATAGCCGCTGCAATTCATCATAGCATCCCTGAATATCACCAATTGCGTATATAGCCATATATTGAATGGGTTATATGAATTTCATAAAAAAACACATTATATTTCACAAGTAATTAATTGTTATTAAAAATATTTATAAATTGTAGCACTCAAGGAAATTGGTATTAGTGCAGGCAGCCTGGTACCGCCAAGGTGAAGGCGGCAATCTCGGCATCGAACGCTACCCCATCTTCCCCGATCATGCCATAACGGCCTTGCATAGTGCCTACCGGGGTCTCAATCATCGCCCCACTGGTATAACAAAACTGGTCGCCCGGCTTGAGATAAGGCTGCTCTCCGACCACGCCTTGACCGTGAACCTCTCGCACCTGGCCTTCACCGTCAGTAATTACCCAATGCCGATTCAACAACTTAACAGGGATATTTCCTTGATTGTGAATAGTGATGGTATAGGCGAATACATAACGAGCTGAGCTGGGATCCGATTGTTCTTCAACAAAAGCCGTCTCCACCTCTATTACGATTTTGTAAGACTTAGATTCTTCCATAAAGCAGATTTTATCTGAGGCACCACCCACTCTCATGATTTCTCATTAGCCAATCTCGCGGCAACTCGCGAGGCTCCCCACAACCCGACTTTGGGCTCCAATATGACCTTGACCGGAATCTGTCGCAACAGCTGGGATAGCCGTCCTTTGCTCAGAAAGGCCTCCATGAACCCCCCCGCCTGCAAACACTCAATTATCTTGGGAGCAATACCACCAGCGACGAAAAGCCCCCCCCGCGGTAAACAAGTCAGGGCCAAATTACCCGCTTGTGCGCCATAGATCCGAGCCAACAAATCCAATGCTCGGCCCGCTAAAGGGTCCCGACGCTCCAGGGCAAAACGACTGATAGCCGCCGCCGGATCGCCCTCCTCTAGTGCCTTTTTTAAGGCCAGATCTTCAGTCTCGCCACTGGTTTCCTTAAGGAAACGGTAGAGAGTCACCAGCCCACTGCCGGACAACAGACGCTCATAGGAAACATGTTCTAGATGACGAGAAAGATAACCCAGCAAGGCAATCTGAAGTTCTCCTCGGGGGGCAAAGTCTACATGACCTCCTTCGGTAGGTAAAACCTGATAGTGACCTGCTTGCTCTTGCCACACCAGGAGTGCCTGCCCAAGCCCGGTCCCGGCACCAATCACCGCCTGGGGAGCGGCATACTCCGGGACTCCCGCCTGGAGCACGGCAAAATCAGCCGGTTTTAAGGATTCAATCCCATAACCAATAGCCTGGAAATCATTGATTAAGGTCACTTGAGGCAACCCGAAACCCTTTTGCAAACATTCCTCCTCCAACCGCCAGGAGAGATTGGTAACCTCCGCCGTGCCTTTTGCCACCGGTCCTGCCACTGCAAAGCAAGCGCCTGCCAGGTTACTGACAATATCGCCCACCTCCGTCAAGAATTCTTGCAAAAGGACATCGAAGCTCGGATAACCACTGCTATGGTAGCGCCGCTCCGCGAGAACCTGCGGGGTCTCCTCCGTCCAACGGGTCACCTGGAGCAGGGTCTTGGTTCCCCCCAGATCAGCCGCCAATACTTTCATGTGCTCATCTCCCACTCACGAGCCGCATCCTCATCCAAATACCAGTGAACCTCCCCTTGAGCCCGCAAACGTTGCACCGGAAATTCGCCACCTTCCGTTTCAGTCAATAAGCGGGCCACCACCGGCGCCTTATCCACCCCGGTCACAAGGAATAGAAGCCGTCGGGCTCTTTCCAGGGCAGGGTAAGTCATGCTAATACGCCAAGCCCCCAATTTCTCCACATAAACAGCGGCCACCAAACGATCCCGCACCGTCAATATGGAGGTCTCGGGAAACAGGGAGGCGGTGTGACCATCAGCGCCTACCCCCAATAATATCAAGTCAAGACTTCCTCCCGCCGGCAAGTGGGACTGCAACACTTGAGCATAATCGGCCGCCGTCGACTGGGGCTCCGGGAGTTCGGTCCGTACTCTTAAGATCTGCTTGGGGGGAATAACCACCAAATCGAGCAATGCCTCCCGGGCCATGCGGTAGTTACTGTCTGGATGATCCTTGGGGACATGGCGCTCATCCCCAAAATAGACATAAACCCGGCTCCAGTCCACTTGGCTCTTATAAGGCTCCTTTGCCAGCAATTGGTACAAACCTTTTGGGGTATTTCCTCCAGCCAGAGCGACATGGAAAGCCCCCGCCTCTTCGATGGCGACCTGGGCTATTTTTCCCCAATATGCTGCCGCGCCATGATAGAGCGCGGTCGCGGTTGGAAAAACCTGGATTTTATTCCTATCAATCATCTCCTCAATCCCGGCGGCGCAAATGCAACCGCGGTTTAAGCAACTCTACTTGCTCCCAGACCTTTCACCTCGACCTACCACCAGGCTATTCGCCATTATCCATTCTGACAATCTCCACTTTTATTTGTTTAAACAGGGCGACAAGTGCGCCTAATGCCAGCAACATGGGAGTAAAAAGTAGCAATATCCCACCCACCACCGCCCCCGCCGTCAGTGGAACTTCCATGAAAATATGGCCATTAGGTTTGCGAATAATTAAACGGCGTAGATTCCCCTTTTTTACCAGTTTCTTGATGAACCCTAAAGCTTCCTCATATTTTTCCTGGGTTTTATCCACGGGGGGTCGGTCTATATTTTTCTCGGATTGCTCTTCCATCTCACCACCCTATCATCAGTTAATTACGCTTATAGCTTACTATAAGAGAGAATAACAGTTAGGGCGAGGGGAGAAAGAGACCGAGATGAGCCGTAATTCTGCCCGTCTAGCAATACGGCTCATTTTTGCATTTTGAGTTTCGATCATCATTCATCCATAGTTAAGACACGGAGCGTAAAGTGGCCACTCAACCTGAAGTAATAGCCACTTAAGGAGTCACCCATGAGCATAAGAAAATGGATATTCATCACCACCATTTTGAGCTTGACCGGTACAGGGATAGTGCAAGCCGATGAGGTCGGCCCAGACCAAGCAATGCAACTCCTGCAAGAGGGCAAAATCCAGTCCTTTAAAAAACTCAATGAAGCTGCCCTCGCCAAACATCCCGGCGCTACCGTGGAAGAAACCGAACTAGAAAAAGAGTACGGCGGCTATGTCTACACGGTAGAATTGCAAGATACCCAAGGGACCCAATGGGAGGTGGAATTGGACCCGGCAAGCGGTGATGTTATCCGTGATCGGCAAGAAGATTAATCGCTTCTGGGCGGCTTCGGCCGCCCTCATCTTATTGCTGTCCGGAGCATCGCTAAAAGCATTGGATTTAAGCCATGACGAAGCGCTGCGCCTGCGGCAAAGCGGCGCTATCCTGCCCTTTGAACAGATCCTGGCGCGGGCACTTGAGCATTACCCCGGCGCACAACTGCTGGAATCGGAGCTGGAACGGGAAGACGGTCTCTACGTCTATGAACTGGAAATATTGACCCCCACTGGCGTAGTCCATGAGCTTGAAATCAATGCCAGCAATGGCCTGCTCATTGAAGACGACATAGACGACTGATGCGCCTGTTACTGGTGGAAGACAATATAGCCCTAGCCGATGAACTATTACCCCTGTTTAAGGGCCATGGCTATGCGGTGGATTGGCGGGTGGATGGCCGGGATGCGCTGCTGGCTGCCCACGATGATCCTTATGATTTAGTAATTCTGGATCTAGGCCTGCCAGGTTTAGACGGTCTCCAAGTATTGCAGCGCTGGCGCGCTGAGGGACTAACTTTGCCGGTGTTGATTCTTACCGCCCGGGATGCTTGGGCGGAGCGTCTAGAAGGTCTACGCGCTGGTGCTGATGATTACCTGAGCAAACCCTTCCATCCCGATGAGTTACTGCTGCGAGTACAAGCCGTGTTACGGCGCAGCCATGGTGCGGTCAACAGCCCCCGGCTAGAAGTCGGGGGGCTGGCCCTGGATGAAGACCGGCAAAGCATCTGGCGGGGCGATCAGGAATACGAACTGACCCGCGGTGAATTCCGTTTGTTACGTTGCTTCATGCTGCACCCAGGCAAACTGCTTAGCCGCATGCAGTTGAACGAGCACCTTTACGATGGTGAAAGCGAGCGGGATAGCAATGTGCTGGAAGTCCATATCAATCGGCTACGCCGCAAATTGGGTCACCAAGTGATTGAAACTCGCCGGGGCCAAGGTTACCGATTCCAAGGATGACCCCCGTGAATTCCATGGGCCGTCAATTGGGGATGAGTTTATTTATCAGCCTGCTGGTGCCCGGCGTGCTGGCGGGACAAACCGCCATCTGGTGGCTAGATCAACGACAGCGGGCCACACTCGCCACCAACCTACGGCAGGAAACCGTCAGCGTGCTGGCGGCATTAAGCCCTGGTGCCAACGGCGTACGTCTGGAACGCCAAGCCCTCGACCCAGCCTACCGT
This sequence comes from Nitrosococcus halophilus Nc 4, assembly GCF_000024725.1. Classification (NCBI taxonomy): domain Bacteria; kingdom Pseudomonadati; phylum Pseudomonadota; class Gammaproteobacteria; order Chromatiales; family Chromatiaceae; genus Nitrosococcus; species Nitrosococcus halophilus. Next base: position 3,122,931 of record NC_013960.1, on the reverse strand, counting down.
CGCCCCTTGTCCGGCCGCTATTTCCTGGTCATCACCCCGCAAGCACGGTGGCGCTCCCGCTCCCTGTGGGATACCCAGCTAGAGGCCCCCCTGCAAGAAGGACTCAGCGCCACGCTGGTGGAAGGACCCCGCAAGCAAAAGCTGTTGCGCTATCGGGCTCACTATCAGATGGACGGCCAACTCATCATCGTGGTGGTCGCCCAGGATTATGCGCCGCAACTGGAGGACTTCACCCGCCTCAAAACCGGCGGCCTCGTGGCTTGGATCCTGTTACTGGCGGTGCTGGCCGCAGTGCAGCAAGGGCTGATCCGGCGAGGGCTTCGTCCACTTCGCCAGGTGCGCAGGCAACTCAAGCAATTCCGCCAAGGGCAGCGTACCACCCTGGATAAAAACGTGGTGCGGGAATTGAAACCCCTGGTGGAAGAAGTCAATCGACTCCAAGAGGATACCGAGCGGCAATTGCGCCGTTCCCGCCATGCCCTAGGGGACTTGGGCCATGGCTTGAAAACCCCGCTAGCGGTCATGAAAAACCAGTGCCGCACCCAATTGCTCGCCCTCTCCCCCGTTCTCGCAGACAGCCTTAATAAGCAACTATCGCAGATAGAAGCCAATATCAAGCGAGCCTTGGGACGCGCCCGCATTGCTGCCGGGGCGACACCTGCAAACCGCTTTACACCCGCCGAAGACGTGCCCCTATTAGTACATACGTTGGAACGGGCCCATGACCGTGATCTGAACCTTAAAATCGAAGGCAGTCTACCACCAGCATTGCCGCTGGAGCGGGAGGACATGCTAGAAATTCTCGGCAATCTGCTGGATAACGCCTACAAATGGGCCCATCAAACCGTTATCTTGTCGTTGCAGCGTCAGTCCGCTGCGCTGATTATCAGCGTGACGGATGATGGTCCAGGAATCGCACCGTCACAGCGGCAAGCGGTATTGGCGCGAGGCCAACGCCTGGATCAGCAAGTGCCTGGCCACGGGCTAGGCTTAGATATTGTCAACGATATGGTAGAGGCTTACGGGGGCGAATTATCGTTGGACGGCAATCCAGGGGGAGGCTTGCAGGTGCAAGTGCGCTTGCCGCTCCCCCCTCCCAGGGGGTAAATATCAGGCTGTTAGGGATGCGCTATTGCCAAAAACTCTACCACAAGCAGTTATTGCTCCGGCGCATTAGGCGGCAGAGAAAGGGCTGGCACCGAAGCATAATAGCGGGCAACGTCGCGTATTTGCTCCTCGGTCAGCTGGTGGGCGGTGGGGTGCATGAGCCGAACATAGGGCGTTCCACCGCGATGTTCTTTGGCGAAGAGCTTGAGCTGCGAGACGAGATACTGGAAATACTGGCCAGCGAGCACGGGATAGTAAGGGTTACGAGAGATAGTGCTGGGACCGTGGCAATCTACACAGGAGGGGATGCGCTCACTTGGAATTCCTTGCTTCGCAATGATCTCGCCTCGCGCAATAGCCCCTGCCAGCCCTTCCCCAGGCGGCGTGGGGACATAGGGGGGTAAATTGCCGTAGTATCGCGCGAGCACGCGTCTCTGCTCAGGGCTCAGTTCCGTGGCGATGGGTTCCATCATCCCGCTATGGCGGTCTCCCCGCGCATACGCACTCAGCGAGGCATAAAGGTAGGGGATATGCTGTCCCGCCAGCCGAGGAAACGCGCCGACACCACGCCCGAGGCCATCCATGCCGTGGCAACGCCCACAGTTTTCCATCACCACCGACGGCACTTCCTTGGTTTGCTTGCCATCACGGGCGGGGACTTCTCCCCGGATAAGTTTTTCGTACTGCTCCCCAGTCAACTTCGGCAGCACCCGCAGAAATGCCACCATGGCCCATACTTCGTCGTCCCGTTGCGGTGCCGGCCAAGCCGGCATGCCCGTGAACTTGACCCCATGCTTGACAATATAAAAAAGCCCCCCAGACTCCCACTTCGGCAGAGCCGATGGGAGGTAGGGCGGAGGTGGAGTCATCTGCCCTGGGATAGGCGGATGGCGCAAACCAGGACGGCCATGACAGAAACGGCAACCGGTTTCGTAGTGACCCGCCCCTTGCAGTACCAAAGCTGGATCGGCAATCTCCGGCACCTTGATGCCCATACTGTGAGTAGCGATGGAACGATTCATGGAGAAACTCAGGAACCAGTACGTGAGGGCCCAATGGCCAGAACTCGCCTTAATGGGAATAATGCCGGAAGCAGCCACCAGCACCCCCCCAACGGCGAGCAAGGCGAGAAAAACAATGATGGTGCGCAGCCGCCTCATGTCTCCTCCTGGCGCTTATCCACTGGGTCACTTAACCGGCCCACCCCCATCAGCACAAAAAGTTCAAGTATCCGCAGGAGGGAGCACATCAGTGGCAAGTCTCAATAAAAACAATGGCGAGAGCAACGTAGAGAACACCCACTGCGCTCAAGAGCGAGAGCAGCAGCGAGGCGAACCCCAAAAAGCGGTGGCGATCCTCCGGCGTGTCAAAATCATGGGGAACGGTAGCAGTGCCGGTATTATGTCGGCGGAGGGCAATCCAGCCAACGATGCCAATCCCGATAAGCGCCAGCACCGTATAGATCATGATGGCCATCCCAACGTTACCGAGGGACCCGTAGCGGCCGGCCACCTTTGCGCACCAGAGGGCGGCGGTCAGATAGCACAGTAGAAAGTGTATGGCCCAGATGATTGGCGAGGCGATCAAAAGCCATAGGCTCTCATTTTTTTCCGGAAGTTTGACCATAGCGCAATCCTCAGACAATCTGGGGGAAACCAGCGATGACGGCCACAGTAACGACGACCGTAACGGCCATGAAGTGCCAGTACAGCTTCACATTGGCGATATCAATGTCGTGGCGGGGGGTCAGCCGACCTGCTAACCTCCGAGCAATGCAATAGAGTTGCATAATCACGCCCACCGCTACATGAATCACAGTCCACAGCACCAATACCCAGATGATGGCAGGATAAACATGGCTTGCCGGATCAAAACCAGCCCGCCAGGGGCCGGCGAGAAGCGCCATGCCACCGGCCACCGCAACCATAATAGCGCCTAGCAGCGCGCCGTAGAAGGCCACCCCACGGCTATGTCTGTTCCAGCGTTGAGCCAGCAGCGTCAGCAGCCAGGCCCCCAGCAACAGCGCTGCCGCCACTAGCGACCAAAATACGAGTGGACCCGCTTCAGGATCGGGTGGAAAATCGTCATGGATGGTCCAGTAGAAAAAGTAGCCAAACACCAGGCTAGCAAAAGCGACCATGTCACCGAGCATGGTAATGAACATGGCCCACCAACCCACCGAATTGGGGCCCGAGGCGTAAAGGGGCAGGGTCAGGCCGAGACTCACGTCTTTCTCCTCTTTCTCAGGAATGAGGGCCGTGCCGGTCCACAGCCAGACGAGGATGGTCGCAAGGGCCAGCAGGCCACTGATGGCCGCCGGCCACCACCAGTGGAAGGTGGCGAAGATAAAGACGCCAGCCGTAAACATGGCCGCGAAGAGAGTGAGGAAGGTTGGACCGGGAACCCGTAGGCACTGGACGGGCCGCGCGTCGATGGTGGTGGTAATAATGGTCTCCCGCTTCCCCTCCTCCGCATCCGGAAGGTAAAAACGGCCCTCGTCAACGTCCCGCATGAAGTTGGGTTGATCCCACAGAGGATAGCGGCTGTCAATTTCGGGGATGGAGCGGGAACCCCAAGGCTTGCCTGGCATTTCAGTCAGCCATTCGAGGGTGCCGGCGCCCCAGGGGTTGCGCTCAGCGTAGGGCTGCTTCTTCTTCGGGCGGAGGACATCCCAAACGAAGACGGCGATCCCCGAGGCCAGGATGAAAGCACCGACGCTCGACACCAGATTCAGCACATCAAAGCCGGCATCGGCAGGATAGGTGAATACCCGCCGCGGCATACCCTGCAAGCCGGTCAGATGCATCGGAAAGAAAGTAATATTAAAACCGATGAATATCAGCCAAAAGGCGATTTTTCCGAACCGGTCGGAGAGCTTCTTGCCATTGACCATGGGAAAAAAATAGTAGAAGCCGGCAAGAATCGGAAAGACGGCTCCGCCAATCAGCACGTAATGGAGGTGGGCGACGATGAAATAGCTGTCATGGGCCTGCATATTGAACGGCACCAGGGCCACCAAGACCCCAGTTAGCCCTCCCAGCACGAAAATAGCCAGGCCACCGAGGACGAAAAGCATCGGCACGGACCGCACCACGCGCCCAGCCAGAAGTGTGGCAATAAAGCAGAAGATTTGTACGCCCGTGGGAATGGCGACGGCCTCGGAAGCCGCGGAGAACAACCCAATCGAGATGCCCGGCAGCCCCGCCGTAAACATATGGTGCACCCACAGCCCGAAACTCAGAAAACCGGTACCCACCGCCGCCAAGACGATCCAGCTATACCCCACCATCGGGGTGCGCGCGAACGTCGGCACGATCATCGCCACCAACGCGATGGAGGACAAGAAAATAATGTAGACCTCCGGGTGACCGAAGATCCAGAAGAGGTGTTGCCACAGGATGGGATCGCCGCCCCGCGCCGGGTCGAAGAAGGGCCAGTCAAACATTCGCTCCAACTCAAACAAAATGTCCCCGGCAATGAGGGGGGGAAAGGCGAACAGGACCATACCCGCCACCACAATAATGTACCAGGCGTAGAGCGGAATGAGGTTGATTCGCATGCCCGGCGGTCGAGTCTTCAGCACGCCGACGATGATCTCAACGGCAGCCGCAATAGAGGCCAGTTCAATGAAGCTCAGGCCAAGCAACCAAATATCGTTCCCGATACCTGGCTGGTACTCGGTAGCCAGGGGCGAATACATGAACCAGCCGCCGCTGGGGGCTGCGTTGAAGAAAATAGAGCCGCACACGAAAATGCCACCCAGCAGAAAGCTCCAGAAGCCATAAGCGGAGAGGCGAGGGAAGGGCAGATCACGGGCGCCCAGCATCTCCGGCAGGACGAAGATGGAGAAGGCCTCGAAAAGCGGCACGGCAAAGAGAAACATCATCACCGAACCGTGCAATGTAAAAAGCTGATTGTAGAAATCGGCCGAGACGAAGTCGTTTTCAGGCACGGCGAGCTGGGTTCGCATCAGCAACGCCAAAATGCCACCAAAGAGGAAGAAGGCGAAGGCGGCGGCCGTATACCAGACGCCCACCTCCGAGTTGTTGACGGCCGACCAATAGCGCCACCCTTCCGGCGTCTTCCACGCCTTCAGCAACCGCTCTTCCTGGGCACGCTGGACCTCTACCGGGGGGGCTTCGGCAAGGGGCTCTACGTCTCCGGGGGCCTTTTTGGATGGCTTATCCGATTCTTTCACTCTAATCCCTCCAGGAATATAGCCAGCGCCTGCAAATCCTCTTTAGGCAACATTCCGAATTCAGGCATATGTACTCCCGGCTTGAGCTCTTCCGTATGGGCAACCCACCGCAGGAACGCCGTGGGGTCATTGGGCAGAATGCCAGCCCCAAGACTCACCCGGCTTCCCACATGGGTAAGGTCGGGCCCCACCCTACCGTTGGCCGGCAGACCGCGCACCGTGTGGCAGGCGCTGCATCCATGGATGAGGAAGAGCTCCTGGCCGCGTGCCGCCATTTTCTTCGGCCTTGAGGCCGGCCGTGCCTGGTGTTCTAGCCAGGCGGCAAAGGCCTCCGGCTCCATGACAACCACATGGAACTTCATGAGCGCGTGGGCGGTGCCACAGTACTCGGCACAGACCCCGTGGTAAACTCCCGTCTTGGTCGCCTCCAGGGTCAACCGGTTGACACGCCCTGGAACCATATCCATCTTGCCGGTAAGGGAGGGAATCCAAAAAGAATGAATGACATCGGGACTGGCAAGGAATAGATCCACCGGCTCACCAACAGGGAGGCGAATCTCGTTGGCCAGCTCGATGGGCTCCCCGCTCGGGGGGTGGTAGCGCACCCGCCACCACCACTGTTCGCCCGAGACGGTAATTTTTAAGCTATCCTCCGGTGCCGGCGCCAACAACCCAGGCATTAGCGCCAATCCGTAGCTCAGGTAAACCGCAAGCGCCAGCGTTGGGAAAACGGCGCCACCGCCAATAATCAAGAGATTGGCCTTGCGGTAGTGGTGCACTCCAGGCCGGATCCACCCGGCGTAGACCGCCAAACCCACGACCAAAAGCCAGATGAGGATGCTCACCGCAACCAGCCACCAGAAGAGCTCGGCGATTTGTTCGGCTCCACGCCCCGCCGGATCCAGCGTCGATTGAGGCCCCCCGCACCCCAACACCAACCACACGCTCGCAAAGATCAACACTAAGCTAGTACTTCGACGAGGAGGGCGGATACTCCCGAGCCGTGCCGAAGGAACGGCATGAAACTGTTTTATCCCTTGTTTTATCCAAAGGCATTCGAACCGCCGGCTCTTTAGTCGGCCAAAGGCGCTAAGCTCGGCGACAATCCCTAAGATAGTTGCCGTGACAGGGTTTTGCATGAAATAAATCAGTATGGCTAATCAGGAGTGCCGATCAGAAAATCGAGGCAGTCGTATGCATTACACCGGGATGGATTTAGGGTCATAACTTATATTTAGTTGAGTATACGCCCTTCAGTTTAGACGATAATTTTGGTTTAGGATAAGAATTCGGGCAGAACCGGAAGTCGCGTTCAACTTACTAGCGCTCTTTAAATGTTCACTGAAGCCATCCCCAAAATGTTCCTTAACTAGGCCTCTTCCCCACAATACCGTATTTCTACCAACACCATAGCCATTACTGTTGTTTTTCAGCACACACCCCCCTTTTCAATAGGCAACGAAAAAGGGTGAAACGCTCTCGCACCAAAATTTCTATAACATTAAAAAACAGATACTTGTGCTTTTTTACCCCTTATTAAGGGCATTTGGCACAGGAACTGCAATCTGTTGGATGAGCGCCGGAAAAGTTATCCCGGTTCGAGTTTGAAACTAAATTCACCATCCCATGATTGAGGAGTAAAGACCATGAGCAAATTGATGATTATTGACCTGAGCGAGAGCAAAACCCTAGATGGGGAAGCCATGAGCAGCGTCCGTGGCGGCATGAAAGCCATGACCAGCCTATCCTGGTACCCCTACGGCGGAGACCGCTACCTGGAAGTCAGCCCTACCCAAGCTATCTCACAGTTCCAAGGGCTAGAGAACATGGTGGGCAACAACGTAGCGAACTTTGGCCACTACAATGTTCACAACACCAATACCCAGAACCAAGACGCCTACAACAACGTCAATGTGGGCAGACTTTGGTAAGTCAACAGGTGGAAGGGGTCTGCGGACCCCTTCTTTCTTTATCTACCCAATCTACCCATTTAACTGCCACAGCTTCCAATTTAAAACTGCGGCAAACGACACCCACACCAAATAGGGCAGGAGAATCGCCCCCGCCAACCATGTCTTCTTCCAAAACAGGAAAATGGTCACGAGAATGGCCATCCATAGCAGCAAAATCTCGCCAAAGGCGATGCCGGGCCTATGGAGGCCGAAAAAAAGCCAGGACCAAGTCCCATTCAAGACCAATTGCAGAGCGAACGCCGAGAAGGCCGCCGGGGCAGCCGAAAAACCAGCACGTCGCCAAACAAGCCAGCCGCTGACCCCCATCAGCACATAAAGCAGCGTCCAAACGGGGGCAAACACCCAATTTGGCGGAGTCCAGGGAGGCTTAACGAGCTGTTCATACCAAGAACCGGGAGGAAATAATGCACCGAAGGCTGCCGCGCCAAAGGCGGCCACAAGAAAGAGAACGAGCACTGCTACCGATTTCATGACTGCCTCCTGCCTCGAATGATTTCGTATTTCAAACACTGGGGTGCCTATCGCCATGGGGTCCCCCAATCAGCCCCTTTTTCCAGCGTGAAGGAATATCTATAAGTTTGTTTAAGTATCATTGTGGTTCAACACTTGTTTTCTACTGTTACCATCGTCAACCGTTAAACCTGCTTTACAGAACGACTAGAAACGTAGCGCGGTATTTTCTATGCTTTCTTTTATGTAATAAGAGAAAGCAACGTGAATTGAAAGTTGACAACCTCCCATAACGTCGAATTATCAAAAATAGCGCTAACTTAGGATTCATGAATGACACAGGTTGAACATCTGGCTGAATTTGTCACCCAGGCATCCTATGAAGACCTCTCAGAAGCAGCCCGCCAACAGCTCAAAATTCGGGTTCTAGATTCCCTGGCTTGCGGAATCGGCGCCCTGGAAGGCGAGCCTATTCAGATGCTGCGCGCCTATTTACGTGAAGTGGGAGGGACGGAACACTGCACTTTAATGGCGACTAAGGCACGGACTTCTCCCGATCGGGCTGCTTTTTACAACGGGGCCTTAATTCGTTATCTCGATTACAACGATAGTTATCTAGCCTCCGGCGAGACTTGCCATCCCAGCGACAACTTAGGCGCCGTATTGGCGGCGGCTGAATCCGCTGACCGCCATGGCCGGGAATTGCTGGAAGCCCTAGCAGTGGCTTACCAAGTTCAGTGCCGACTCAGCGATGTCGCCCCCGTTCGGGCGCACGGTTTCGACCACACCACTCAAGGAAGCTATGCCGTCGCCGCAGGAGTTTCCAAAGCACTGGGCCTCGAGGGGAATAAAACCGCTCACGCGATTGCCATCAGCGGCACCGCATTCAATGCCCTGCGGGTAACCCGAACCGGGACCTTGTCCCACTGGAAAGGTCTGGCTTATCCCAATACCGCCTTTGGCGGTACCCACGCCGCCCTGCTCGCTAAACAAGGGATCACAGGCCCACCGGAAGTGTTTGAAGGCAACAAAGGATTCATGGACTCCATTGCGGGACAGTTCTCCCTGGACTGGTCAAAAGAAGACCTGGAGCGAGTCACCCAAACCATTATCAAGAAATACAATGCTGAAATCCATTCCCAATCGGCAACCGAAGGGGTGCTGGAACTGCAACAGGAACACGGCTTCTCCACGGAAGACATCAAGCGGATAAACATTGATATCTTTGATGTGGCCTATCACATCATCGGCGGGGGTGAAGAAGGGACCAAAACAGAGGTGCATACCAAAGAACAAGCCGATCACAGCCTGCCCTATATTGTGTCGGTGGCCCTGCTTGATGGCAATGTACTTCCCGAACAGTATTTACCCCAACGCATCCAACAACCTGATATCCAAAGCTTGCTGCAAAAAGTGACCGTGCGGCCTATAGAATCCTTGAGCCAACGCTTTCCACAAGAAATGCCCTGCCGGTTGACCATCACCCTCCAAGACGGGCGGGAACTGGTGAAAGAAAAACAGGATTACGAAGGGTTCCATACCCGCCCCATGACGTGGGAGACGATTACCCAAAAATTCCACCGGCTCACACAATCTTACACGGATACCTCGCTCCGTGAGACCATTATCCAAGCGGTCGGTAACCTTGAAACCATCAAGGTAAAAGAATTAACCGAATTGCTAACGCAGATCCAAACACCCGAAGGAGGCATCCACCATGGCAAATGAACGCGGATACCCGTTTCTACGGCTCAACCAACGTCAGACCAAGCCGAGAACCCAAGGTATCACCGAAATCCGGGGCCCCTACTACAGCGTCATGGGAAAGCGCTATTTACGGGACGTCTTGGAAACCATGGGCGCTTATGTGGACTCCGTTAAATTTGCCGGAGGCTCCTTTACCCTTATGCCCCGCTCCGCCCTAGAGGAAATTATTGCCACCGCCCACGAGTTTGACGCCTTGGTATCAACAGGCGGATTTATCGAGCATGTCTTGACCCAAGGGCCCGAAGCGGTTGAAAAATACATCCAGGAATGCAAAGCCGTAGGCTTCGATATCATCGAGATATCCTGCGGTTTTATCACCATTCCCACCGACGACTGGTTACGCTTGGTAGAGAAAGTCCAACAAGCCGGTTTAAAAGCCAAACCTGAGGTAGGAATTCAATTCGGCGCCGGTGGTGCTACTACCGCCGAAGCGCTGGAAGCTGCCGGAACCCAAGATCCCGAATGGATGATCCAGCAAGCAAAACGGTTCATTGACGCCGGTGCTTATATGATCATGATCGAGTCTGAGGGAATCACGGAAAGCGTCAAGAGCTGGCGCACTGATGTGGTGGCTAAGATTATTAATGAACTGGGTTTGGAAAAAATCATGTTCGAAGCCGCCGAACCAGAAGTCTTTTCCTGGTATATCAAAAATTATGGCCCCGAGGTGAATTTGTTTGTGGATCACAGCCAGATCGTCCAACTTGAGTGCCTGCGGGCCGGAATCTGGGGGACCCAGGAAATTTGGGGCCGGGTACTCACCTACAAAGAAAAATAACCAAAAAGAAATTAAATTTCTGAGTATCCACCCCCTGCATTCTGGGAAAGATGATCGAAATCAATATCACGAAAAATAATTTTAATGGGCTATAGGAGCTACAATTTATCAATGTAAGCTCAATTTAGGAGTCAATCCCATGACTGAGCCACATGACCGAGACCCACGAGTATTTTCCAGCGAACCGAAACTCAACTGCGAGATTTGCTTTAAAGAAATTCCTGAGTCAGAAGCCAAAAGCCATGAAGCAGACGAATATATTCTCTGGTTTTGTGGCTTAGAATGCTATGACGAATGGAGAAAAGCTCAAGAGAAAACAGAGGAAAAAAAGGAGCCTTAATCTCGACTTTGTATAAAAGGTATTCTACACGCTAATAAACAGATTGGTCATTATCCCTAATTTCCAGGGATTTTCTTCTCGAATAGCAGAATGGAATCGTATGCCCGTTGCCGAATGCCGGCATCAATTTCAGCTGTCACCTTCTCAGCGAGGGTCTTGTCATCTGGCTTTTCTTTCGCCTTTTCATCAGCCTTCTTGAATCCCTCTTTAATTCCGACAGAAAGCTTCTTTTGTATATCCTGACACATATTCTTCACTTTGTCGTCGGAGATTAGGCGGCGACGAACGATCGCCGGCCCAAAGTCTCGGTCCTTGGCCCATTCCTCCACTCTTCCCCTGGCTTCATCTTTGCCAATCGAAAAGACAAAGAAAGCGATTACCCCTGCAGCCACTTGACCAAATAAGGGAAGGTGAAGAAGGGCCACTCCACTCCCCCCCACAATCAGCGCCACTACCGTTGAGACAATCAGATTAAGGACGTCGGCAAAATCATCAAAGTCTTTTCCTAGGAATGTGCTAGTAAGTCCTTCGAGTTCTGGCATATCACTCGAAAGATGGGTCTCGGGCTTAAGCTCCAGGGCCGCAGTGTCCAACCCATAACGTAGACAAATGGGATCGGTAAGGGTCTTAATGTCGGGGATAAGTCTTTTAAGCCAATCGGCAACCACCTTCGTGATGCGCTCCTTGGTCCTGCTACCCTTGAGCCAAGCCTTAGCATCGGCCTCGATTTGATTCTCGAGCTGCCGCATCGTTTTGATATGGTTATTACGCCATTTCTCCACCTTGCTGTATATGACCTCTTGAACGATGCCCTCGGCAAGGGTTGTCGCCAGCTTGGAATAAAGCAAAGGAATGGCGGACAATACGAGGTCGTCGACCTTATTTTCTTTGATTAACTTAGTAACATCGTTTTGAAAACGACTGGAACGGAGATGGGCCCGTCCAAAATACGCAAGTCCGCGCGAGATAGCTAACTCGGGCTGCTTACCCATAACTATCTTAGCCTCTGGGAACATCGCTTTCACCAGATCCTGAACGATAGGCATGCGGGCAGCCCCCCCCGTCACGATGATGTGGTCGGGCGATCCTCCCATGCTCTCTCGCGCCTTGTTTAAGTACTGGCGGAAGGAGGACCTCCAGGAGAGGCCACCGAGCTTGTCGATCGGCGCCTCCAACAACTCTGCCATAACTGCATCATTCAGGACGATAACAAGAGGGGTTTGGTCGGCTAAGAAGACGTCGTTGACACTCTCACCTGTGCCGGCGAATTCATTAAAGTACTCGTGTTTAGCCTGTCGGCACTTCACATCAAGTTCCACGCCCTTGACTGGATGGGTCTCCAGATAGTTTTTGATCTCATCAGGATTCGGGCTCTGAACCACCACCCGATCAAAAATGAGCTGATCGAGCAGACCGGCACCCAGCACATTATGTCCGAGATCGATTGGATGCTCGTTGAGTCCATCGCTGACCGTGAGATCGGTAGTTGATGAACCCACATCGATAAGCAACACCTTTTGTAACAACTCCTCTTCATCGAGTTCCCCCACCTCACGGGAAAACATGAAGGCCGCCCGCGATTCCGGTACCACCTTGACATTTGGAAGCCCGCTCTCCTTCAGCAACGCACGGTACTTCTTTTGTGTACGGTTGCTCCATTCCGACGGGCAGCCGACATAGAAAAGGGCCTGATCGAAATTGGATAGCTTGGCCGAACCGTCCCTCAGCTTTTCAGCGATGCCGCTGACGAAGAGGCGCGTCGCCTTTCCAGCAGTGGGGTGATTATCGAGTTCAGGATCTTTGAATCGTACATAGCTCTCTACAAGCTGGTGCGCCAACCTTATGGCTTGGTTTCCTAAGCGAATTTCTCCCTTTTCCGTGCGTCCGACGGCGGTAATCATATTGTCGGTATTAGTGACTTGCAGCGGCATCGGTTCACTCTCTTGCGACATTCGCGTGACTGTCAGCGCACTCTCGCCGTGGCCTAGATCAAAACCGATGATCTCAGGATCATTTGACATGCCGTACCTCTCACTTCCTCACCGCTCACCTAGTTCCTGGAAACCGTCAAAGTTTTTAATAGTCGTTATGTCCTAACCCCCGATCTTGCGAGAAAGCGCCATTAGCTCACCTGTCTAGCGTAACCAGGCAGTAAGCATTCACCATCGCGCATGATTGCTGGTTTGATAGTCTGGGTACCTGGTATTTCGCCTTCCCCGCTCATGGCGGTATCCACTACGAAGCATGCCGCTATCTCGGGCGAATACTCACAGAGGTCGAGATGGAGGCTCGAAGCCACTGCTCCGAGCCGACTGTGCACCAACTGCAGCGCAAAGGCCCCATTCTCTTGTTGTGCCGCCTCCGCCAAGTCCTGCATGAATTGCAAGGTCGTCTCGCTTACAGGGATTGACGCCCTTAACGAAGGCGTAGGAACAGCCTTGTGTATCATCTCCAGTATGACATCCATCCTCCGCAACAGACTCTCAAATCCTGCGATATAAGCGCGAATCTGAGCCTCCCGTTCATCTTGCTCTTGCTCGGCATCTAGATTATTTGCGAAGGTTTTCCTCGATGTTTTACGCTTTATCATAAGGTTGAAAGGCCAACTCTTGACTACCTCCGACCACTTTCCAGACAAAACAAGATAAGCCGTTAAGGCGATGACAATAGCTAAAAGGGCGCTGAGCACCGTGAGCTCAAGGAGGATAGAGAGAAATAACGCGCTTGCCATGGCGAACGTTGCCTTCCATAGCAGGCCTTCCCCCTCGCTAAGGGGAGCTTCCATTCTAGATGATGCCGCCTGATCCTCTGCGAGCATGTCTTCAGAAGGGCGATCACGCTCAGACTGATTTACAAGATTCGAGAGGGTGGATGCATTCTGTACCGCGTCAGCCACAAGGCCAAAAAACACCTTGATTATATTTTCAAACGCAGGCGATTGCTCCTCTTGAGAAAGGTAATCATTGTATAAAACCCACAACGTCTCTTGCGTAACCTGAGGAATTTCCTTCGGATCAGCCGATAAGATAGCATTATGAAAGCCCTGTTTTCTGGACACGAAAAGCGTGGAAATTGTTTCCATCATGCTATAAAAACCGAAAAAAATGTAAATAGCTTCTCATCGCCTAGAGTATCTTAACCAGAGTCTTCAATCAACTAACTTTCGCCGCAGGACGGCCGAATGAGAAGTAGAGCGAATGCAATGAATTATGTAACTTAACTCTCAAGTGATAAAATGATGCAAGGTCCGAAGCCGCAATGGCGGAGTTACTTCAATACCCCGTCTCGAAACTTTCTAGTTGAACTGCGTGATATTCGTCACGGTCAAAAAATTTACAAGCCCACTGCCAGTGAGCACCACCGATGAGCGTACAACTCAATCACACCCTTGTTTTGTGCTATGACAAGCAAAGGTCGGCCACGTTCCTCACTGAAATCCTTGGCCTGCCGGTCCCCCACCCCTTTGGACCATTCCTCGTCGTTGAACTTAGCAATGGCGTTTCACTTGATTTCTATGAAACCCAAGGCGAGATCGCAGGGCAGCACTATGCCTTTCTCGTCAGTGAAGATGAGTTCGACCCGATTTTTGATCGTATCCGCAAGCATGGGCTCCAATACTGGGCCGACCCCGGCCAGCACCGTCCGGGCGAGATCAATCACAACGACGGCGGTCGCGGGATGTACTTCAAAGATCCTAATGGTCATCTTCTTGAAATCATCACCCGTCCTTATGGCAGCGGTGGATAGCACAGCGATGAGGGGGTTATCCCCTCCTGGCAGACGGCTAGCCACTGACCAACATGTTTAAGAGTAAGGATACCCCTACCTAGGCCATGGGATAGGCTTCAAATCCTGAGCCGAAGGGAAGGTTGGGGGCGGCGTTGTCCCGGTGGAATTTACGCTTGCGGGAGGGCCGGGCGGCGTGGCCCTTGAGGGCCGCCTGGGGAGCAAAGTATTCCACCAATTTATCGATGGGATTCAAAATTGTAGGCCATGTTGACAATGACCCCTTGGCGGGTCTTGTTCATCACCAGAAACCAGGAATACTTGGACAGCCGGCGCTGGAAGTCGAGCACATCGTTGACCAGCGGCATTTCCGACTCTTGCTTGGTGATGCTCCTGTCCTCCTAATGGTGAGCTTGCCGAACTTATCCTGATAAACCTTCAGCCGCAGGCCCTCATAATGATAGCAAAATATGCTATCATTTTTACCATGAACACAAAGCACCGCAAGACCCTAGAAGCTATTTTCCACAATCCAGTCAACAGCAATCTGGAATGGAAAAAAATAGAAGCGTTACTGGTGGCGCTAGGGGCTAAAGTGGTGGAGGGAAACGGTTCTCAGGTGTCTTTTTACCTGGGCGGCAAGCGCCTTGATGTTCATAGGCCACACCCGAGAAAAGAGGCGCTGAAATATCGGGTAAAACTCGTCCGACAGTTTTTAGAAAATGCAGGAGTCAACCCATGAGCGTGATGACATACAAAGGCTATGTTGCCCGCATCGAGTACGACCCCGACGATCGTATCTTCGTCGGGAGATTGGTGGGAATCACCGATATCGTCGGTTTCCATGGTTCTACCGTGGATGAGCTGGAGGAGAGCTTTAAAAAAACCGTTGAGGGCTATCTTGAGCTTAGTGAAAAGGCAGGCGTAAAACCACAGAAGCCCTACTCCGGAAACTTGATGTTGCGTATCCCGCCAGAAGTCCATGCCCATTGTGCGATGATGGCGGAGGCGCACGGGAAAAGCATCAACCAGTGGGTGACCGAGGTCCTGAGGAATGCGAAATAGGATTTTGAAATGCCCCGCCGCGTGGGCGGCGGGGCTGGTTTGTCAAACAGTTTGGGTTTTGTCAAGCAAGCGACCCCGCCGCCCACGCGGCGAGGGCCGCCTGTTCATCAGTAGTGCAAGTACACTTTAGTCTGGAAGATACTCCATGTCCTGCACCTGCTCCCAGGTCCAGCCCGTTTCCTCGAAGGTGGCGGGGAAGGCGCTCTCATCCAAGCCGGTCTCCCGTGCCGCGGCAACCACCGCGACCAAATAAGCATCTTCTCCAAGTTCAGGCAATCGCGGCTTTAGGCTCGGGCTTTTTTTGAGGCGGATCTTTATTTTCAGCCGCTGCTCTTTGAGGGTTAGCTGCCAACTCCGTCCTCTGTAGTTCGGCTGATACTTCCACTTGAGCAGGTGCATCAGTAGCACGGTCAAACGGTTCTCTAGCTCGTTGCGCTCGCTGCCCCCCATATCTTCTAATTCCTCGATCAAGTCCTCCATATTGACCTCGCTAAACTTGCCCTGGCGTAGCTTCTCAATAGTCTCTTGGGTCCAGGCATAATAGTCTTGGGTAGGATTTGTCATCATCCCTCCAGTCAGTTTTTCAGTATTACGGTGGAAGTATAACTATTATATTAGCCCCACCACCGAAGCAGCGGGGCCGGAGTGGAGGGATTTTAGTTTTCCTCGGCTTGGCGCAGTAGTTTTTCGCGCATCAACAGCCAATCGGGGCGGGGCGGCACGGCCTGCTTCAGCTCCGCTTCCAATTGCTTGACCAAATGGGGAGTCCAAGGCATGCCTCCACCGATAATCTCCTGGCAAAGAATCTTCCGCTGCTTGGCGCGAAAGCTACAATAGCCGGAGACGTCTTGCTTCAACTGTTTCACTTCCGTCATGGCCTCGGGAAATTGGTCCGGGTGCATGTCCTCGCTGTGGCGAAGGTGCAACTTTATCCGCAGCCGGTTGTAAACCCATTGCTCGGCGCTCTTATTGCCGAATTCATAGCCCGTTCCCGCGAGGGCTAGGCCAATGGCTTCATGGAGTTCCTGGCGTTGGGCGTGGGAGATGCGAGGTTCGGGATCAGGATAAGGGGCGTCATCCTTGCCGATGTACTCCCCTTCCAGAACCACCCGCTCCAGGATTTCCCCCACCAGGGTCATGGCCTTGGGGATTTGCTCCAGGGTGAGGGCCTCCACACTGTCCACGCCCATTTTCAGATTGATGATGCTGTGGGCGTCCTCAAAGCTGAGGGGCTTGCCCTTGGCGTGGGAGACGCTGACCAGACGGCGCACGGCTTTGATGAGGGGTTTGCGTTGTTCTTTGGTGGCGTAGGTCAGGTGGGGTGGTTCGGGTTGGGTTGCTTCGGCTTTGCGGGTGAAGTAGAAGGCTTCCAGTTTATCTTGCACTTCCCAGGCTTTGTCCGTGCCTAGCATCTTGGCATAGCGTACCGTGCCCCGTTCTGTCCAAAGCGTTAAGTGATGCGCAAATTTACCAACTTATAGGTAAATCGAAAATTTCGACTTTGCTCCTAAATTCCTTTAAATCTGAGCCGGTTAGCTTAAAATGGTGGATGCCTTCAACAAATCGGTCGGCATTGTTGTTGAAGTTTTGGCGGATTTGGTGTCCTTCAACGCCATACACCGACGCCAGTAATTCACTGGTGATGACCGGCTGGTTTTTCCAGCAAATCAGAGGAAGGGTTTCGACGGTTTGAGCACGAGAGTTCATAGCGGACTCCTTCTGGTTGGGTTAGGAGCCGTCGCTTCCGGTTCTGACGCCGGAAAGTGGCGACGGACTGCACGGGGGTCAGAAACCGGCCCAAAAGGCAACCGGCCACCCCGAAGGGTGCCCCGCACAGCCCGCCATAAATCGTGGGCACAAAAAAAGCGCCTGTGGCGCTGCGCGCCTTCCGGTATTGCGGGTTCTGACGCCCGGCAACGGATTTTGCCGTTGCGCTTTTAAAGCTAGTCGAGAGTGGAGATGGTGTCAACTGCGTCGGAGGGTTAAAGATGGTAGTGGGGGAGTCGATAGGGTACCAGTAAAATGGCGAACACGGACGGTTTGACGAACCTGCTCTAAAAAAGGGGATTTAGCCATGCAGAAATTAAGCTGTGTTATTGGAATAAATAATTCGTATTATATGGAGAAAAACTTTCTGTTATAAGGGAGATTTTTTATATCTACTCTATGTTAGCCATTTGATGGAAAGCTTGTGGATACGGCAAAGATCGCAGCGCCAATCTCGGGGGACAAGCTCTATCAGACTAGAGCGAGGGCGGTGCTTCCGATTTTGGTGCGCCAAGCTGAGGCTGGCACACCCATCGTTTACTCCGCATTAGCGGAAGAAGTCGGAATTCCGAATCCAAGAAACCTGAACTTCGTGCTTGGCAGCATCGGTACTACGCTCGAAAATCTGTCCAAGGCATGGAAGCAGAAAATCCCTCCTATTCAATGCTTGGTCGTTAACAAGAGCACGGGGCTGCCTGGTGAGGGCATTGGCTGGTTTCTTGTCAAGAAAGAGGCATTCTCATCCCTCAGTAGGCGCCAGCAACGAGCTATCGTCGAGGCAGAGTTGCAGCACGTATATGCATACAAGCGTTGGCGCGAGGTGCTGTCTGTCCTTTCTCTAGCACCTACAGAGGTAGATTTCTCAGTTCAACTCAAGAAGGCCGCAGCCTTCGGAGGTGGCGGCGAGAGCGACACCCACAGGCGCCTCAAAGAATATGTCGCTAAGAATCCCTCTATTGTCGGCTTGCCCACTGGCACACCAACTGGTGTCACCGAGTTCGCGCTCGCATCAGGAGACGCTGCCGACATTCACTTCCAAGATAAGAAAGATTGGGTAGCAGTGGAGGTCAAGTCAGCAATCTCAAACCACGCAGACATTACAAGGGGGCTTTTTCAGTGCGTGAAGTACAAGGCTGTGCTGGAGGCAATGCAGTTGTCTTCCGGGCTGCCGCAGAATGCACGCGCTATCCTGGCACTTGAGTCTGAGCTACCTTCAAGGCTTATTCCGCTCAAGAACGTGCTAGGCATCGAAGTTGTCGAGTCGGTGCGAGAAAATGGCTAAACATCGCATCCAGCCGACGTATTTACCTTCGCTTCGCTGCGGTAAATCCGCGGCTGATGCGGAGCGTTATACGGCCCCAGAAACGCTACAATGCTCAATGCCCGATTTCGTATGAAGACAGTTTCGATTGAGTACAAAGTCGAGCTGAGATCTCATTGATTCAAGATTGCTCATGACGCCACTAACTATTGAACAAAAACGGAAAGAAGCGGTTGCCAATCTAATAAAAAATATGGAAACAACTGCTGCCGATATGCGTGCCTTAATAGTAGGCATGCCTCCTGAAGATCTTCTTGGATACATCTACGCACAACGCTTTATGAAAATGATGGCCGGCAGCGGTGATGCTACAGCAGAACAAGACACTAATGGTCCAGATGACACGATTAATGAAACCCAGTTTCTGCTTGAGTACGTTCATGCCGTTCTAGCATCAGATGTAGCCCCAGACAAAGTTGAATTCGATGAAGCGAAATGCGCAGAATTGTTCGCAAAGAGTTGTAAGCTGAAAGAACAAGCCATGTTTTTCGCCATGGGCTCATCTGCTGATACAGACAATGAGGAATTTGGGCCTGACACGGCGGATATAGAATTCCACATAAAATCGACATGGGTTTTGCTCAGAGGTAACCGTTACCAGGTTTTAGAAGGTGAATTTTACAACTACGTACTTGCGCCCCACAATGATGTCTTGAAAGAGGTCTATGGAGTCGGAGCCACTGAGATTGCAGAAGGCTTCCAAGATATGGCTAATGCTACCCGTGCGGGTCACGCGAACGCCATGGAAGAAATGATGAAACAGTTTGAAGCTGTTCAGAATTTTGCTATGGAGCAGGAAAAACCTCTTGAAGATGTTATGGAGGCGTGGGTTGCGGCAAATGCAGATCAATCTCGAGCCGCTGGACAAGCGATGGACGATATGCTCCGAGCTGGTATTGCCAATGTCAGTCGTCACACGAAATTACCACCAGATCTATTAGCTGATCTGGCGTATCAACGTGGTGAAGAGACTGAGTTTTTCGCTAAAGGCGACTTCGCAGGAACCCCTTACAGGACACTACCCGCCCGTAAAAAGCCCTTAATCCAACTTGGATCGGACTACTACGCTGTTGACCCCTGTTTTACCCGCGACGCAGGGTATCGTGCACTTCTTTTTAATCTGTTGCAGAGAAAACCGGACTATAAGAAATCTTTCGAAGACCGTCAGAAGATAATGAGTGAGGGAGCGTTTCCAGACATTCTCTCCGATCAGCTGCCGGGAGCGACAGTCTACCAAGAGGTTTATTATAAGGACCCAGTGACTAAACAGTGGTCCGAAAATGACACCCTAGTACTAGTTGATGATGTGCTCTACCTCGTTGAAGCTAAAGCGGGTGCAGTAGCAACTATTGCTTCGCCTGCACTCGATTTTAAGCGGCACGCCCAGTCAGTGCAGGACTTGGTTCTTAAGGCTTACAGACAGTGCGAGCGTTTCTTTAATTATCTAAATTCTGCGGATGAGGTTCCGCTCTACAAGCGTGCGGACGGCAAATATGAAGAGTGTGGTCGAATTCGTCACTCTGACTATCGTGTAATGTTGCCCATTGGATTGACAGTCGAGTCATTCTCGCCATTTTCTTCTTTTTGCAAGGAATTGCCTCAGGTTGAACCGCTTCTCGGAAAACATGCTTTTGTATCAATGTCTATTGATGATCTGTTTGTCCTAAAGCGTATTCTGCCTACACCTGGGATGTTTGCACACTACATGGAAGTGCGCCAGGCTGTTGCTGGAATTAGGCGCGCTCATCTGTTTGACGAGTTTGATCATCTTGGCGCGTACATAACCAAGAACCGCTTTGATGAGGACATTGCTGACCAATTTAGGCACGGCGAAGCTAACTTGGTGGTGTGGGATGGTATGAGTAATGTTATCGATAGAAGCTTCGAGGGTGAGAGTTGGGAAGACAATCCAATTCCAACACAGAAGTTTCCGAAAGAGTTGTTGAATCTGCTTGGAGCACTCGATGCTACCCGTGCGCAGGGATGGCTTTTAGCCGAAAGTCTTATCCGTAACTATGGTGAGCAAGCACGTAATGACCTTGCCAAGTTGTTGTCGGATTTAGGAAAAACTATAGGACAGCACCCTGAACGCTACTTCGCATTTGCTGGCGATGGTCAGCCGCTATTCGTTTGGATGCAAAGCTCAAAGCACCCTATCGAATGGAAAAAGATCAATGACAAAGCAAGCGCAATTGCACTGTGTACTGAGTCTCCTGATGTTGTAGGCGTGCTTATTGAAGTTGGTAATGGATGTACCTATGAAAAGGCTCAATACTTCAAGGTTGATACCCCTTCTAAGCAGTCTAAGGAAAATCGGTCGTAATGAACCTTGCCCGTGTGGAAGTGGTGTGAAGTACAAGAAATGCCATGGTCGCTAGCGAATGACGAATTCAATCGGGAGAGAGTTAGAATTGTTCCCTAAATTAAATGGATTTAGAGCCGCTATTTTTGTTTCATTAGGGAAAATCAGGCATATCAAGATGCCGAAACAAAGGGGTCAGATCTTGGATCTTGTGCCGAAACAAAGGGGTCAGCCGAAACAACAAAGGGGTCAGATCTTGTGTTGTCGAACAAAGGGGTCATCCATCGAACAAAGGGGTCATCCATCGAACAAAGGGGTCATCCATCGCATCGAACAAAGGGGTCAGATCTTGTCTATTGCTATCTAAACATCAAGCTCCCAGAGAAACTCTGAACAAGGCTAGGCCCTTTACCTATGCAGGGTCCAGGATGTACAGATTTAGTATCGGAAAGGGAGGGGGTTGTCAACTGGAAAAGACGCGAAACCACAGCGCCGAATTAAGCATACATCAGCCTTCCCTTCGGCTCAGGAATAGCGCGGCCTAACGCTTGAGCCGTTTCGATCCACTCCTGGATGACCGTTTCAGCATTGGCAACGGCTTCTTGGTAAGTGGAGCCATCGGCCATACAACCGGGCAGCTCTGGCACTTCCACAATGAAGGCGTTATCTTCATTGCTCCAGTAGATAATCATTTCGTATTTAATCGACATCTTGTTCACCAAGCCGGTATTTGAGAATCCTTGCCATATTTTCCCAATAATTAAATCCCCGCCCTTAGCAGCAAAAACAGCACGGCGACCGACAACGCCAGGTTAAAGCCGAGCATCCATTGGAGCAGCCGTTGCGTACCCTTGACCTCCATGATTTGCTTGTCGGTGTCATTAAAGCGGCGATCCATCTCCCGCTCTATCGCGTTAAACCGCTGATCGACTTCATGGAAGCGCTGATCCACTTGGTTGAATCGGCGATCCATTTCCCGCTCCATCTCGTTGAAACGCTGACCCACCTCATTGAAGCGACGGTCCATTTCCCGCTCCACATCATGGAACCTGTCGCCATAGCCGGTGAGCGCCTCCGCGGCGCTTCGAGCGCTTTCCTCGCTGACCCCCGCTTCCTTGAAAGCGGTGTACACTTCCTGGACGATGACCGTCATCACACACCTACCGAAGTATCCAAAAAATCAAGCTCTTGCCTTCAATCTGGAAAACAGTCCTCAGCTAACACTTGCTCCAAGGTCCAACCGGTTTCCTTGAAGGTGCTCGGAAAGGCTTTTTTGCTCATATTGGTTTCTTCCACGGCTTTCTGTATGCCTCTTTTGTAGGCTTTTTCTAGGTAGTCAGGAAGATCGGGCTTAAGGCTGGGGTTTTCTTCCAGTAATTCTTGAAGGTCGCTTCGTTGCCCGTTGATTGTCCCTTCCCAACTGTAGCTTCGCTCCTTAGGTTGGTATTGCCATTTGAGCAGATGAGCCAGCAATATAGCTAATCTATTTTTAAGCTCCCTCCTTTCGCTTTTTGCCATATCCTCCAGTTCCTCAGCCACTTGCTCCAGCTCCTGCGGGGTTAATAGACCAGCTCTAGCCCGTTGGGCAGCGTTCAATGCCCAGGCATGGAAGTCCTGCTCAGGGGAAAGCTCTTGGTGTGCCATATCTGCTCTCCTTAACATTAAGTCACCAATGACTAGTATAAAGGTAATTCCCCTCCCGGTGGGCGTGGAGTCCCTCCAGTTGGATTTGCGGCCATACCCCACTCTACCCCAAAATCCGATAGAACTGCCTTTTTGATATCCCATGCCGGCGGCATTGCGACCATTGAACTGCTCCCGAATGGCGGCATTGCGCCGTTGCCGGTCCAATTTGGGCACGTATAGCACCTTTATGGCCCTAATTAATGTATATACAATTATTCTATGAGCACGAAATATACCTGGGATGAAGTCAAGCGGCAGGCTAATTTGGAGAAGCATGGCCTTGATTTCATTGATGCCGATCTCGTGCTCGAGCACCCCTACCGTCTGGAGATCGACACCGAACGCAATGGGGAGAGGCGTAAGCAAGCGTTCGCCTATGTGTTCGACATTCTGATGGTATTGACCGTGGCGTATTTGCCGGGCGAGACAACGCGCATCATCAGCTTCCGCCCGGCTAAACGTAGAGAAAAAGAGGCTTACTATGACTGGCTCGAAAACGACTACGATGACAGTTGAGGAAATGCGTGCAGCACGCGAACGCGGCGAAAGCCAATCGGACTGGAAGACTGTCCGAGAGCGTATTGAGGCGGGAATCGAACCCGAGGAAGATGAGGATTCCCCAGAGGGTACGGGGGCAATACGCGAGGCGATCGCTAAGCGCCGGGCTGGACGACCCGCCGGATCGAGCACCAAGGAGCAGGTATCGTTACGCATCGATCGTGACGTACTCGCTGCTTTCCGCGCGACTGGCCCGGGCTGGCAAACCCGCCTCAATGCAGCCTTGAGAGATTGGCTGGAAACACATTCTTCAGCCCCCTAATCCGCCAGAGGCAGCGGCCCCTACCCCAAAATCCGATAGAACTGTCTTTTCGATATCCCATAGCGTGTACAGGGTCCAGAGTACACCCGCCCCGCTAAACCCCAAGCGGGTTGCAAGTAGGAGGATACCAATCGCCTTGTTAAGGCTGGTGATGGGTTGCCGATAGGCTACCCATATATTTTTACTAGGGGCGAAATAGCTCTTGTTTTTGAAGAAAGGTGAGGGCCGCCGGCGCAAATGCGCGGGTAGGAGGAAAATCGACGGCCCTCAAAAGGGAAACGCTTTTTTAATTGTAGAAGGTGGTAAACGCTGAGAGCCCCCTTTTTTTGAGAACTCGTTCACATTTTGGTTGATCGCTCGACGCTATATTGCCCTTTATCACGTCCTTAACGACTTCTTCCGTTCATTGCTTCATCTTGTGGTGGGGGGCCAAGGATACCCGTGCCGCTATATCCCAACGCTGGTTGCAGGCGGATGGTGCCTATAGGCTATAATCTTTGCAAATTTTTAATAAGGTAGCGTTTAAGCTAGGCGTCCACCTCATGGCGTCCCCATATTAAGGCGCTTCTCTCTCGTCGCGACGTCTCGCGGACACTGCGTCGTGATTGTGCCTTGTGCTGGCGGTACGCTCATTCTGATTGCCTGATCCTCCGCCTAGGGTGCCCGCTTAGCTCCTGGCCGTTGGGAATATAAGAAGTGGATATATGCAAGTGTTCAGTGATATTAAGTGATGGCCTGGTAGTGATCTGCGATGGAATAGTCTACGAAGGGAAGCTTTGGCTCGTTCCAAAGTGGGTTAGATATCCGAGCAAACCCGTGGTCATACCCGAGCGAATAATCCGCTTCGATTCGTTCCCGCATCAGAAGACAGAAGGGGGTGATCTGGATTACCAAAATATCCAACTCCCCATATCCAAGCCCGCCCTTCGTGGCAAAATGCCGCCAGGTATCGAATACATCGATCGCCCACAAAACCTTCAGGTTTCAATTCACTTACTATGCCGTAAGCGGTAATACTCGGCTCATGCACCTAGGGCTCAAGTTGCATCTTGCCACTTGCATAAGGAATAAACAACAACACCAAGCCCCCAGGAAAATACAGCTTTAAGTATCTGTTTATAAAATATTTAAATGGTGCCGGATATAGGATTCGAACCTACGACCTTCGCATTACGAATGCGCTGCTCTACCAACTGAGCTAATCCGGCAAAATACTCTAAACCGAATAGGGTACTAAGCCAGTTCGGGCTTAGTATAAAGAAATTTTCCTCTTGCTGTCACGGTGATATTCACCCCCACAACAATCGGGATATCTTAGGACTTACCTCTAAACCACGATGACTTCGGGCCTTTCCTTAAAAAATATAAGGAAAGGCCCGATCTCTTACAGCAAGGGCGCGATGGTCAAACTCACAATAGCCATCACATTGATGAGAATGTTCATAGAAGGTCCTGAGGTATCCTTGAAGGGATCTCCTACAGTATCCCCCACGACACAGGCTTTATGAACATCGGAGCCTTTACCGCCTAGATTTCCTTTCTCCACGTACTTTTTGGCGTTGTCCCAGGCCCCTCCGGCATTAGCCATCGTCAAAGCCAAGAGCACGCAGCCTAAAAGGGCCCCGCCTAGCATCCCCCCTAAGGACTCTGGCCCCAGTCCAAAGCCCACAACAACGGGGGCAAACACTGCAATCACGCCAGGAATGATCATCCGCCTCAAAGCCGCCGTGGTGGCAATATCCACACAGCGGGCCGTATCCGGTTTTCCGGTGCCTTCCAATAGCCCCGGTATCTCCTTAAATTGGCGCCGGATTTCTTTGATCATATCAAAGGCCGCATCGCCTACCGCAGTCATGGTAATGGAGCCAATAAGAAAGGGAATAACCCCCCCAATCAGCAACCCTATCAATACCTGGGGGCTGTTAAGATTGAGCAGAAATTCTGGGTTATTATGGCCCACGGTTTGAACATAGGCGGTGATAATGGTTAAGGCCGCCAGTGCCGCCGCGCCAATGGCAAAGCCCTTTCCAATAGCTGCGGTGGTATTCCCCAGCTCATCCAGGGAGTCGGTAATTTTTCGGGTATCCGGTCCTAGTTCCGCCATTTCTGCAATACCGCCAGCATTATCGGCGACCGGTCCGTAGGCATCAATCGCCATAGTGATCCCCACCGTAGCCAGCATACCTACCGCGGCAATTCCCACGCCATAGAGCCCGGCAATCTCACTGGCAAAAAAGATAATTGCCGCAATGGTCAGCAATGGCACGACAACCGACTGCATACCGACGGACAGGCCCGAGATCATTACCGTAGCAGCGCCAGTCTCACCAGAATCAGCAATTTTACGGATGGGGGCTCCCCCGGTGTAATATTCGGTAATCAATCCAATAATGATTCCGCCCACGGCCCCGGTGATGACGGCGCCCCATACTTGAGTATCCACCCCCACGATGAGAATCACCAAATAAGCAACGAGGATAAACAAAACCGAAGCCCCAATGGTTCCTAGGCGTAAAGCCACATCCGGAGATTTATCAGAGAAACGCCGGACCAGAGCAATCCCCCCAATGGAGCAAAGCAACCCGACCGAGGACAGAGCTAGGGGTAAAAACATCAGCCCCCCTTGATCTCCCCCCAATGACTCAATTTCGACCAAAGTCAAAGTCGCGGCAATGGCGATGGTGGCAATCATGGCGCCGCAGTAGGATTCGAAAATATCGGAACCCATACCGGCCACGTCCCCCACATTATCGCCCACGTTGTCCGCAATCACGCCAGGGTTGCGAGGATCGTCTTCGGGAATTCCCGCCTCGACTTTACCTACCAAATCAGCCCCCACATCGGCGCTCTTGGTATAGATACCCCCGCCCACGCGGGAGAATAAAGCGACCGAGGAAGCCCCTACACCAAACCCGTGAATGGCATGGGCAGTCTCCGGATCGCCCCCGAAGAACAGATAGAGAATACCAAGGCCCAGAAGCCCCATGGAAGCCACCGTAAGCCCCATGACGGAACCGCCAAAGAAGGCGACCGTCAAAGCAGCAGCGGCCCCCTCCTTGTTAGCCGCCACGGTGGTACGGACATTAGCCCGCGTCGCCGCGTACATCCCCGCATAACCCGCCACCGATGAGCTCAGTGCGCCGATCAGAAAGGCAAAAGCTGTGCCTACCCCTAAGTAAATATAAAGCAGCACTAAGACCACCGCGGAAAAAATCCCGAGGGTCATATACTCACGCTTCAGGAACACCATGGCGCCAAGCTGGATTTGCTCGGCAATTTCGGTAACCCGCCCTTCACCAGCAGGCCGTTCCATGATCATCCCATACAAGCGATAAGCGGCATAAAGTCCCAACCCACCCAGTAAAGGCGGAATTAGATATGCAACCGACATTAACTCCTCCCCGAATTTGTACTCGAATTTGACGGCATGTGATTTATTAAGAGGGCGAAATAGATAAGTTTTCTGCCGTCGGCGCATGGTACAGGGCTACCGCTGGGCCTGCAAGCACAAACCAGTGTAGGGTTCGTTAAAATGGCCCTATTCAGAACTTGGGCATTCATTCATGAGCCGTAAAAAAAAATCGATTTCCATTCACGATAGAGAACTTTTCCGAGAGGCGGTGAAAGATGTCTTGCCGTTAAATCAGGATAAGGTGATGCCCTTTCAGCATCGCCTCCCCCCCATACCCCAACAGCGGGAGCGGGACGAAGCCCTCGTGATTCGGGACATGATGTCCGAGACCTTTGAGGCGGCTGAATTGGAAACCGGCGAGGAATTACTCTACCTTCGACCCGGGGTGCCAAAGCGGCTGCTCCGCCAATTACGGCAGGGAAAGTATAGTATTGGCGCCGAACTTGACCTCCATGGCATGAATGTTCCCATGGCCCGCCAGGCCCTCGCTAGTTTCCTAAGAGAGTGCGAGAGAAACGACATTCGTAGCCTCCGCATCATTCACGGCAAAGGGCGGGGCTCCTACCAAAAGGAACCTATTCTTAAGGGGAAAGTGAACGCCTGGCTGCAACAAAAGGACGAAGTGCTGGCCTTTTGCTCAGCCCGATCTACTGATGGGGGCACAGGGGCGATTTATGTTCTCCTCAAACGGCGCCGATAACCCCCTTTTTAATCTACCCACCGGCGAGCATTTCGGAACATTCGCAACCAGGGGCCTTCCTCCCCCCAATCTAAGGGGTGCCAAGAATGCTGAACGCTCAGGAAAACCCGCTCGGGGTGGGGCATCATGATGGTGAAGCGCCCATCCTCGCTGGTCAGGCCGGTAATCCCTCCCGGCGAACCATTGGGATTGGCAGGATAGTGCTCAGTAGGTTGGCCGTAGTTATCAACAAAACGTAACCCTGCAATGCCAGCAGTAAAGGCTTCTTCAGCCGCACCGGTCTCCCCAAAATAAGCTTGCCCCTCCCCATGGGCCACTGCGATAGGAAGACGGGAACCGGCCATTCCTTGCCAGAACAAAGAAGGAGAGTTGAGCACTTCCACCGTCACCAAGCGGGCTTCAAACTGCTCTGATTGGTTACGCAAAAACTTTGGCCATAGGTGAGTTCCAGGAATCAGCTCTCTCAAGTGAGAGAGCATCTGGCAGCCATTACACACCCCCAGGGCGAAACTATCCTGACGGGAAAAAAAGCCGGTAAACTCATCCCGGGCACGGGGGTTCATCAGCACCGTGCTCGCCCAGCCACGCCCTGCTCCAAGGACATCCCCATAGGAAAACCCGCCGCAGGCCACTAAGCCCTTGATCTCAGCCAAGCTCACCCGTCCCGCCAAAATATCGCTCATGTGGACATCCATGGCCGCAAAACCAGCCCGTTCAAAAACCGCAGCCATCTCCACCTGACCATTCACTCCTTGCTCTCTCAAGATCGCCACTGGAGGACGGACCCCGGTGGCAATATAAGGGGCGGCAATGTCTTCCGCAGGGTCAAAGGCCAGGGAGGGATTAATGCCAGGATCGGCCTTATCCAGCAGGACCTCAAATTCCTGTTGAGCACACTCCGGGTTGTCCCTCAATGATTGCAGCCGATAGCTGGTCTCTGACCATAGCCGTTGATAGTAGGTCCGACTTTCCGCCAACAGCTCTTGATCCTGAAACGAGACCCGGATCTGATCCTGACAGTCTAGCCCCCCAAGGACATGGCAATAGCGGCCTAATCCGGCCCCCTGGAAGCAAGCCAAAACTTGTTCCTGATCTTGGCGCCGCACTTGAATCACCGCCCCCAACTCCTCACTAAACAAGGCAGCGAGGGGATCGGCGCCCAGGGCATCTAAATCCACCTGGATTCCGCAATGGCCCGCAAAAGCCATCTCGCAAAGAGTCACCCACAACCCGCCATCGGCACGATCATGATAGGCCAGTAAGAGACCATCCCCATTCAACCCTTGAATCGCCGTGAAGAAACGAACCAAGGCCTCCGGATCATCCAAATCGGGAGGGTGGTGGCCCAACTGCTGATAAACCTGGGCTAAGGCCGTTCCCCCCAGGCGATTTTTGCCTTTTCCCAAGTCGATCAGGATCAAGACGGTCTCCCCCACATCGGTGCGCAGCTGAGGAGTCAAGGAGCGGCGAACATCCAGCACCGGGGCAAAGGCGCTGACGATCAAAGAAAGGGGAGCCGTCATCACCTGTTCTTCGTCCCCTTCCTGCCAGACGGTCTTCATGGACAGGGAGTCCTTCCCTACCGGGATGGCAATCCCCAGCCGGGGACAAAGCTCCATGGCCACGGCCTTGACCGTATCGAACAAAGCCGCATCTTCACCGGGATGACCGCAAGCAGCCATCCAATTCGCCGACAGTTTTACCTCCCCCAGGGATTGAATAGGGGCACTGGCAATATTGGTAATCGCCTCCCCCACCGCCATGCGTCCGGAAGCCACCGGGTGGATGAGCGCCAAGGGGGGACGTTCTCCCATGGCCATGGCCTCACCTTCATAGGAACGATAGCCAGAAAGCGTTACCGCACAGTCGGCCACCGGGACCTGCCACGGACCTACCATTTGGTCACGGGCAACCAGCCCCGTAATAGAGCGATCCCCAATGGTGATCAAAAAATTCTTGCTGGCCACCGCCGGCAAACCCAATACCCGCTCGGCGGCTTGAGGCAGGGTTATGTCTTTACAGTCCAAATCCGGCTTATGAAAAGGCCGATGCTGAACTTCCTTGAGCAGCTTGGGGGGTTTGCCAAAAAGGAGCTCCATGGAGATGTCCACGGGCAGATTATCAAAATAGCCGTCCCCGACGATCAGTTGTCCCTCCTCCGTGGCTTCACCCACCACCGCCCAGGGACAGCGCTCCCGCTCACAGAGGGCTTGGAAGAGTGACAATCCCTGGGGATCAACGGCCAAAACATAGCGTTCCTGGGCCTCATTAGACCAAATCTCCATGGGGGAAAGTCCTGGCTCGTCGCTGGGAATGACCCGCAACTCAAACCGGCCACCGCAGCCGCTATCGTGGACCAGCTCCGGTAGGGCATTAGAAAGTCCCCCCGCCCCCACATCGTGAATAGAAAGGATGGGACTCCCCTCCCCCAAGGCGAGACAACGGTCAATGACCTCTTGGCAGCGCCGCTGCATCTCCGGATTACCCCGCTGCACCGAAGCAAAATCCAGCGCCTCCTCACTCTCCCCCGAGGCCACACTAGAGGCGGCTCCCCCTCCTAAGCCAATGAGCATGGCAGGGCCGCCGATCACCAATAGCGGTGTTCTCGGCGCTAAAAGGGTCTTTTTGACCTGCCCAGGGCGGATATTGCCCAGGCCTCCCGCAATCATGATGGGCTTATGATAGCCCCGCAACTCCCAACCCCTAGGCCCCGGCACCCGGGCTTCATAGGTACGGAAATAGCCGCACAGATTAGGACGCCCAAATTCATTGTTGAAAGCAGCGGCACCAATCGGCCCCTCCACCATGATCTCCAAGGCCGAGGCTATCCGTCCGGGTTTGCCATGATCCTGCTCCCAAGGCTGTTCAAATCCTGGTATCCGCAGGTTAGAGACGCTAAATCCAACCAATCCGGCTTTGGGTTTCCCTCCCCGTCCGGTAGCTCCTTCGTCTCGGATCTCTCCCCCCGCCCCGGTCGCCGCTCCTGGAAAGGGGGAAATGGCCGTAGGATGATTATGAGTCTCCACCTTCATCAACAGGTGGCGCTCTTCCTCCCAATAACCATAACCCGAATCACCACCGACACCGGTCATAAAATGGGCCACCCGAGGACCCGCGGTGACTGCCGCGTTATCCCGATAAGCGGACAAAATGCCCGCCGGGTGACTCTCATAAGTGTGGCGGATCATGGCAAACAGGCTGCGGTCTTGAGCTTTGCCATCGATGATCCAGCTAGCATTGAAGATCTTATGACGGCAATGCTCCGAGTTGGCCTGGGCAAACATCATCAATTCCACATCCGTGGGATTACGGCCCAAAGCCTGGAAGTTCTCTACCAAGTAGTTGATTTCGTCCTCCGCCAAAGCCAGCCCCATTTGGCTATTGGCCAGATCCAGGGCCACCCGCCCTCCACCTAAGATATCCACTGTGGTCAAGGGAGCCGGTTCCTGGTGGTAAAAAAGAGCCTCCGCTTCCTCTAGGCGCTCGAGGGTTTTTTCCGTCATCCGGTCATAAACACAGGGCGCAAGACCCTGGCGCTCAGTGGCTGAAAGAGCACCACCATTGCGCTTGCGGATCCAATAGCCCACGCCGCGTTCCACGCGCTTGATTCTTTTCAGACCACAGAGATGAGCAATATCGGTCGCCTTGCTTGACCAGGGGGAAATGGTGCCGGGACGAGGCACTACCAACAATAAATTGTCTTCGGGCGTCTCCTTGGAGGTGAGATGGTCAGCCTCCAAGAGATGGGCTAAGGAGCGGGATTCTTCCGGGGCAAGGGACTGACTCAAATCCACGAAATAAAAATTATCCGCCTCCACGGAGACCACTTCCGCCACCGCCCCTTGCAATCGGGTAAGCAACCTTTTAAGCCGAAAAGAGGATAAAGCCGACTGGCCACGTAACTGCAACATCTTTACTATACGGTTTCCTTAATTAACAGGCATGATACTTTACCCTCATGAAAGCCACCAGCCATCCCCCATCCTCCCCAGCAGGACTATTCCGTCGCCTAGGAGCCATTTTCTACGACAGCTTATTACTCGTGGCCACCTGGTTTTTACTCACCATCTTTGCCTTGCCCCTCACCGCGGGCCAGGCTATTCCTGCAGGCAACGCTATCTACCGCTTTTATCTTCTACTGATAGCTATAGCCTTTTTTGGAGGCTTCTGGACCCATGGGGGACAAACGCTGGGAATGCGCGCCTGGCGCATCAAGGTCCAACAACCCAATGGCCAAACCGTTACCTGGCGCCAAGCACTGCTTCGCTTCGGATTCGCTATAGTTTCTTGGCTTCCCCTGGGCGCGGGCTTTTGGTGGGCGCTCATCGATAAAGAAGGCAAAACCTGGCATGACCGTTTCTCAGAAACCGAACTCGTCCTGGTGCCAAAAAAAGCTCAGAAACCTCAATAAATCCGGCGCAGCATCACCATACCAAGACCAAAAAACAGGAGTGAGGGAAAAGCCGCCGCTAACCAGGAAGAAAATTCAAAGACCAATCCTAACTGATTAAAAAGCCGATTAAAAAGAAAAAAACCAATGCCCACCAAGGCACCAACTAAGATCCGCTGCCCCATACTGACCGAGCGCAGCGGACCAAAGATAAAGGGAATGGCCAAAAACATCATGATCAAAGTATTGAAAGGGGCAAATACCTTACTCCAAAAGGCCTGTTGGTATTGCTCCGTGGCTTGTTTATTCTCCTCCAAATAGTCGATGTAGCGGTATAACCCCCAAGCAGAAAGCTGCTGGGGGTCCACCATGACCACATCCAACATTTCCGGGCTTAGGCTTGACTCCCAAAGGGCCTCAGGCAATCTGCGGGTGGTAATGCCTTGGCTGCTAATAATCCGCTGGGTAATATCACTCAAATGCCAACCATCCCTATGATAGGTCGCGCCGGCAGCTCGGCTGATGACCCGAAGGCGATGTTGTTCATCAAACTCAAAAATTTCAATGTCTTGGTATTGTCCATTGGGCAATACCCGGCCGATGCGATTAAAATTGTTATTATTGCGGGTCCAGAAACCTCGCTCTGCTTGCTCACTCAAATGCCCCGTTTTAGCCAAGGAACGGAGCGTATTGGCCGCCTGCTTTGCGGGCGGCGCCAGGACTTCCCCCATGAGAATCGTCACCACCACAAAGATCATTCCCGTTGCCAAGGCGGAACGGGTAATACGACCCACGGAAAAACCGGCGGCTCGCATGGCCACCAATTCACTTTGACCGGCCAGGGAGCCCAACCCCAGCACACTCCCTAGCAGGGCAGCCACGGGCAATAAGTCATAGATATATTGAGGGATGGAATAGGCGGTATAACGCAGTGCATCCATTACTCCGTAGTTCCCTTCCCCCACTTCCTCCAGCTCAGTGATAAACTCCACAAAGGTATAAAGGGCAATTAAGACCAGCAGCACCAGCAAGGTATTGCTGATCACCGCTTTCGCCACATAACGGTCTAAAATTTTCATCGCTTCACCCAAGCAAGGAGCCGGCGCAGTTGGTGTAACACCCGCCACAAAGGCTGAGGCCAGAGCAAGACCAGCACCACCAAGAGCATCTGCCCATGGACCCACCATAAACCAAGGGAGGCCGGGATCACTTCATGCTCCACCCAGTTACGGGATATCCCGAGCATGTTGCTATAAATCACATACACCAGGACGGCGGGTACCAACCCTGCATAGCGCCCTTGACGGGGTTCCAATCGGGCCAAGGGGACCGCCAGCATCACTAATAGGAGGGTCGCAATGGGCATGGAAACTCGCCACTGCACTTCTGCAATATCTTTGGGAGCTCCCATCTCCCAAAGGGTCAAGGTGGGAAGGGTTTTATGGCGGATGCGGAATTCTTGCGCCCCCCCCTTTTTCACCAAAATGCCATGGCGCTCAAAGCGAGAGATCCGTATCCCCACGTCATTACCAACCAGGTCATAACGGTAACCTTCCTCCAGTATCAAGTGCTTGTCACCGGTGATCCCATCTGTTTGAAGGCGGCCTCTCGAAGATCGGAAAAGAATTTTCTGGGTGGGCTCTCGCACCTGGATAAAGACATTTCTCATTCCCAGTCGATCTTCCGTTAAGCTCTCGGCATAAAATACCCATTGTCCTCCCTTGGTTTTCTTGAAATTGCCGGCCACCAAACCACTGGTCTCAGCGGCAAGTATGGCCTCTTGCTTGAGACGATAGCCCTCTGCCGAAGCCAAAGGCCCCAGATACAAGGAAATGCAGCCTACACCTATGGCCAATACCAACCCAAAGGCCAACACCACCCGCAACAAATGGCCCCGGCTTATGCCGCAGGCAAATAAGACGACAATTTCACTGTCATTAGCCATCCGGCCCAGCACCAGAATCACCGCCAGGAAGGCGGCTAACGGCAGCAGCAATACCAAAGCCCCTATGGCCTCGTACGTGGAAAGCGCTAAAATGGTCTCCCCTGGGACCTTCCCTTCCGTTGCCTGGCCTAAAAAACGGATGAAGCGAATCCCACCAAAAATAAGCAACAAGACTAAAGTGATTGCCGTCACATTGAGGCTCAATTCCTTGAGAATGTAACGATCAACAATACGAAATTTGAACATCCGTTCCATCATCTATCCGGATAAATTACGAGATCACCACAAAGACACGCAGGATACAAAAAAATCACATTTTAAAGGGTATCGCAAAAACTTGGGGCAGAGCGCTGGCGAGGGGGGCGCCATCTGAGAAAATCAGTGGAACAACCTAGATTCGGTTTTTAGCCGCAAATGCACGCGAATAAACGCTTACAGAGGCGAGTTTTGCCGTACCCAATTCATCCTAAAAGAATTTTCTAACGGCTTCTGAGGCCTTTAGCTCCCTGTCCCTTCATCCCTAGCGGGAGAAGGCTGAGAACCTTCAACTCCCCGTTCCTTCTCCCCTGGCGGGAGAAGGCTAGGATGAGGGGGAAATAGAAAACGTTATCTACAGAACCTACGCAAAAGGCCCGGAGTTGTCATACCTCCGGAGGCGGGTATCCAGTTTTTTCAGGCAGCGACTAGACTCCCACCTACGTAGGAATGACAAACGGCGTAAGTCCAGTTTGTTCAGATGGATATTATCCCTGTGCCCTTGCCACAACCCCAAAAAATGAAAAACTATGCGAGCAATTCCTCGCCACCAGGTTTTTATCAGCTACAGCCACCAGGATAAGGAATGGCTGAGAAAGTTGCGGACCATGTTAAAGCCCTTGATCCGAAAAGGCAAAATATCAGTCTGGGATGATACCCATATCCAACCCAGCCAACAGTGGCGAAATGAAATCAAACAGGCTCTGGCCCAGGCCAAAGTGGCTGTGCTCCTAGTCAGTCCAGATTTTCTCGCCTCTGATTTTATCGCGGAGGAAGAACTGCCTCCCCTATTGGATGCGGCCGAGAAAGAAGGTTTGAAAATCCTCTGGATACCTATCAGAGCGAGTTGGTATGAAGAAACCGAGATTGAGAAATATCAAGCCGCCCACGATCCGGCCAACCCCTTGGCCAGTTTGAATCCGGCCGAACAAGAAATGGCCTTAGTCAAAATTGCTAAAGTCATAAAGGCCGCCTGCGAACCCTCAGCAACAGAGGCGTTGCAGCCCATGGCTCCGCGCCCCTTACCCCAAAAAGCCACCGGCGCCCGGTTGCAATTTTTGAAAGGCTCCTCGGTGTCGCTGACCCGCCTTTTTGCTCGTCCCCAAATCATTTTAGGCCGGCCCAAGCTCACCGCCGACCTTTGGCTGGCCCTGTTTCCCCTGGATGAACCCGACAACCAAACCCGGATGGATAGCTTTAGTGAGACTCATGCTGTGGTGAGTATGAATGCACAGGCTAAGATTCGGGATGACCACTCCAAAGGCGGCACCAAGGTCAATGGCACTACCCTTAAGGGCGGGAAGTGGCAAGCCTTACACAATGGAGATCTCATTAGCTTCTGTCATGAGGCATTACAACTGCGGGTCCGCCTTGAACCTACTCGGTGGTTGAGGCTGGATCGGGTCAATGACAGTCCCCAGGTGGAAAATTATCTATTTCTTCGGGGTACTGGTACTGCAATGATGGGAAACAGTGAAGAGGCCGCTATCAAAGTAAGTGAGACGGATGAAAACCATCTTGCTGAGCTAAGCTACCAGGAAGGGGGTTTTGTAATTGTAGGACAAAACACGCCTGTGACGATTAATGGCCAGTCTATCTCACCGGGAATGAGAGTTGGGCTTCGGCAGGGCGA
Source organism: Nitrosococcus halophilus Nc 4 (assembly GCF_000024725.1). Taxonomy (NCBI): domain Bacteria; kingdom Pseudomonadati; phylum Pseudomonadota; class Gammaproteobacteria; order Chromatiales; family Chromatiaceae; genus Nitrosococcus; species Nitrosococcus halophilus. Next base: position 3,087,296 of record NC_013960.1, on the reverse strand, counting down.
CTTGGTAGAAGTGGGTCCATTGCTATTTGAGTTCCAAATAGGGGCCTATCCGGGAGAGCAAGTAGGCTAATACCAAGTTGGGCATCAATCCATATGCTTCACATGGCAATCACCGGATGATCTAGATGGCGGGTGGCGTACCGAAGACATGCTTGGATATCTTCCGCCTCCAGATCGGGCATTTCATCGAGTATCTGTTGCTGAGACAGCCCTGAAGCCAGGAACTCCAACACATCCGTTACGCGAATCCTCATACCACGAATACACGGCCTGCCCCCGCACTGCTCGGGATCTATAGTAATGCGTTCGGCTATTTCTACCATTTCAGTTTCCTCGTAAAGGGTAAAAGAATAAAACCCGAAGGGTTACATAGCGTTTCCCGAATAAATTAGGACACAAATATCAACCTACCAGGATCTTAACCTCTTAATCTAACTGTATCTCTCCTAATAAGGGAAACGCTATAGGACGCGACCAGGGGGCTTCGCCCCCTGGACCCCCGTAAAGGGTAAAAGCATAAAGAACAAAGGGTTATAAATCCCTGGCAAGACGAAACCCCAGGTCGTTGTTCCGGTAGTCTGGCCAGTCCCCGAATCGGTTAGCTGAACGCACATTGTGCGGGAAGCTGTCCCAGGAACCGCCCCAGAACACCCGAGGGCCGGCATGATTTTTGCTTATACATCGAGTCTCTGCACCAGAATAATTCTCATCATACTCAGAGCACGTCCACTCCCACACGTTGCCTAAGGCATCGTGCAACCCAAAATTATTAGCACGAAAACTCCCCACACGAGCCGTATAAACATAGCCATCTTGACAGTCCATCACCGACCATCCTGAAAATTTCTCTTTTGCCGTCCGATCCGCTGCATTAGCATATTCACACCCTTCACCAGAATTCTCCCCCCAATAGCGCGCCGTAACCGTCCCCGCACGCGCCGCATATTCCCATTCTGCTTCCGTCGGCAGGCGGTACTTTTGTCCTGTCTGCTCCGATAACCACGCCGCATACGCCGTGGCATCATGCCAGCTCACGTTAATTACGGGCCGCCGGCCACGGCCCCAACCTTCATCATCAGGTTTATCCCGCCCTGTCGCTACTGCAAAGCGATCATAGTCTTCAAAGGTAACTTCGTAGCGGCCTATGGCAAAAGGCCGTGTAATCTGGACACTATGCTGCTCTTCACCATCATCTCGACCTGCTTCACTCTCTGGCGAACCCATTAAGAACTCCCCCGCCGGGATGATGACCATCTCCGGACCACGACTGCCGTCCCCCAACCGGTCTTGAAACACCACCGGCTGCTCTAAGGCTTCCGCAGTCTGCCGCTGCAACGCCTCAACCTTGGCTGACGACCAACCATGGATGTTTTGCATCGGCGGCAGTTTGGGTTCGGCAGAGGACCTTGGCGCTTTCTCTTCCCGCTGTTGCCGAGCCGCCGCCATCAACTGTTCATAGGTGGCTTGTGTAAGATCCCCGGTAGGTTCTAATCCCTCGGCTCGCTGCCAGGAACGAATCGCGTCCTCTGTCTTGGGCCCAAAAATTCCATCCACCCCCTGTGGATCATGACCGAGTATATCGAGCGCACGTTGCACCTGTACTCGTTGAGAAGTACTGAGATCAAACTCGGCTTCCACTTTTTGCGGAGAGGGCAGTTCGGGCTTTGACGGCACCTTTGGCTTCGGTTCCTCCCTCTCCCTTGGTGGTGATACAGGAGGGGGACTAGGCGCTTCCGGTTCCCAAAGGTAAAAAACCCCTCCTCCCATCACCAGAAGCACTAACCCAATCAGCCAAGGCCGACCACTGCCCCCAGGAGAATGTTCGGGGGCTTTCTCTGATGGCGATTCAGGAGCGGCTGTCTCTCGAGCTGGCGCTTCCTCCGGCTCTCCGGTTTCTGGGGTGATGGCTTGTGCTGCTTCCAAACGCTGCACCAACTCCCCCGCACTTTCGGGACGATTTTCCTTATGGTAAGCCAATCCCGATTGGAGCACTTCCCAGGCCGCGTCGGTTAATCCTTCCGGCTTACCGGGCATCAAATCCGGCTGGCGCTGCACCGCCGCCTGGGGGTTATAGGGCGGCTCGCCAGTGAGCATCTCATAAGTCAAACAGGCTAGGGCATAAATGTCCCGGCTCTTATCCGGCTCTCCTGCCACAAAAGCTTCCGGGGGCATATATTCTGGGGTGCCGCTAGTATCGGGTTCCTCCACCTTCATTAAGGTGCTAGCCTGATGCAAGCGATAGGCCAGGCCAAAGTCCAATAACTTCACCTGGCCTTCATGGGTGATAAACACATTACCCGGCTTGAGATCCCGGTGCAGAACTCCCTGGGTATGGGCATAATCCAGCCCCTCGGCCAGAGGCTTGAGAAGTTCCCGAGTCCGTTCCCAGGACAACCCTGGCTTTCCGTCCTCTAGCAGCAACCGGTCCAAATCTCGGCCTTCCAAATAGTCCATGACTACGAACAGCCAGCCGTCTTTCCCCTGCCGGCAGCCGCGAACATTGATAATATTGGGATGGGTCAATTGGGAGGCCCGCACCGCTTCCCGCTTGAGCATCTTCAAGGCACGGGCTAAGTCCTGCAATTGGGGATGGATGACTTTTAGCGCCTTATAGCGCTCGCCGCCCTCCAGTTCTTCTTCGACCAGATCGTGGGCTTGCCATACCTGCCCCATGGCCCCTCCGCCAATTTTGCACACCAACCGAAACCGGTGGTCTTCGGGGCCTATCTCCAGCCCGGGCGCCAAGTTCGTCAGTCGGGTAGAAGGGGGCGGGTGATAAACTGGAGTCTCAAAAGGATCAGCAGACTGGCCCTGACCAGCGGATTCCTCCAGGCGCTGCCGTTCCTTTTCATACTCGGCTGGCGTCATCTCGCCCCGTTCCAGGCGCTCTTTTAAGCGCTGATGTTCTTGGTTGAGGGGGTCCATTGTCATCGCCCGGTCTCTGCTCCTACAGAACCCTTATCATAAAATTGAATCCCCAATTCTTGAACTATTGGTCGTCAATCCCTTTAAAATGTCTTACCATCCTGAGCTTTTATTTTGTGAAGACAAAACACCAATGATAATCCCTCTTCAGGAGTCGCTATGAATTACACCGTTGCCAGTGGTACCCCGGAAAAACAACGCACCGGTGCCCTTGTGGTGGGCATCTACGAAGGGGGGAAATTGTCCCCTTCCGCCCAACGAATTGACAAAGCCAGTGAAGGCTATTTGTCTAAACTCATCAAGCAAGGTGATTTTTCCGGCAAAAAAGGACAAACCCTCCTGCTCTTCGCCCTTCCCGGAGTTAAAGCCGAACGAATCTTATTGATGGGGTGTGGCCAGGAAGAGAAACTGGAGGCCAAACATCTGCGCCAGAGTTGGTCGAGCGCTGTTAAGGTATTACAAGAGTGTGGCACTACCGATGCGGTAGTCTGCCTGCTGGATCTTAAACTCAAGGAGGATGAGGATATCGCCCAGCAGGCGCGGCTCCTGGTAGAGACCGCTGAACAGGCCTCCTATCGCTATGATCAAACCAAGAGCAAAAAAGAACCGCCCCCACAGCCCCTTAAGAAGCTCACCTTGCTGCTAGAGCAACGCTCCCAACAGCCGGCGGCAGAACAGGGGACCCACTGGGGCCAAGCCATAGCCAAGGGAGTGAGTCTAGCCCGAGATCTGGGCAACCTGCCTGGAAACGTTTGTACGCCCACCTACTTGGCCGATGAGGCCCGTAAGTTAGCCAAGGAATATAAACCCCTAAAGGTGAAAATCCTGGAACAGGAAGACATGGAAAAATTGGGGATGGGGGCGCTGCTTGCCGTGGCCCGGGGTAGCCGGCAACCACCTAAACTCATCACCCTGGAGTACAAAGGGGCTTCCAACAAACAAAAACCCATCGTCCTAGTAGGAAAAGGATTAACTTTCGACTCAGGAGGTATTTCTATTAAACCTTCTGAGCGCATGGATGAAATGAAATATGACATGTGCGGTGGGGCGGGTGTTCTCGGAACCATGAAAGCTTGCGCCGAGCTGGAATTGCCCCTCAATGTGGTCGCGGTCGTGCCTAGTTCAGAAAATCTCCCCGATGGTGCCGCCAACAAACCTGGAGATGTCATCACCAGCTTATCGGGCCAAACCATTGAGGTCCTGAATACGGACGCGGAAGGTCGTTTGATTCTTTGTGATGCCCTCACCTACAGCAAACGCTACAGTCCGGAAGTGGTCATTGATGTGGCCACGCTGACAGGAGCTTGTGTCATCGCCCTAGGCGCCCAAGCCACTGGCCTGTTGAGTAATGATCAAACCCTGGCGGAGAGCTTGCTTGCCGCCGGACAAACCAGCAATGACCGGGCTTGGCAACTCCCCCTATGGGAAGAGTACCAGCAGCAACTGGACAGCAATTTTGCGGACATGGCCAATATTGGTGGAAGGGAAGCCGGCACCATTACCGGCGCTTGTTTCCTGGCCCGCTTTACGGAAGAGTTTTCCTGGGCCCACTTGGACATTGCCGGCACCGCCTGGCTCAGCGGCAAGGAGAAAGGGGCCACTGGACGCCCCGTGCCCCTCCTTACCCAATACCTGATTCAGCGCGCCGAGGGAGCAGAAAGTTAGAATTCATCGCCCCTTTCCAATGTTTCTAAACGGTCAACTGCCGTTTCCAGGATAATGACCCATGGCAAAGGTTGATTTTTATTTACTTACGAGCCGTCAGCCTCAAATCCGGGAGCGATTTGCCTGCAAGTTAACGGAAAAGGCCTATCGGCTTGGCCATCGGATCTATATCCAGGTGGAAGATCAGGAGCAAGCGCAGAAAATGGACGACCTCCTATGGACCTTCCGTCAAGGTAGTTTCGTCCCCCATGCCCTGATGAATACCGAGGAAGCATCCGAAACCCCCGTGCTCATTGGCTATGGGGGCGAACCGGAGAGTGAGATGGATCTCTTGATTAATCTCTGCGCGGAAGTGCCGCGGTTTTTTTCTCATTTTCCACGGGTGGCGGAAATTATCGACCAAGATGAGAACAATCGACATGCCGGACGGCAACGTTATCGTGACTACCGTGACCAAGGTTGTTCACTGGAAACTCACGAACTCAGCATTTAACGCCCTGAGGTCAAGAAGAGGCTTGTTGTTATGGGGGAAATAGCCATCAAAGCCTATTTCCCCCTAGCTGCTCATTTACAGGGTAATTATCGAGACTCAAGGTGTTCTTAAAGCCGACTGTAATAAATTAGCCATCGCTTGCCCGCTCGTGTTCCTCACATAGTCCGTCACTACGGGAATAAATTGGCCAACCATATCGGGAGAAAGGTTCAATTGCTTAAACGAAGCGGCCAATGAAGCCATGCTTCCCAGCGCATTATTCGCATCTCCCATCATGGAAGAAATGCCACTGGTCACATTAGACATCTTAGGCGCTGCGCTCAGCATCTCATTCATTCCCGGCACCGATTGAGATAAATTTGTGAACGCTTTGGAGTCCATGTTGGTTTTCGCCGCTTGGAAAATAGCGCCGGCACCTCCTAAGGCTTGTTGCTGGGAGACGCCTAATTGATTCATCAAAATATCCGTCAAACCCGTTTGGCTAGTCCCCATACTTCTAGCGGCAGTCGTCCCTGCTTCAATCGCTTGCCTCCCGCTTTGCGCTGTTTGTTCAACCGTTGCTAAGCCACTATCCACGGAGCCAACGACATTTCCACTTCCCCCATTGGTCGCGCATCCCATGCCGGAGAGGGTCAATATTAAAATACCCATTTTTATGTAATTTATTTTTTTCATCTGCACCTCTATGCGTAAAAGGAATCCATTGGGTAAACCCATTATAGTATGCTTGCTCCAACTCAACCCCAAACACCCGATTAAAGTTTAGACTAGTGGCAAGCTCTGTTCATCAATGCAAAGAATGACCCTTTCGAAGATTATTTCAGGAGGACAAACCGGCGTTGACCGTGGGGCTTTGGACGCGGCCCTCGACAATCATTTCCCCTGTGGAGGCTGGTGTCCTGCCGGACGGGCCGCAGAGGACGGACCGATTCCTGCTCGATACCCCCTTATTGAACTCCCAGAGGGCGGCTACCGAGAACGGACCCTGAAAAATGTTGAAGACAGTGACGCCACAGCAATCATCTATTTCGGTGAACTTGAGGGAGGGACCGAACAGACTCTTTTGCATTGCCTCCGGCGGAAAAAGCCCTACAAGCTCATTGACGCGACTGAAGTTATGGCTAGCCGGGCGGCCACTTTAATCGTTGAATTTATCGCAGATCATGGTGTCATCAGCTTAAATGTGGCCGGTCCACGGCTTAGCAAAGCCCCCCAGGCCCATACCTACGCCTATGAGTGTGTCACAAACTTGTTGCGACAACAAACCCCTTCAGCTGATGCCCCACAGCGTCCCGGTTAAACCCTGTCCTAGACTGTGATCAGGCAGAAAGGTATTTTCTGATTTCTAGCTTGCTCAATAGTATCTCCGGCCATATCAAGGACATTTGCTCTCAATTCTGTTTGTGACATTTCTACATAGACATTCAGGTTTGCAGGAACTTAATTGGTATTCATTTTTTTCTACCCAAAGGAATGAGGCCACGACCGTAGAGAGCGACAGCATGCGAGTGCAGCGCGAAACAAGTGTCCCCTATAGGCACCTAACAAGACCTGACCCTTTAATTCCCCCTCCCCTTGCGGGAGGGGGTTAGGGGGAGGGGATATATAATCAGCTTTCGAAATCGTATCTTCTACCCTCCTCTCTGCAATAGAATTGAGCCGTAGTTTCAGCAGCCATTTATCCCCAATTGGGTGGTCATCTCTCTACAAGGACGTTTCAACATACGCATGGCAGGCATCGCAGATGGCTTCCACATGTCGGTGATCGGTACCGCAGCAACCGCCAAGCACGGTCAAACGCGGCAGCAAAGTACGTAGCGCACAGTATTGCTCACCCAGTTCCTGGGGATTGCCAATATCCAGCTCCGTGCTTTCATCCAGTTCTGCATGGCTGCGTTTGGAGGCGTTGGCGCGCAAGCCGCGAATGCGCTCGCGCCAGTGGCCACCTTCCTGCAATACCTGTTCGAAATGCGTGGGATGCGCACAGTTGATCATATAATAGGCAGCATAGGCATTAGTTTCGTCATCGGTGCGTTGAATGGCCTCAGCCAGTTGGTCACCAGAGGGCAGGCGACCATCAGTCTCCACTGTGAAGGAAATCGCCACCGGCATGGCGGCGTCCCGAGCCGCCTGGACGATACCGATCGCTTCCTCCACATAGTTCAGCGTCAACGCCGACACCATGTCAGCATCGGTCTGCGCAAAGGTCTCCATCTGGGGCCTATGGTACTCCCGTGCTACCTCTATACTCATGCGGGAAGCGGCGAGATAACCATCGCCCCGTGGACCGAGATTGCCACTGATAACTACCGGCGTCTCCAGTGTCTCATAAGCCGCGCGGATCTCGAGCAACAGACCGATGGCTTTACGATTGGCGTCAGCGAGGGTTACAGCATCGTAACCCAGCTTTGCTCCCCAATCCGGGTTTGCGCGCCAGGTGGGGGCCTCCAGCACAATGCCAAACCCCCACCGGCGCGCGATCTTGACATAACGGGCGAAATAGTGATGCAGTGTATCAAACCCGGCATCGTCCTTAAGCAGATGGAAAGCAGCAAAGTAAGGCAGGTCAATGCCCTCGTGAAAGACCAACGTAGTTTCGAGGCCGCCATCAGTGATGAACAAATCTTCCCGGAGTTGCGGCAGTCGATTACGGTATTGACTCATCATGTACTCCTTGGTGTTGCGTGATCATGATTAATTTCCAGCCTGACAAGTGAGCTGGGCGCCGCCAGGGCTGTGGCTTATCTGTTAAGATACCTATTTCCTTTCAGCTACAATCAGTTAAAATTAAAATGACGTTCAGAAAGGTACTCCCAATCTGCCCCCTTCACTAAAGCCATTTGTGCAAAAAACCGGACAAATCGGCCATGACTACGGCGCCCGTCAACATCGCGATCCTGGTATTCCCTGAGACTACGGGGTCGGTGGTTTACGGCATGTACGACTTGTTTCTATCAGCCGGGCGGGATTGGAGCATCGTCACGGAGGGCCGCCCTGGCCCCGAATTGATTCGGCCGCTACTGGTCGCCAAGCAGCAAGAACCTTTCGCTGCGGGCAATGGGGTGTATATGTCACCCCATACCACAATGGCCCAGTGCCCGGAGAATGCGCTCATCTGCGTGCCGGAAGTTAACCTACCTCCAGGCGCCCCCCTTGCCGGCCGTTATCATGACGAGATTGGTTGGCTCAAACAGCGTTACGCGGAAGGTGCCGTACTCGCCTCGGCCTGCTCAGGGGCGATGTTGTTTGCCGAGGCAGGACTGTTGGATGGCTGCGAAGCCACCACCCATTGGGCCTGGTGCGACGTGATGCGTCATCGTTTCCCGAAAATCAAGGTACATCCCCAACGCGCACTTGTGGTCTCCAGTGAAGGCCAACGCTTGATCATGGCAGGGGGCGGCACCTCCTGGACAGAAGCCAAAGTAAGCCTTCCATCCCCTCAGGTACCTCGCCAGCCGATCGACCCGCTCCTCCAGGCTGATGCTCCAGTTCCGCTTCGTCAACTGACGGACTCGTGCTTTGAACCGTTGGAGAGATTCGGGAGCGATTTTGCGTCGGTTCGGCCACCGTCCCGCCGTGAAAATAAAGCCCAGAAATTGCCGTTTCTGCGGGACATCAACCGCACTCTTCGCCTCATTGACCTTGAGCTTCAGCCGTCCCGTAATGAAGCGCCTAAGGCTATCCATCACCCGCTCCCCGGCCCGTTGGCTTTTGACATAGACATTACAGTCATCGCCGTAACGCACGAAGTAGTGCCCGCGCCGTTCCAGCTCCTGATCCAACTCATCCAGCACCACATTCGATAAAAATGGCGACAATACCCTTCCCACAATGTTGCCTAAAAGGGGTATTTCCCGGTGGAAGCGTCCCCTCATCGACACGAAATACCACGTTGATACGCTCCTGGTCAATCTCAATCCGTTTAACCAGGGTGCGGATCAACGCCCGGCGGCCGCCCCAATCGAGCTGTTCCAGCCCCATTTTAACCTGGGCACTGAACGCCTCCAGCCGGCCGATGACAAGCTGTAAATCGGCCTGCTGCTGGGCCTGGGCGCGCAATTGCTCGGCTTGAGCTTCGAGCGCCTGCAGTCGCTCCTTAAAGCGCCGGATGCGCGGTTCAGCTTCGCTCTTGTCCAGGTAGCCCTCGGCATAGCCGTCGATCAGTCGGGCAATGCCCTGTCGCACTTTGGTGAGGCTCTTCTCCACCCACGCAGCATCGGCTTCACCAGGCGAGAGCTGAACCGCTTCCAACCGACGCTGGTATTCCTCGGTTAACCGCTGGGGATCTTCGAGTAGCCGGCAGACTTGCGACCAGACCGCCTGCTCCAGCCGATCGGTACGCACCGGTTTGTTGTAGCAGAGCCGCTGGCCGCCGAAGCGGTAGGCATCGCTGCCCACACACCGGTAGTAGGCGTACTCGCGCGGATGGTATTTGCGGGCGCTCGGGCTGAGTGGCTTGCCGTAGAAAGCATAGCCGCAGCAGCTGCAGACCAACAATCCTTGTAGTAAATACTTCGCCCCCCGCTGGCCACTACGTGCCCGGCGGCGGTTCTCTTCCAGCTGGGCCTGCACGGCCTCAAACAGCGCCTCATCAACGAGCGGGGGGACGGGAATCGATAGCCATTGGTTAACGGGTAGGTCATAGGTGGAGCGTGCCCGCCGTGGCTGCAGCGTGCGCCCACGCTGTTCGCGCAGCCGGGGACGCAGCTCACCGGCGCGGGTCTTGCCAAACGCTGCCTGGCCTTTATAGGCGGGATTTTTCAAAATGCCCCAGAGCGTGCTGCGATCCCACCAGGTCTTGCCCGCCGGAGTCAAGGTGGGGGCTTCGCTCAGGCGGCGCTGCACCTCGCCGATACTGAGCCGCTCGCGGCCCACCCAGTCGAAGATCTGGCGCACCACCTGGGCCTGCTCATCAACGATCTCATAGCACGCCTCGCCACTTCCTTCGATCCGGGTGATATAGCGATAACCGTAGGGTGCACCGCAGAGCACGTTGACTGAACCCTGCTGGGCTTTATGACGTTTGCCCCGGCGGCTGCGCTCGAGCATCTGCGCGCGCTCGTATTCGGCAATCATACCCTGCATCTGCAGCAGCAGATCATCTTCCGGCGACTGGCCCAGCGGGCGGTTGCAAAATACCAGCTCCACGCCCACGCGCTGAAACTCATCGACCAGCATCACTTGATAGGCGTACTTTCGTGCCAGGCGATCCGGCGAGTACACATACACCCGCTCGACTTCGCCGCCCGCAACGGCATCTCGCAGCCGCTCCAACGCCGGGCGGATCAGCGTCGAGCCGCTGTAGCCGGCATCGATAAATTCATGCTCGGGGCAGAGCCGCTCCCCATCGCCCTCAATGCGCTCACGGAGCGCCGCCAGCTGGCTTTGAATAGTTTGCGCCTGGGCCTGGTGCTCAGACGAGACTCGGGCGTATAAGGCGACGGATCGTGTGCTCATGGCCGCTGCTTCCTCATCGGGGCTACCGCGTTGGGATCAGACCCGCTCTGGGGGCCAGCGCATGCCCTCTTACGACCTCGTAGCGGCACCAACTGAGCATACGCATCGGCCAGATGCGCGCTGGCCAATCGAGGGTGTCAAGTTTTTTGTGTAACTAATTTTCACTTGGGCATCCGCTCAGCGAAGAGGATGACGAATTGATTGAGGGCGGCCTTCCAGTCCCGAATGGGTTGAGTCCATTTTTTGGTGATATTGTTCAGGGCCAGATAGGCAATCCCTCTCGCCTCATCCACTGCACCGCGCTGCACAGGCCCGCGGTAGTCCTGATCCGTGTACAACTGCCATTCCACCGCACCCAAGCCCGGTTTCTCCGGGGAGCAGGCGGCCACCAGAATACTGCACGTGATGAACGCCAACAGCGCCAGCATGCGCTTTCTGCTCATTCTAACCTCCTTATTTATCTGAAGTGATGCTCTGTTCGGCACCAGGCTTGAACGGATGGGTTAGACTCATAATCTAGATCTAGCACATGGGCGTCCACATATCTGGACTTTATTGCTAAGGGACGGAACTGGTTATCATTGAAGGGATTAAAACCATTTTGAGGGTCGGCAACGATTCGTGCGATAAACAGCCACACGGTGGCCCATTTGTTTCACCTGACCTTTTGTATCCCGGCCCCGGCGACTCAGTCGTTCCAAAAATCCTTGAACCGGTCAGTGGATAGCGGACGGTGCGCTGGATATTTTTATGACCCAGATAGTATTGTATGGTGCGGGTATACTGACCCTCGTTAGTAGGTAGGTGTGTAGAGAGGAGAGTGATATTCATAACTCCTCGCTCGTTAGGAGCGAAGGGTTGGATTATGCGCTGATATTAAAGCTGATTACCAACGAACGTGTCATAAACCGCAATAAGAAATTCACCTACTCCAGAAAACGGTAGTGATTTTTTTGATAAATTGCCGTGATTTCCTCTCCATTCCATACATAGCAATAGTGTGGGCCTTGTCGCACAGGTGATAAAACCCGTGGTCGGAAAATGGCGACGCATTCCCCGCCAGGGGAACGTACACTCTCATAAGTAAGGCCATTTGAACCCGTATGGCGTAATGCTTTTGCCAGCGCTTGAGCATGGACATAGCCCCGCGGATCGGGCGTATAAACGTCCGGCATCACGGCTTGCATTTTCCGGATATCATGTAAGTCGGCGTCCAAATCAGACGCGTAGCTTCGCATATCTATTTCGATGGGGAGTTCTTTTGTTGCTGCCAAAAATCGTGCCCGGTGGAATCGAGTCTCCGCTATTGCCGTATCGATAGTATCAGCCGCATAGTAAACTCCATAGGTTCCGTCCGTGAATCGGCTCCCTTCAGGATTAAGATGGGTAAAGGCCGCCATAATCGGCGTCGTTCCAGGTCCAGAAACGCGCTCTTCAGGAGGCACAAGCGCTATATCACCGGCTTCGTCACGCAAACGATCATTGGTGAGCGCTTCAATTTTGAACACAATCTCCAGGTCTTCGGGTTCGGCGACACGATCAAATAGGCCAACGGGTGGAAAGCGGCTGGGAACCAATCTCCAACAAGGTGCCCATTGGGCACGGCTTACCGGCGGTGGGAAAGTCACGACCAGCCGCGTTGGCCATCGAGATATTGCCGAACCACATACAGATCAGCCACATGGCCTTTCAGCATTCGCTCAAGCGCAGATTGACCGTGAAAAGGAAAGGCTGAGTTAGGGCGTTTTATCCATCGATCAGCAGAGGCGGGGTTTGGCAACAGCACCTGCAGTGCTTTATAGATACCAAAAATATAAGAGAGCCTCTCCAATTTGTCTGTATTAAGCTTCGCTAATTCAGGAGTCTTCTTCCATTTAAAATAGGTGCTCCGAGAATCCAAACCCAATAGAGTCATCGCTTCATCGGTATTAAGTTCCCAAGCGTTTGCGATATTAAAGAAAGTTCGCAAAGCACTTTTAGACACCTTGGCGCTATCGACCTGGAGCGGAGTGTGTGCAATCCCCATTATTGACCTCCTCGATAGTCTATTTATAGCTATATTTTAATTTTAAGTCCATAAATAGACTTTATCAAGAAAAGGGATTTCTCCTTTCGGCAAAGGAAGGATTGCCCGCGCGGGCGATGCGTGTCCATCAGCAGTGTAAAAATGGAGGCAGGTGCTGATTTCAGGCACGCTGTGGGATTGGGTATCCCGATTGGAGCCCGAATTGACCAATGCTTTCATAAACCTCTTCCCTAGAACTCTATTTATGCCTAATATTTTTACATGTCGGGTGCTGCTTTCTTGTGTCTAGCCACTTCACATTGATTGTATCGAAAGGTCCAAGCGACACTCTATAGAAGGCAGCATCTGCCTCTCCTTAGCTGTAGCGACCCATGGGTCACCTCAGTCAAAGCTTCTTCTAGCACTTCTTCGCTGATCCCTCGGCGCCTTAGGCTGGCCACTAAGGCGGTGACCGTATCGTGATCGAGCCGCTCTAAATCCTCTCTGAGACCTTGGCCAATGTAAGCCCGCATCAACGGCTGATAACCTGAAAAGCCGAGTAAGGGCGCAATGCGCTTTAGATCCTCCACCACATCTTCTGGCATGCGAAGGGTCACCGTGGTCATCGGCCGGTTCCGATCGAGCCGTTTTTTCAGTTTTTCAATCTTCATAACATTGCCTTTCCGTCCAGGTCGCTTTACGCGCAGGAATGATTCTGACCTGATCTTCTTACAGAAGCACATGCACGACAAACAGCAGATTCCATCGCTTATCCATCCCAAAGGGAGGACTCAACGCGCGAAGCCGCCGAGCTGGCCGACCAGATGCAGCAGGAGATCGAGGCCATGATCGTGGAACGGGACCGGCTTCAGGAAACCCCGGAGCAAGCCCGTGACCAGGTCGCCGGCTTAGAAAAAGCCGCTATTGCCCGGAATCAACAACTGGCCGAGGCCCATGAACGGATCCAAGATCTGGCTTCCCGCTGGGTAGCGTCTTTGAAGGAGGCCAGAGAAGAGGCCCAAGCAGCCGCGAAGCGGGTCACGGCACTGGAGCGGGAAAACGCCGCCCACTCCCAGCGCTTAGAGGACACCACCAGCCAAATGGAAGACCTAAAACAGCGGTTAGAGGCCGCCGAGGCCCGCGAGCGGCAGGCCCTAGCTGAGGCCTCAGAGCTGCGAGGGAGGCTGGAAGGGGCCCAGGCCGATCAGCAGGCTGCCGGAAGGCGGAAAGCCCAAAAAGCCTCCTCAAGAGGAGAAAAAAAATAGCATCGCTCAGCTATTGAGCTCCGCTTCCAATTCATGCTGCAGTTGTTCATTAGCCTGACGCAAAGCCTCACTAACCGTCACCGGATACCCCTGTTTCAAGGATTGCAAAGCATGAAATTCAGGAGGTAAAGCCTCCATTTGCTTCCGGGCATGCTCACGAGCTTGTTCCAGGGAGACCTGTCCCCGTTCAAGCCGTTTGCCTTGATTCATCACCTGCTCAAGCAAGGGCTGACCCTCTAAAGTTTCATCAAATCGAGCGATCACGTCCCGCTTCATCTGGCCTGCTTCAAAGAATCTGAACACTTGCTTGCGGCCAGGCAAGAGTTCCTTGCTAGAAGACAACTTGGTCCGCGGTTGGTTGGCGTATTCGACTAATTTATAAGAGAAATCGAGCTCCGGCGCATCGCCCGAGACAGCCAGTTGGGTTCCCACCCCAAACCCATCGATAGGCGCTCCCTCTTCCAGCAGCGCTTGGATTTTATATTCATCTAATCCGCTGGAAGCCACGATCTTTACCTGATTCAGTCCGGCTTCATCAAGCAACCGGCGTGATTCCTTGGCTAATTTGCCCAAATCCCCTGAGTCAAGCCGGATAGCTTTAACCTTAAAGTCCTGGCCCAAAGCCTCTGCCAACGCAATGACCTTACGAACCCCTGCCAAAGTATCATAAGTATCCACTAGCAAGGTGGTTTCTGGAAATTCCTGAACAAAAGCCTTTAGGGCGGTATATTCATCAGGATGGGCTTGGATGAAACTATGGGCCATTGTCCCTGTAGCCGGAATATTATAATGGCGGCTGGCAAAAACATTGGAAGTAGCGCTAGCTCCAGCAAGATAACTGGTGCGGGCGACCTTTAGGGCCGCATCCGTCCCATGGGCACGCCGTGAACCGAAATCCACCACCCGATGACCCCGAGCTGCGCTCACCACCCTCGCCGCCTTGGTGGCCACAACACTCTGTAAATGAATTTGATTGAGTAGGTAGGTTTCCACCAATTGAGCTTCTGGAAGCGGCGCAATCACCTGTACGACAGGTTCATTTTCAAACACCAGAGTGCCTTCCGGTACGGCAAACACATCACCGGTAAACCGGAAACCCTGTAACTGCTCCAAAAACTGCTGGCTAAATCCCCCTTGTGCCTTAAGCCAGTCCCGCTCCTGGTCCGTAAAACGGAGATGTTCAAGATAATTCAGAATATCATCGAGCCCTGCTGCCATCACAAAATTGCGATGGTGAGGCAATTTGCGGAAGAATAATTCAAACACGGAAACGGCATTCATCCCTTCCGCATAATAAGACTGCATCATGGTCAGTTCATAAAGATCGGTAAACAACGCGCTTTGATGGGGCATATTACCCTGTTGCTCAGACATCACTCTCCGCTAATACCTTTTAAACTATTTTTATTCGCCTAAACTTAAATTATAGCCATTACAGTTGATATTCCAGACACTGAGTAAAGCTTACTTTATAATCCATATTCAGGAGATTTTGGTGTTGTCACTTGCAATACTTTCTCTTATCGTGGCTATTGTGGCCGCATTATTAGCAGTTTTGGGCATTGCAGGGGCTCAATTTACAGAAGCCTTTGTCCTCATTTTTATCATTGCCTTTGTCACTGCATTTATATTGTGGAGGCAATCACCCCGTAAATAAGCATTAGCAGTGAGTTTTGAGGATCTTTATCGCCCCCTATTGGAAGAGAGGCTGGGAGCCGCGCTGGGGAATACCTTTAAAGGGGGGAGCCGCTTCCTCCGGCCGCATGAGGTAATAGCGCGCCGGAGAAAGCCCTCTGTTGAACTTATATCATCTTACATAGGAACACAGCCCCTAAAATTACACATGGGGGCGCATAGCAGGAAGCAGATCATTGAAAGTCCTTCCGCTTGCATTTTCACCAATAGCGTGCATCTTCCACTCATTATTATGACGGTAGACTTTGGCCATGATTTGGGCGCTGTGATCACCCTGGCAGCTTAAATCGTAACGGGCGATTTCAGCATTGTTGCTGCGATTAACCAGGCGGCAAAAGGCATTTTGAACCTGGCTAAAGTTTTGGCCGGTAAAGCTATTGACAACAAACATCAAACTTTTGACATTTGCGGGTACGCGAGTCAAGTCTACAATGATTTGTTCATCATCGCCTTCCCCTTCCCCGGTAAGATTATCTCCCGTATGGGTGATGCTTCCATCTTTACTTTGCAACTGCCGGAACCAGACCGTATCAACGACATTGCCTGCCTCGTCAAAAAGCACGCAAGAGGCGTCTAAATCAATTTGCTGACCGCCACCAAAACCAAAAAATCCCTTTTTCCCTGCGGCATCCCAACCCAACCCCATCACCACCTGACTTAAGGCCCCACCACTTTCTTTTTCAAGAGAGATTTTCTGGCCTTTGACTAGCTTAACTGGCATATACCCTCCTATAGAGCAAATTCGCTGTGGATAAATTTACTTTTGTTTAAACAAAGGGAGATCTTTATGAATTCCCCTTCAGATCTTTGTTTCTTGTGATTGATGTTTATTTCTATAGCGAACAGAAGAAACCAAAGACAAACCAATAAAAGCCGCTCCAATCAAACCGGTAATCACTTCAGGGATATGGACTTTAGTGCTTGCGAGCATGATGAAAGCTAAGGCACCGATAGCATAATGGGCACCATGTTCAAGGAAAACGTACTCATCCAAGGTTCCCTTACGTACCAGGTATACGGTGATAGAGCGCACAAACATGGCGCCAACAGCCAAGCCCAGCATAATAATGATGACATCTTTGGTAATCGCAAAAGCCCCAATGACACCATCAAAAGAGAAAGAGGCATCCAATACCTCAAGATAAAGAAAACCCATCAATCCACTATGCCTTGCCGCATGGACGACCGCTTCTCCTTTTTCCTCCTCCTCAAATAGTCCAGAGGCACTGCCCACCAGCACGAAGAGCATGATGCCACTGATCCCTGACAACAGGGCGCTCAGTTTTTCCTCCGGAGGCAAGACCCCCTGTAGGCCCCACAACACCGCCAATGCGATCACGATCTCAATGGATTCTAACTTGCCGATACCGGCTAATTTCTCTTCAACAATGCCCAACCAGTGCAGCTCTTTGGTCTCATCGAGCAAAAAGGATAGAAAGACCATCAGCAAGAACATACCGCCAAAAGCGGAGATCTCCACATGGGAGGCGAGCAAATGGGTTGAATAGGTCTCTGGATCATTGAGCGCCATCTGCGTCACTTCTAACATTTCAATGTCTGCTACCACGGCGACAATAGCAATGGGAAAGACCAAACGCATGCCAAACACAGCAATGAGAATCCCCCAAGTCAGAAAACGGGCTTGCCATTTGGGGTCCATGTCCTTAAGCACGGAAGCATTAACCACCGCATTATCAAAGGACAGGCTCACCTCAAGAATGCTTAAGATAGCCGCAATAAATAAACCGGTGGGGCCTCCCCATAGAAAAGCCGCAATCAGCCCCACTGCGGTCACTAAGAAGGAATACTTAAAATGTCGCATAAGCTATTTAATAAGTTAATAATTTTCTTTGCCGTATAATAAATACGAGGTGCCGTTAAAAAGATTTCTGAGGACAGAGACAACCATTTGGCTGCTCACAGCACGCGCCATAAAGCTCCGCTTGCAGCAATAACTGTTCCGCCCAAGCGCAGTGGGTAGCCGGTTCGACCATTTGGCTATTGAGCTTGAACACTGCCGGAGCCCCTTCTTTTAGAACCTGTTGCGCCAAATCCATGTCTTTTTGACAGACCCGATAAGCCGCTTCTATCACAGGAACTTGGGTGGGATGGATTGCCGTTTTGGTGAGCAACCCATGAACGATATCCAACGCCACTTCACGCTGCAAAGTATCATGATTATCCAGATATTCAAAAACAGGGGAAGAGAGCGCATAGCCAGCCGGACGAAAAGTTAGAATGATATCATTGATCACGTTTCGCAGCGGCGTATCATATATGGTCAAGTGCTTAGGTCGCCTTAGCCCTAATAAGCGCAGGAGATCATTACCACCAATCCGAAGACACAAGATGGGGTTGCCCACTTCAGCCAATTTATGACGCAATGCCTCAAGCCGTTTTCGGCTAAAGGCCACCTCAGTCTCAAGGGTAGGCATTAACAGCAGATCTGGAATCCGAGCGGCAATTTCCGCATATAAGGGTAGATTTTGCTCATTGACCTTGGGCAGCACAAAGCCATCAATCCTCCTAATTTCAGGAATACGTATTAATTGAGACAACACCTCAGGGTTACGAGGGCGAATAAACCGTAGCATGGAAGAAGAACGCAGTTGCTCCAATACTAACTGTAGATGATTAAGTGCAGGAGCCAACTCTTGTTCCAAGATAGAATCTTCAGTACAAACAACGGCCGAACGGAGGCCGGTGAGTTTTTGTTGATTAAGAATTTTTCCAACATCCTGCCGGGTGGCGGGCATATAAAGAGTGGCACCCAATTCCATGTAACAAGGTATTTGGGCCCGCACCGGATAGGGCTTAGCCGGTTGACTCCTCTGAAGTTGCGACGGATACATGGCTTTTCTCTAGGGTTTATGGGATAGCCTAAGTTGTTTTTATCGTTTTGATAAAAGCCACAGCATTAAAAGGCATATTGGGCTGATGCTCGACAATTACCCCCTTTTCTTCAGCCAATATCAATAAGTGAGCGATGTCCTCTGCCTCTGGATCCCGCAACAAAAGCCTTTCTGGAACTCGGCGCAGCATGACCCGCGTCGCTTCGGCAATACCCGGTTTGATATGGTTAATATTCTTGACCCCATAACGCTTTATCCATCGATCCAGGTAAACCCGGGTTTGGGCATAACGCTGCTCCCGAGGGGCAGAGGGAAGTGGCGCAACCATTTTAGCGTCCATCTCCGCTTCCACCTCGTCTAGGAACCAATGACTGACATCATATTGCCGTAAATGCTCGTAAAGAACACAGCCATGAAATTGCCCTGGCTGAATCTGGTGATTTAATATTGAGCGAGAAACCAATCCTGAAACCGGAGCATTGAGAATACCAGAAGGGATCACATAATCTTCGTAGGTCGCAGCCACACCCGCCACTCCACCAATATCAGAAATGACATAAAGGGTGTCTTTGAGCTGCTCCGGGTGGCGGGCATTCCAGCGGGCAATTGAACGTTTTAGCTCTTCCGTGATCACTCCCTTGGCCGTCCAAGCATCCACGAAGACCATTCCGTCCGCCGGACGCTGATCCTCTCTCAATAAAAACGCCAAAGCTTGTTCATCAATTCCCCGATCCCGAATAATGGAGATCGAATAGTGCCGAGAGTCTACCTGGAGATGACCACTCAAGGCCCGTTGGAGCAAAGCCCCAATGGGTGTGCCCGCCCGGGCCAGTGACACTAAAGTGATGGGCGCTGGCCGCGTGTTTGCAATACTATGGGCCAGCCTCATCACCTCAGCGGCTAAGCGACTCTTATATCGCTCAGTCATGTTTCGGAATAGGGCCAAGTAAGCCTCACTAGGGGGTGACTCAAAGCTGATCATTTCCGAATAATGCTTCTCGCCCGATTGAATGAGGCGCTCCTTCTCCTGGATAGAGAAAAATTTGGCCTGTAGTGGCGTCAGTAAAAATTGGCAATCGGCCTGACGATAGCTACCTGTCAAAGGCTGAAAACAGGATTCAAGCTCGGCGGGATTCTTTACCGTCCTGCTCACTCCCAGATCTCCTGATGAATTTGGCTATTCTGCGGGGTAACCGCATAGTGGCAAGCGCGCAGGAAAGGAATATCGGTCAAACTGTCTCCCATGCCAACAAAAAGAGGCGGCTGAGCACAATGCTCGCGAATAAGCGCCATGAGGTATTTCACCGCCTTGCCCTTATCTGCATAAGGAGGCAGAAGTGCCATATTATGATCATTGCGGTGAACTGCCCCCCCCATTTCCCGGACCCAAAGGGGAGTCACCACTTTCTCAACCTCAGAAAGCTGTTCGGGGCTGCCTTTGATAGAAAGGTAGACCGGTATCTCGGCGTCATAAATAATACGAAATCGTAAATCCACTAAATTTTCCGCCCTCTGACAATCCTCAATTATGGTGAGGAGATGCTGCATCCGGGGCTCCCATAGGACAACCTCTTGCCTAATGCCTCTCTCCCAATCCGGGATTAGAGTATCATCAGCATTCCAGACCAAGGCGCCGTGACTGGTGATCCGGTAACTGGAAAAAGAGGGTGAACGAATTCTGCCTAACGCCGCTAAATTGCGTCCCGTCACAGGAATCAAAGTGCAGGATTCGAGTATCTGCAACAACAGCAGTTGCTCCTGGGAATGGAAAGACAAAGGACGCCCTTCCTTATCTACCGCAGCTTCCGTTAACGGACCGGGGGTGAGACACTTACGCTGGGTCTGCAACAAAGTGTCATCTAGATCAGAAAAAACGAATACGGAGTGCTTCATTCAGCGGTCCTGCGAGGCGCTGCGGTCAACCCCCCAAACACTTCCTCCAAGCTGTTCTGGAAGGTTGTGATTCCGTGCCAGTTCGGCATGTTCATAAGCGATAATAACGTCCCCGCTACGGGGAGGATTATGAAGGTAATTGTCAACACCTTCTCCATATTCGTCTTTAAAGCTAAGGCTTTCGCCAATCGGGCCACCCAACTGAACGGGCGAACGGGTTGTACTCTGAAATAAGACGTCAAACCCCCTTTTTTCTAACCATTCGGCCCATAAAAAGGGTTGAAATTGAAACTCGCCGGTCCCCACAACGGAAACTTTATGCTCTTTTGGGTAAGGACCACTTGGGATAAGGGATTTCTCTCCCATACCTATTCCCCGCCGCCCCGTCTGTGGCAGAGCTTGTAAAGCCGGCTGAATCGACTCGACTTTTCCAGGCAGGGAAGGTCTAAATGCTGGACTAGGGGTAAAGGAAAATGTTCCTTCCAATAAACTGATAAAAGACACAGGCCTGCCAATTTTTTCTTGAACTGCTTGTTTTTGCTCAGGGGAAAGCCAATCGACAATCGACACCAGTATAACTTGGCGAATATTGGATAACTTCTGTGACAATTTATAGCCCAGTTGTGCCAATGTCCTCCCGGTACTGACTTCATCATCCACGAGAACCAAGGTTTGGGCCTCGGCAAATCTTTGCTGGAAAGCAGGCAATGGCCTATAGAGGATATGGTCAGGGGCATGGCTATGCACTTCATCAAAACATACCCACTCACTGACCGGCAGCCTATGGCGGGTAGTATGCTGAAAAATCACATCACGGCGCTTTGCTTTCCGGGCCAAACTATCCGCAACGCCTGCCCCTAGGCCCGTAGCCGTTTCCGCCATACCGATGAAAATTACCGAACCTGGCACCTCCAAAAGAGGCGTCGCTAACCGATGGTAAATGTCTCGCATTGTTGAGGGTTTACAGGGAATATGCTTACCAAGGACCTTGGAAACAAACAAATACCCTCGCTTAGGATTAGCTCGGCTGGCAAAATCTAATAAATCATTCAGGGGAAGATGGGCTTTATGGACTTCAATGTTTAGAGTTCCCGCAGCAAGATGGATGGTCTGGCTCATAAGGAGTCCAACCATTGTTGAATGCGCCAGCGAAGGGCTGGCGCATTCCTTCAATGGATTGTTCAACCGATATTAACACCGAAATCCCTAGCCACACCGGCCAATCCTCCCGAATAACCTTGGCCTACTGCTTTGAACTTCCATTCCTCGCCATGGCGGTAAAATTCCCCGAAGATCATGGCAGTTTCGATGCTGGCATCCTCCGATAAATCGTAGCGGGCAAGTTCCGCGTTGTCGGCGTTATTAATCGCTCGGATAAAGGCATTACTCACTTGACCAAAATTTTGGTTACGGGACTCAGCTTCATGGATGGTGACGACAAAAACGACCTTTTTGGCTTCTGCCGGCATTTTAGAAACATCCACGACAATTCTTTCATCATCCCCTTCACCCTCGCCGGTACGATTATCCCCCGTATGGGTTACGGCACTACTAGGATCAGTCGCATTGTTATAGAAAATAAAATGGTTATCGCTCAACACCTTGTTGTCTTCGCCCAAGATAAGCGCGCTGGCATCCAAATCAAAATCCGCACCATCAGTCGAACGAGCATCCCACCCCAGTCCAAAAGCAACCTCTTTCAGTCCAGGGGCTTCTTTGCTCAGAGATACATTTTGTCCTTTCTGCAAAGTTACCGCCATTGTTTTACTCCTTTCAATCAGTCTCTAAAGATCAAAATCAGCGGGATTCAGTCCCAGTTCTGAACAGATTTTGCTTACCATTTTTCTTTCAGAGTTGTCAAAATCCCCGTCCGATGCACCGATAGCACAACAGACACGTACTAAAAGCCGAGCTTCTCCTTCTCTCTTTTTGACCTTACTTACTGCCTGAAGCGCATTAGCTTCGCCAATGGCAAGATCAAACTCAAATTGATCGGAAAATTTCTCAAATAACTTGATGACGTCCCCGGTATCAAAGACCGATAACACATCGGAGGTTTTCAGAAACCCCATCATCTTCTGCTTCTCTTCAGGTTTGACGACGCCATCGGCATAGGCTACTAGGGCGCATCCCGCCACAACCCCTTCAAGAAAATCCCTATTCTTGATCTTCGTCACCTCATTTTTCAGATTGGTAGAGACTTCGTCAAATTTACCCTTTAACCAACTCAAAGCCATTATATGTGAACCTCTTAAATTTGCGTGGCATTCTGAGGAAAGTTGACATGAAAGACCCTGAATGCCAAACTTGCGGTTAATATACTCTTTCGATCCTTGTTTAGACCTGTATCGTTTCCCGTCTACCTGTATCGTTTCCCGTCTAGATGACTTTAGGGCATCTAATGTAATGAGCGAGCAGCTCAGCAGCAATAAGCTAGCATACCTATGCCGCCACAAAAAGCAAGCTTCATTTGGCGGCAGAAAATCGCTATCCCAACTCAATCGCTATTTATTAATATAACTAAAAATCAATGAGTTATCTATATGAAAGCGTTTTTAAGAACGATAATAGGGGCGATGTTGGCTTTCTTTGCCTGGAGTCAACCGATACTGGCAGAGGAGACTCAACGCCCTCCCTTTAGTATCGGTGACATCGAATTCCTTGGCAATGAACCGAGCTACTTGGATCTTGGGGCTGGAGCTTTTGACTTTAATGATGATGAAACCTCCGCCGCGGGCTATATTGAATACCGGTATGGGAAAAAGCTGTTTTTCATCGGCCCCGTCCTTGGGATCATGGCAAACACGGACGGGGGGGTTTTTGGTTACGGCGGTCTTTACGCCAATATTAAGTACCAAAAATTAATCGTTACTCCACTGGTTACCCTCGGGGGATACCACCAAGGGGGCAGCAAAGATCTTGGAGGAACCTTCCAGTTTAGAACTGGCATCAATTTTGCTTATCAGTTCGATAGGGGTTCCCGCCTGGGTATACGACTCGCTCACGTCTCTAATGCTAGCATCCATGACCGTAATCCGGGCGAAAATGAAATATTTTTGACCTATGCGCTCCCCTTAGCTTTTTAGCCATTAGTTTTTTTCAATCACTCTCTAATTTAAAGAGCAGCAACCATGACTAGCTTTGTCACTGGAGCGACGGGCTTTGTGGGCTCGGCGGTAGTAAAGCAGCTCCTCAATGCAGGAGAGACCGTCCGAGTATTAGCGCGACCCAATAGCAATCGGCGTAATCTGGAAGAACTCCCTGTAGAAATTTTTGAAGGCGATCTCCAGGATCAGCGGCTATTAGAAAAAGCGCTCCATGGCTGTCAAGCCCTATTTCATGTGGCGGCTGATTACCGATTATGGGCGCGCCGTTCCCAAGACTTTTATGACACCAATGTCCAAGGCTCCCAAAACATCCTCCTGGCTGGGGCCGAAGCTGGGGTTAAACGTATTGTTTACACCAGTAGCGTCGCCACCCTGGGATTGAATACCGATGGCACGCCGGCCGATGAGGAAACGCCCTCCAGCCTTGAAACCATGATCGGCCATTATAAACGCTCTAAGTTTTTAGCCGAGGAAGCCGTCAAGGACCTGGGAGACAGACTAGGATTGGACATCGTCATTGTGAACCCTTCTACCCCCATCGGCCCCCGGGATATCAAACCCACCCCTACCGGCAAGGTGATTGTCATGGCTGCTGCGGGAGGCATGCCTGCCTATGTCAACACCGGTCTTAACGTCGTCCATGTGGACGATGTCGCCACAGGGCACCTCTTAGCCTTTGAAAAGGGTGAAACCGGTAACCGTTATATTCTTGGAGGCGAGAACCTTACCCTTCGGGAAATTCTGGAAAGCGTTGCCCACCTCACCCAGAGACGCCCTCCTAAAATCCGCCTTTCCCCCCATGCCGTCATGCCCATCGCCTATCTTGCCCAAGGCTGGGCACAGCTGACTGGAGGTAAGGAACCCATGACCACTGTGGACGGCGTACGGATGGCCAAGAAATATATGTTTTTCTCCAGCGCTAGGGCGGAGCAAATGCTAGGATATAAGTTCCGGCCCGCTCAGGAAGCGCTTCATGATGCGATTACCTGGTTTCGGGCCAATCACTACCTATAGGGCTTTTCCTGCTCCTCAATCAGAGGAAAGGAGATGGTATGTCCAATTCGTTTCGATTTGTCGTTTGCACCCATAACCTATGGAAGGATGAACGCTGGTCGGATCGTCAAGAACCCCTGCGGCAATTCATCACCCTCCATCAGCCGGACATTCTCTGTGTACAGGAGCTGCGCCCCCAGAGTCGCGCCCTACTCGATCAAGTGTTGAAAACCCATCAACGGGTGGATGACTCCTTTGGGGGCTGGATAAAGGAGGGCAATATTTACTGGAATCAGGCACTTTTCAATCTGATAGAATACGGAGCGGAGGACATTGGGATCCTGGAGCAGTGGCGCCGTCTATTTTGGGTACGGTTACAGCCCCTAGCCACCGCCGGGCCGCCACTCTTAGTTGCCACCGCCCACTACACTTGGCCTGGCAACCGCAAAGAGCGCAGCGACGGCATCAATGTACGAATCGGGCAAGCGCTAAGCACTGTCAAGGCCCTGAACCGGCTAGTCGATCCGTCTTCACCGCTATTGTTCATGGGGGATCTTAACGATCACTATTTACCGCTGAAAGTGCTCCGGGAAGCCGGCCTCACTGATTGCTTTACTGCCTTGAACCGCATTCCCCATGTGACCCGTCCCACCTTTCCCACCCATGATCATACCCCTGAGGTTGTCGACTGGATGCTCCACCGGGGGCCGCTACAACCCATGACCTGCGATGTGGTGGATTTCTTTGTAGAAGACGTCGCTCCCTCTGATCACAAACCCCTGCTTACCACTTATCGGTGGACATAAAAAATCCAGTCATCTAGCTTGGGGATGAACCAGCCCATCAATCACCCATTGAGCTTGCCTGACTAATCCCAAACAGCTAACAGCCTTCCTGTTTTAATTCTATTCTGCCCTTGATATGAATAAATATTCAAATAAAATTTGATTCATATAAGGGCGTATTAATGAGCGACTACTTTCCAAAAAATACCCGCGCTGCTTTAGCCAAAGAAACGCTGTCGTGTGCAAATCTACTCAAGGTGCTGGCAGATGAAACCCGTTTAGCTATTGTTGAACAGCTTTTGAATGGCCCCAAGCATGTGAGCACAATGAATGAAACACTAAGGGTGGAACAGAGTCTATTGTCCCATCACTTGAAGGTATTACGTAAGGCAGGCTTTGTTTTGGCTGAACGGGATGGCAAAAGTATTCGGTATCGGCTGGCTCCCCATGTTGCCTTAGCGTCTAAAAGCAAAGCCATCAACTTAGGATGCTGTTTTCTTTCATTTGACTGAGTTGCTGAGAAACCGCCATGAAATCTTGGAATCGGAGTACTTTTACCCTGTGGCTCCTCACTATCTTCACCGCTCTGCCTGGCTGCGACTCCCCGGATCGCCCGCTGACCTTAACCTTAACCGGCTCTAGCACTATTGCGCCACTGGCTTCAGAGATCGGTAAACGGTTTGAGCGCCAGCACCCAGAGGTTCGAATTGACGTGCAAACGGGAGGATCATCACGGGGAATTGCCGACGCCCAAAATGGGCTGGCCGATATCGGCATGGTCTCCCGAGGTCTCCGGCCTGAAGAAAATAATTTATATGGGTTTACCCTGGCCCGAGACGGGATTGCCGTCATCACTCATAAAGACAATCCGGTTCAACAACTGACCGATCAACAAATCATTGCAATCTACACAGGCCAAGTCACCAACTGGAAAGAGGTGGGTGGGCAAGACGCTCCCATTACCGTCGTCAATAAAGCTGAAGGCCGTTCCACCTTAGCGCTATTTCTGCAACACTTTTCATTGAAAAGTCAGGATATCGCCGCCGATGTCATCATTGGCGATAATGAGCAAGGCATTAAAACCGTAGCCGGCAATCCTGATGCCATCGGATATGTTTCCATTGGCACGGCCGAATTCGATGCCCAACAAAGCATTCCCATTAAACTGCTCCCCCTGGGATCAGTCCCGGCCACAATTGAAAATGTGCGGAAAGGCAGTTTCCCTCTCTCTCGCCCTTTAAATCTAGTCACAGGAACGCCCCCTGAAGGCTGGGTTAAGGAATTCATTAGCTTTGCCCAATCCGCCCAAGTGCATGATCTCATCAAGGAACAATATTTTGTCCCTCTGGAGAAATGACAAACTGCTGGCTTGGTGCCTGCGTGGATGCGCGAGCATTGCAGGTTTAATCATCCTGTTAATTATTGTTTTTTTGGCCCTTGAAGCAATACCGGCCCTCCAGCAGGTGGGGGCGAGCAAATTTTTCTTTGATAGGGGCTGGCATCCCTCCCCCCTGGCGTCAGAAGGGCACTTTAATCTAGCGCCAATGTTGGTTGGAACTCTAATGGCCACTGGGGGGGCTATCCTTCTGGCCACACCGTTAGGGATTGGCGCCGCTCTTTTCTGCCACTATTACGCTCCCCCGTTTTTGGCCCGGCTCTATCGTCGGTTGATTGAACTGCTGGCAGGAATCCCCTCCGTTATCTATGGCCTCTGGGGTCTGGTGGTCCTAGTGCCGCTTATTCGCCAACTAGAGCCCCCCGGCCCTAGTCTGCTGGCAGGGATTTTGATCCTCGCTCTTATGATCTTGCCCACCATCGCTCTGCTTGCCGACGCTGCCTTGGCGGGGCTTCCTAGAGAATATACGCAGGGAGCAGCGGCCCTGGGTTTTTCCCGCTTTAGCCTCATTTGGCATGTGGCTCTGCCTGCGGCGAAATCGGGCCTGTTGACGGGAATCTTGTTAGGCACAATGCGGGCTCTCGGAGAAACCATGGCGGTATTAATGGTCTGTGGTAACGTGGTGCAAGTACCGGGAAATATCTTTGACCCCATCCGGACTCTCACGGCTAATATCGCCCTGGAGATGGCCTACGCCATGGGAGATCACCGCTCAGCCCTGTTTGTGAGCGGATTACTACTCATGGCATTGGTGATGGCTTTGATTGCCACAGTAGAAATCTTAAAACCCAAAAGCAGTCCATGATTAACCCCCGCAATGCTCCTTCCCTTCCCCTCAGCTCCCGCTGGCCAGAGCGAATGGCTACGGTCATCATCTGGGCCATGGCCCTACTGGTTACTGCTTTTTTTGCTTGGTTATTCATCGATCTTATTTGGCGCAGTTTAGATCGGATTTCCTGGTCTTTTTTGACTGATCTTCCCCAAAATGCCGGTCGTGAAGGCGGCATTAGCTCGATCCTGGTTTCAACAGGGCTGATTTTATTAGTCTGTCTAGCTGTCGCAGTGCCCATCAGCGTTGGAGCGGCTATCTTTTTGGCTGAATTTACCCGGGCTGATAACCCCTTTGGCCGGCTAGTAGGTCGCAGTCTCGATGTCCTGGCCGGTGTCCCCTCGATTGTATTTGGGCTATTTGGGAATGCTTTTTTTTGCATTTATCTTGGTATGGGCTTCTCAATTCTGTCGGGGGGACTCACCCTGGCCTGCATGGTATTGCCACTGCTCATTCGCGCCACCGAAGAAGGATTTCGCAGCGTGCCCTTGGAATACCGTCTCGGTGCCGCAGCCCTGGGAATGAGCCGGATGAGCACTCTTTGGCACCTATTGCTACCTACAGCAACCCCTGGCCTTGTGGTGGGCCTAATCTTGGGGATTGGTCGGGCCATGGCTGAAACGGCAGCCCTCATCTTCACCAGTGGTTATGTGGATCGAATGCCCAGTTCTTTGCATGATTCTGGGCGAGCACTTTCACTGCATATTTATGATCTCACCATGAACGTACCCGGCGGGACTTCAACCGCCTATGCTTCAGCATTCGTGCTCATTACGCTGCTGGTACTCATCAATGGAACGGCAAATTGGCTGACTCACCGCTGGTTACAGCGAAAGGTTATCCTCCCCTAAATGCCCCTAAGCTTGTTATCCTCTTCCTAGTGAACCCAAAAACTGGAAGCCTCTTCCCAAAGCCTGCTGAACAGGACCAGCCTGCAAACACCTTTGAACCTTTCCTTGAGGTTAAATCCCTGTCCGTTTATTACGGCCCCAAACCGGCCCTCAAAGATGTGGCCCTCGCCATCCCCAAAGGCGGGATCACGGCTTTGATTGGCCCCTCTGGTTGTGGCAAAACCAGCTTTCTAAACTCCCTGAATCGGATCACGGATTTAATTCCAGGATGCCAGGTCAAAGGACATGTTCGCTTTGACCGTGGCGATGTTCATGCACCCACAACTGATCTGCTCACCTTGCGCCGACGTATTGGCATGATCTTTCAAAAACCCAACCCCTTTCCCCTTTCTATTATTAAAAATATGGAATTGCCTCTAAAGGAGCACGGGATAACCCAGCGCAGGCAAAGGGAAGAAAGAATAGAGAAGGTGCTCAAAGAAGTCGGCCTGTGGGAAGAAGTCAAAGAACGATTAAACGCCCCCGCCCACTCTTTATCCGGGGGCCAACAGCAGCGACTATGCATCGCCCGGGCCCTAGCGCTGCAACCGGAGATACTGCTTATGGATGAACCCTGTAGCGCGCTAGATCCACTTGCTAGCCAGATTGTTGAAGACCAAATTGTCAAACTAGGTCAACAAATGACCATCCTGATTGTCACCCACAATCTGGCTCAAGCCCGCCGCATCGCTGATAATGTCGCCCTTTTCTGGGTTCAAGAAGGGGCGGGTCGATTAATTGAAATGGACAATGCAGCAAAAATCTTTAATTCACCTAAAAATCCCATTACCGCCTCCTATGTCAGTGGGGCAAGGGGCTAACAGCTATTGTAGGACTCTCATTTTCTAGGCCTTTATACCGTGGTTCTCATTTCGAGCTTCTAGAGGTGAATTGACAACGTGTCTTCACGCCGATCCCAAGCGGCTTGGGTCTCATTTAAACGAAAAATGCGATAGACTGGACATTAATCCCCTCAGTTAGTCCAATGAAGCCCCCCCTCCACTCAGAAACTCCACCCGAATTTCTCACTGGTGCTGTAGAACGCGTCACTTTCCATAGTGAGGAAAATGGATTTTGTGTCCTACGAATTAAAGTGCGTGGTGAGCGGGATCTCATCACCGTGGTCGGCAATACCCCAACGGTCACGCCGGGTGAGTATGTTGAATGCCACGGTGAGTGGGTCAACGACCGCACCCATGGTCTCCAATTTAAGACCAAGCATTTAAGAGTTATCCCTCCTAGCACCCTAGAAGGAATCGAAAAATATCTAGGCTCAGGAATGGTCAAAGGAATCGGTCCCCACTTTGCCAAGAAATTGGTACAAGCCTTTGGCGAACAGGTTTTCGAAGTCATCGAGCACGAGTCTGAGCGCCTCACCGAATTAGACGGTATCGGCCCCAAACGCAAAGAACAAGTCATTCAGGCCTGGGCAGAACAGAGGGTCATTCGAGCCATCATGGTGTTTCTACAATCCCATGGAGTGGGTAGCGCCAGGGCAGTCCGTATTTATAAAACCTATGGCGACAAAGCCATCGAGCGGGTTCGCGAAAACCCCTACCGACTTGCACTCGATATCCATGGCATTGGCTTTAAAACTGCCGATAGGATTGCCCAACGGCTGGGAATCCCTGCCGATTCTCTCATCCGCGCCCAGGCGGGGGTTCGTCATGTGCTCCAGGAATTTGCTAATGAAGGACACTGTGCCATGGAACAGGGACGATTAGTGGAAACGGCTAGCCAATTGCTGGAAATCCCCGCCCCTATCATTGAACAAGCCATTACTCAAGAAGTCGCTGAAGGACAACTAATAGCCGAGATCATTGCGGGCAAACCCTGCCTATTTCTAGCTCCACTTTATCGATCAGAAATAGGCGTGGCCAAACATTTGCAGCGGCTTCTCCGAGGGGTACCCCCCTGGGGACAAATTAATGCCGATAAAGCGATCCCCTGGGTTGAAGCCAAAACAGGATTGTTACTCTCCCCCTCTCAACGGGTTGCCCTTATTCAAACAATCAACAACAAGATCACCGTCATCACCGGGGGACCTGGTGTCGGCAAAACCACCGTCGTCAACAGCATTCTCCGAATTGTTCGGGCCAAGCAAACCCAGGTACTCCTGGGGGCCCCGACCGGGCGGGCGGCAAAACGGCTAGCCGAATCCACTGGCCTGGAAGCCAAAACGATCCATCGTCTGCTTGAATTCGATCCCCATGCAATGGGTTTCAAGCACCATGCGGCCAACCCCCTTCAAGCCGATCTCATCGTCATTGATGAGGTTTCCATGGTAGACGTGGGGTTGATGAATCAATTGCTCCAAGCTATTCCTAATCATGCAGCATGCATACTGATAGGCGATAAAGACCAGTTACCTTCGGTGGGACCCGGGCAGATACTCGCGGATATTATCGCCTCCCAAAAAATCTCCACCGTTCACCTCAGCGAAGTCTTTCGCCAGGCAGCCAGTTCCAAGATCGTCGTCAATGCGCACCGAATCAATCAAGGAAAAATGCCAGAGAAAGCCGATGAAGCGGCCACACTTAGCGACTTCTACTTCATTCCCACCAAATCTCCAGAAACTATCCAGGATAGGGTGCTGGAATTGGTAACCAGCCGTATTCCCAAGCGTTTCGGATTTGATTCTACTCGCGACATTCAAGTCCTTACCCCCATGAATCGGGGCAGTCTCGGTGCGCGAGCACTGAATGGGCTCTTGCAACAACAACTCAATGGACAATCTCAACCCAAGATCAATCGCTTTGGTTGGAGCTTTGCCCCCGGCGATAAGGTCATTCAAACTGTCAATAATTATGACAAAGAAGTGTTTAATGGGGATATTGGAAGGATAACCAGGATAGCCCTTGAGGAAGGACTCGTACATATCGACTTCGATGGCCGAGAGATAGAATACGAATTAGGCGAACTTGACGAAATTGCTTTGGCCTATGCCACCTCGGTGCACAAGAGCCAAGGCTCGGAATATCCCGCGGTCGTCATTCCCCTCGCCATTCAACATTACACCCTGTTACAAAGAAACCTGCTTTACACCGGCATTACCCGGGGCAAACGGCTAGTGGTACTTGTGGGACAACCTAAGGCCCTCGCCATTGCCGTCAAAAGGATCAATTCAACCGCTCGGCTGACCCATCTTTCAGCCCGATTAGCTAACAGTCAAATTTAAGATCTCAACAAAAATCGACTAAAATGATAGGGGGATAAGCTCCCTGGCTGTAAAATTTTTATCCCTATCTTAATTTCTCAAAAGAAAGCACCAAATAGCGCAACAGCCTGAGACGACTTGCCCACTCCACTATCCAGGTTTCAAACTTTGCGGAAGGATCCCTAATATTAAGTTCCGTCCCCATAGCACGGAGAAAAGGGTAGGTCGGAAGCGTGTTTTCCGTAATATCCTTCTCTACTCGCAGTTTAAACCCCGTATCCTTGGCCAGGGATCTATATTGGGCTATAGTGCATTGCAGATTGCAACGGCCAAAAAACCCCTTTGAAAAAGGCCATCTCTTACTTAATGCCGCCAGGGGTAAAAGAAAAGCTCGGGGCACAAAATCAGACAGGGCCAGACGCCCCCCTGGTTTAAGCACCCGAGATGCTTCTTCAAAAAATTTTCTCCGCTGAGGGAAGTGAAAAATACACTCCACCGCCAAAACCACCTCAAAGAACTGGCCAGGAAAAGGCAGCCAACAGGCATTGCCCTCTGTAAAGTGAATGAGATTGCCTGAACGGGCCTTAACTTTTTCTTGGGCCCGAATCAATTGACGGGGATCGATATTCAATCCGATCAGTTCTACTCCAGAAAAATTTTCATTCAGGCTGGCAATAGTGCCACCAAGGCCACAACCTACATCCAGGACACGCTGACCGTTTTCCATACCAGCGGCACCATAAACCTCTCTAGTGAGATTTTCAGCCGCCCAGGCAAAATCCGCCGGTGACACTACCCCCTGAGGCACTTGGGGCCAATAACCCCAGTGGACGTGGCGCCCAAAGGCAAGTTCTAGCCTAGCATTGCCCTGATCCAGTTGCGCCAACAGTAAATCAAAATAAGGGAGTTGGATATCTTTAACTGCCATCAGTTATTTCTATTGATTTCTCCATAATTATGGTGAACACATTTTGAAAAATCACGCGTTAATGTCAAGGACAAATCCGTATAAAAAACGATTGAAGTATTTTTATTCAATTTAACCTCTATTTTGTTTGGCAGTTGCTTAATCTCTGCGCTATCCTTGCTATATGTTCCACCGAAATTTTAAATTTTAAGATTATGGCAAAACGAACGACAAAAAAGAAAACCGTCAAAAGTGCACGCAAGCAAGCCCCCATGGTGAGCGGATCGATAACCCGCGCCGAGAAGGCAATTGCTCTGGCTGAGAAAAAATTGGAAAGAGTAACACAGCGGGTCGATAAGGCAAAAGAGCGCGTAACGCAGGCAACCGCTAAAGCTAAAGAAACCAAACGCGCTACCGCCATAGCGGCTGCCGAACGAGCTCGCGAGTCCTTAGCTAAGGCAAAAGAGGACAAGCGAGAAGCCACAGCCGCATTGCGGCAAGCAAAGATAGACCTCAGAGCTGTGGTCAAGGCAGAACGGGAGCGCACCAAGCTTGAGGAGCAAGAAAAACGGCTGGCAGAAAAAAAGGCAGCCGCTAAAGCTCGTGCTATGGCCGCTTTCGAAAAAAAATGGGAACGGCAATGGGAGCGCAAGCAGCGCGCAAAAAAGGCTGCCAAACATAGCCGACGCAAAGGGAAAAAACGTGCTCAGGAAAACAAAGGAGGTACTTTAAAGGAAGCCGATGCGGAAGTAACCACCCCATAAGCCTACACCCTGTCCTAGATGAGTGCTTGCTCCGAAAAAGTTGATAAAAAAATATTTATGGCTCTGTGCAAGCCTAATACTCTTACTTAATGGTTGCGTCCCTCAGCGCAGCTATGAAGCAGCACTCATACTTGCCGACACTGCAGCCAGGGAAGCCCCTTCACGCTGGAAATCAACCACTCCCACTCCAAGCCAAGCAGGAGTCACTTATACGGTTGCGGGCCGCACCCATCAGGGAACGCTTTATCTACCTGCCGCCGCGCCACCTCGGGCAGGAATCGTATTAGTCCCTGGGGTAGTCCCCCTTGGTAAAGATGACCCCCGCCTGGTCGCCTTTGCCAATACCCTAGCACGGGCCCGCTTTGCCGTACTTACACCGGAGCTAAAAGAATTTCAGCATCTTCAGGTCAGAACTCGACACCCTCGGGTCATCGCCGATGCCCTGGCCTATCTTGCTGATCGCCCCGATCTTGTGCCCTCAGATCATCTGGGATTTGGTGCCTTTAGTTTTTCTGTAGGTTTAGCAGTCATTGCCTCCCTAGAGGAGGATATTCGCGCTCAAGTGCAATTTATCTTCGGGGTAGGCGGCTATTATGATTTGGAAACGGCTATCCGTTTTTTTACCACGGGATATCTTTCAGAAAGCGAACATGACCTAGAACCCAGTCAATATGGAAAATTGATCTTTGCGGCCACCAGCCTGAAATACCTGACCAATCCAGCGGATCGTGCTGTACTGAAGGAAATGATAAACATTAAAATCCGTAACCCAGACGCAGATATTACTTTTCTCGCTCCCCGTCTAGGCCCCCAGGGCAAGGCGGTATATTCTCTTTTGAACAACACCGATCCGGCCCAGGTTTCCCCACTCATCCAAGCCCTACCCCAGGGACTCCGACAGCTTATTGAGAACTTAAGTTTAAGCAACCAAGATTTGACCCCGATTCAAGCGCAGGTCATTCTCGTCCATGGCAAAGATGATCCCCTGATTCCCTATACTGAAAGCATCGCCTTAGCTAACGCTTTGCCCCCTAAACAAGCTAAGCTTTATATCATAGAACAGACGCTCACTCATGTGGACTTTAAGTTTCGGAGCTTCTTTACCCCTGCTTTTTGGAGTCATGAACTACCGGATCTTTGGCGAATGTATCGGGCTATCTACTTACTGCTCGGAAAACGAGCCCCAACAGATCCCTAATTCATGGCACCCATAGAAACCCATTTTGTCTCCGCCAACGGTCTTCGCTTTGAAGTTGAGCAATGCGGCAGCGGCGACCGGCTTGCCCTTTGCCTACACGGTTTCCCTGAATGCAGCTATTCATGGCGCTATCAGATGCCGCTACTCGCAGAGCAAGGTTATCGAGTTTGGGCACCCAACTTGCGCGGCTATGGGCGCAGTTCGCGTCCTCCAAAAATAGCCGATTACCGCACCGACCTCCTCCTGGCGGATATTGCCGCCCTCATAGAGGCTTCCCACTGCCAATCGGTTCTGCTTATCGGTCATGACTGGGGGGCTGCGCTGGCTTGGCTGTTCGCCATCGGCAAAGTCCATCCTCTTGAAGGCCTTATTATTATGAATGTACCCCACCCTGTCCCCTTTCTTAAATGCCTAAAAACCTGGAAACAACTGGGGAGATCTTGGTATATATTATTTTTCCAGATTCCTTGGCTTCCAGAATGGTTACTGAGCAGGGGGAATGGTTGGCTCCTCGGCAAAGCCATGCGCTACATGGCAATGGATAATAACCGTTTTCCCGATGAAGTCATCAATGTTTATCGTCATCATGCAGTCCAGCCTGGCGCACTCCGGGCAATGGTAAACTACTACCGGGCCCTGTTCCGAGAAGCACCCTGGCGGAAGTCTCATGACTATGAACCTGCTATTGAAGTTCCCACCCTCATGATCTGGGGTGAAGAAGATCTCGCTCTGGGAAAAGAAACCACCTACGGAACAGAACATTATGTAAACGATCTCTCTTTGCATTATCTTCCCGGTGTCTCTCACTGGGTTCAACAGGAGGCCCCGGAACAGGTCAATAATCTGATTCTCGAATGGCTTTCCAAAAAGATCAAAACCCATTCAACCCCTTCATGAGTACTTTTTTCACCCCCAAGCACAATCCATTAAGTTATTTTGCAAGAGGCAACCAATGACTTCAGGGAATCCCAAAAGGACTCACGACTCCTTGTTTTCTCCCTTCAAGTTTGAGAAAAATCCACGGGCCTGCCGCATTATCTGCACCATCGGACCGTCCAGCCAATCCCCAGCCATCCTGGAGAAAATGCTGCTGTCAGGGATGAACGTCGCCCGCCTAAATTTTTCCCATGGTAGCCAGGAAAGCCATGGGACAATAGTCCATGAGATCCGAAAAACTGCGCAACGCCTCATGAAACCAATCGCCATTCTCCAAGATCTTCAAGGACACAAGGTTCGGGTCGGCAGCATTCAACACTCGCCGTCCCTTTGCCTAAATGAGGATCAGGAAATTCTTTTGGGCCATGGTGAGACCGTCTCCAATAAGCGGATCGGCATTGATTATCAGGGCATTACCGATTATGTCGCCCCGGGCCAGCATATCTTTCTCGATGATGGCTCCATTGAGTTGGAGGTTCTCTCTACTCGAGGGGACGACCTTCATTGCCGAGTCAAGCTTGGCGGAGAACTGAGCAGCCGGAAAGGGGTTATCTTTCCCGACTCTCACCTCAGCTTTCCTCTTCTCAATGAAAAAGATGAAAATGATGCCCACTTTGGCGTCTTCCTTAATGTAGACATGGTGGCCATGTCCTTCGTACGCTCGGCGACAGAGATTATCGAGATGCGCCTGCGCCTTGCCGCGTGGGGCAAAAGGGATTCATTCATTGTTGCCAAAATCGAAGATCGCAAGGGCATCGACAATCTCGACGAAATCTTGCATGTGGCTGATGCTGTCCTCATCGCCCGGGGCGATCTAGGCGTGACATTACCGCGGGAGAAAGTCCCTGGCATCCAAAAAACCATTATCCAAAAAACCAACGCCTTTGGTGTTCCGGTAATTACGGCTACCCAAATGCTGGAGAGCATGATCTACCATGACAAACCTACCCGGGCTGAAGTCAATGATGTTTATAGTGCCGTCATGGGTGGCTCCGATGCCGTCATGTTATCCGGGGAAACCGCTTCAGGCCGCTACCCCCTCCATGCGGTTCGGGAAATGGATCGTATTTGCCGTGAGGCGGAAAAAGAACTCCGCAGTTTTAAGGGTGAAATCCCGGTACGGGGCAGGCGAGACATGCATGACAAAATGGCTGCTTCAGCCGTTAACCTAGCCCGCAACACCAAGGCGCGTTGCATCCTTGCTTTCTCCCTTTCCGGCGCAACCCTAAAAGCACTTTCCACGGCTCGCAGCAATGTTCCTGTCTATGGAGTAGTGGTCGAAGAACGGGTGCTGCGGCAATTGCTCCTGCACTGGGGGCATTCTCTCATCACCATGCCCCATGAGGAAAAGCTAGAAGATCTCATCGGCCCTGTCCTTAAGCAACTTCAAGAACAGGGCATTGTCCGTACCAATGATCGGATAGTCGTGATGGCTAGCGAGGCAGAGCCTGGCGCGAAGGAGACTTATCTTTTCAAACTCTATCTTCTAAAGTAGCGCCTTATTTCACTTGAAAAACGACTCTGAAAAATTCCCCTTCGCGCCTGTGCCGGTATAAAAAGGCCTTTCCCGCAGCCTTCCCTTGCCGCTGTTTAGAAACTTTTAACCGAAATAATCCGGTTCATTCCCCGCCTTCCATTTAATATTGCAACCCATGCTGGGCCGCTGCTCACTGGGAACGGGCTGACCGCTGAGCACCGCCTCAACTGCTGCCCGGAGATCTTTACCAGTCACCGGTAAGTCATTACGGGGCCGACTGTCATCAAATTGTCCCCGGTAAACCAGTTTGCAGTCCTTATCGAAGAGAAAAAAATCCGGGGTACAGGCCGCCTTATACGACTTCGCGACTTCCTGGGTATCATCATAAAGATAGGGAAAGACATATCCCTGCGCTTTAACCTCTTCCGCCATCTTCTCCGGGCTATCATCTGGGTAGTGCTCCACATCATTGGCGTTGATAGCCACAATAGCGAGCCCTTTAGACTGATATTCACGGGCAAATTGGGCTAGCCCATCACTGATATGTTTTACATAGGGACAGTGGTTGCACATGAAAATCACCAGCAATCCAGGAGCGTCTTTAAAATCCGCCAATGACACAGTACGCCCTGTCGCCGGCTCAGGGAGTTGAAAATCTGGCGCCTGGGTACCCAAGTCCAACATCATGGATTCAGTTCGAACCATCGTTTCCTCCTTATAGAGAACAAAATCAACTCAGCACTTACTACTCATCCCAGAAATTAAGGCTCCCTTCTCCCCCTTCCCCCCACATGGAGAAGGTGAGGATGAGGGGATTAATAAAGAAGACTATTCTTGGGATGGATACTATTTACTTAAGCACTCACTTTCGACTTTCGTCAAAATGAGATTCGGATTATCTGCGCGTTGATAGTAGGGGGGTTGCTGCTGTAGTTTTTCAAACGCTTTATTTCGCTCTTCGGCGGTCCGGTACCATCGATAAGATTCCCAATCTTCACCAAGCAAATGGGGCGCCCGCATGGTATCACTCGGTTGTAAGGTAATACGTATGCCAAATTGTTTCATTTCTTTACGCTCTTCATACCTTTGTGATGATCTTTTGAACTCTCCGGGTTAGACCAGCTCCACTCTCGCCAACCGCATAGTTGAGGATAATAAAGTCCCAATCGTATCTTCTGGGTCTCAGGCTCTTTAAGGGCCACTAGAGCCCCATAACTCTCAAGTTGGAGACGATAGCGTTCCTGTTCCCTATCCAAAAACGCCTCCCTATCGCTCCCTTCATGGCTACCGGTTTTGTAATCTACAATCCAACGAACCCCCTCCTGATCGACAAAGGTGCGGTCGATGACAGCCCGGATGATCCGACCATTTAGAATACCACTTAAAGGATATTCATTCAGCGCTTGTCGATGGTCCGAGGAGAGGATCCAACGCCCCCGAGGATCTTCAAGAGTTTGCTTGAGTACCTCCTGGGTACGCTCCAGCGCATTTTCCAACTCATTAGCGGCGACTCCCTGCCCCATAAGCGCTCGGCGAAGAGCAGGCCCAAGCCCCGTGATCCGGGCTGGGTTCCAGTGTTCGAGACCTTCTTGGGCAATGAGTTGAAGATAGCGATGAACCACCGTACCCATATAACGGGCGGTCTCTCCGGCCCAATCAAATTCAATGGGATCCAAAGCAGAAGCCGCCTCCGGGAGACCCCCAATATCCGTCTTTACTCCCGGCATAGGCTCCGGGCATTGCCACTGGATACTTAGCCGGGAAAAGAGCCCCCCTTCCGAAAAGCTCAGGGAATCTTCCCTTTCTTCCTGGGTACAGGTTTCCCTCCTAGAAGGTGCTGCAACTTCAAATTCTTCTTTGACCGCAGGCCACAGGGATGCAAGGAGGGAGCGCTTCGGGGGCGCCTTAGGTTGATCTGTTTTATCAAGCACCACCTGCCCGAGCAGATGTAATTGGTGTTTAGCCCGGGTTACCGCCACATAGAGCAAACGACCATTTTCGAAACTAGCCTTTTCCTCATGGAGTCCCTTAATATAGTGATAGATGGCATCGGGCTGCTGCCCCGTCTCGGCGATGGGCGCCAACAATAGCTGGTTGTCGTTTCCTGACGGGCTATCAGAGGCTGGACGCTCCGCCCAAAGGAGCAATTGATGACTTTCATAACGAGGGGAACGTCCCAGGCCGGGCACAATCACCGTATCGAACTCCAACCCCTTAGCTCGATGAATGGTCATGATCTGAAGGGTTTCATCCGCGAGTTTATCCGGCGGAGCAAATAGCCGTCCTACCCCCTCATCCAGGGCTCTGAAATCGAGGATCTCATCCGCCACCGCCTCTTGCTCTAGCAAATCCAGATAAACGGAAGCCTCCTCAAGCGCCGTGGATTCAGGAACACAGGCGGGGCCACCGAGGGCTAACCAGGCCCCTTCCACCCACCGGCGAGGCGAGACCCGCCGCCGCCCCGCAAAGGCCTTGGCCAACACCCGGCGAACTCTGGCAAGGCGCTGCCGACCCTCCCCGCTTAGACGCTGAATACAATCCTCATCTTGGATTCGATCCCAAATCGCGGCTTGCTGATCTTCGCCTGCCAGAATATAGAGATCGGCCAAGGTCAAACCGCACCAGGGCGCGCGCAGTATTGTCAGCCAACTAAGGCGATCTCCCAAATGAAACAGGGCTTTAGTCAAGGCCAACAAATCTTGCACTACTGGACGGCTACCCAAGGGCTCAATCTCCAAGGCCCGGAAACGCAACCCCGCTTCCCTCAGCAGAGGCACTATCTCAGCCAAATGTCCCCGGCTACGCACTAGAATGGCGATGGTAGAATTTAGCGCGGCCTGCTTTATCTTCTCAACCAAACGGACCACCACTTCGGCCTCTTCCGCCAAGTCTTTCCCGAAAAAGGGGTGGACCTGGACCGCCTGCTCCGCTCGGGGCGGATGAAAAGCATGGGAGGCACTATAGGGAACGGCGCCGGTAGCGATCTCCTCGGTCGCCGGCAAAATCTGGCGGAAGGCGTGATTGACCCAGTCCACAACGCCCTGATGGGAGCGAAAGTTCACCGATAAAGTTAAAGGCACCAGCGGCAACTGTCCTACGCCTTGCCGCCAAGCCTGCAAATAAAGTCCCACTTCAGCCTCACGAAAACGATAAATGGACTGCATGGGATCGCCAACGACCAGCAAGGTCCGTCCATCGCCCGGTTCCCAGCCCGTCGTTAACCGTTCCAGCAAAATATATTGGCTGAGGCTGGTATCTTGGAACTCATCCATTAATAAATGCCGAATCTGGTAATCCAGAGTCAGGGCCAGATCAGTGGGGGCCTCAGCCTCCCCTAGGGCAACCACCGCCCGCTGGGCAACCTCGGTAAAGTCCACTTCGCCTCGCTCCTGAAACACCAATTGCAATTGGGCCACGGCTAAGGGTAAGAGCTGAAACAGGGCCTCCATAAGGGCCCACTGGGCCTCCGTGTAGTGGGCGGGAGGTAATGAACGCAAGCTATGCAGCGCCTGGCGAAAGTCCTCTTTTTCCCCCAAGCGCCCAAGAAAATTTAAAAAAGATTGTTTTTGCGCCTTGAGGAATTGCTTTTCTTCTTGATTACGGGCGGCACTAGGGGCAGGGAACCCAATTGCCTTGGTTGCTTGCCTGCGCCATTCTCCCTCACAGGTCAATAAAAGCTGAGCCAGTCCCAGCCATTGGGGTAATGACTCAATTTGGATTCCAGGTCGGGCCCAAAGATCTCGACAAATCCCGATGGGGGAAGTGGGGTCAAGGGTGGCCAAATTATCGGCGGCGAAGCGGGCAAACCCTAACCCCTCCTCCAGCACCGACTCAGGGCAACAATGGCTCACCTTCTGCAATCCAGCCCGGATAGCAGCCTGCAACACCTCTTCTAAGCTCTCCTGCTGCAACCGTTTATCATCCGTAAGATGTCGCAGCCATTGATCCCGGCGGGCGAGCATCGCCGAGAGCAGCGTTTCAATTTTGCCCCAATCATTATTCAAATGACGTAGCAAGACCTCCACACTTGCAGACCACTCTGCACCGCTTTCCACCTCCGTCAAGGTGGCACGGGCAGCCTGGCGGTAGAGATTCTCCGACTCTTCTGTAATTCCCGGTTGAGCACCAAACCGGGACAATAGGGGCATCTGCCGAGTCAAACTGGCGCAGAGGGAATCAATAGTCTGAATGCGCAAACGGCTGGGATGGCGCTCCAACTCCCAGCCCTTATCTGCGTCGCGGCGGCCTACCGCACGGGCCAACTCCCAAGTAGTTCTAGCAGGCTCGGCCTGGGGCGGCTGGTTCTCCCGGGCGCTGATTAAAGCCTCCACAATCCGGTAACGCATCTCCGCGGCGGCCTTGCGGGTAAAGGTGATGGCAACGATTTCCTCCGGGGCCTCCACTCGCGCTAACAACACCAAATAACGTTGGGTCAACAGTTCTGTCTTGCCGGAACCCGCTGGCGCCTGGACAATGAAAGACTGATGAGGGTTTAGGGCCTGCCGACGGGCGGCAGCATCCGGGATACTAGGGTTGACCATCACCGTTGTTCTTGTTTTTATTGTAAGTGATTTTGCTTCCTAACTCGCCAATCCGGCACAATCCAGGCAAGGCACAATAGTCGCAACTCTTAGTGTCCCTTGGCGCCACGGCCGCATACCCCGCCATCAATTCCTCGGCAAGGGCATGGAGGACTTGTGACCACTGGTCTAGCAGCCCTTCCCAATTTTCTGGACCTTCAGCAACGTGTGTAAAGTCAGAAATCCCTGGCACACTCCCCGCTGCTTTGGTCACGCCTAGATATTTCATCTCCCCTCGGCGAACTTGGGCAAACAATACCGCCACCACCGGTTCCTTGTGAGCGATACAATATAAAGGAAGCTGAGGCTCCTCGGGGCGCTCGCCAAACCAATGGTGGGGATCGGGTCGTCCGGTTTTATAATCGATAATCACCCGCTCACCATTTTCCAACCGATCAATTCGATCCGCCCGGGTGA
The DNA here is from genome assembly GCF_000024725.1 of Nitrosococcus halophilus Nc 4. NCBI lineage: Bacteria > Pseudomonadati > Pseudomonadota > Gammaproteobacteria > Chromatiales > Chromatiaceae > Nitrosococcus > Nitrosococcus halophilus. The sequence goes on along the minus strand of NC_013960.1, from coordinate 3,045,610 downwards.
TTAAACCGATCCCGCCAAGGTTTAAAGGCTGAGACTTTTCTTGATGCAGTACCGTAAAAGGAGGCCGCTGCTTATCCTGCTCCAACCACTCCAGCAACAACAGCTCCAAACGCTCCTGTTCTATGGCCGTAAACCGCTCGGTAAAGGTCTGGGGACGGACTGCCATTTGCCCGGCAATGGCTTGTTTCGCCGCTTCCGCCACCAGCGTCTGTAGCTCCTCGGCAGTATGGGTTAAAAGTATTTGCTGGTCTTCTAAACGTTCCCATAAATAGTGCAAAGCACTGTGGATTAAAATCCCCTGGTCCAAAGCCGCTAGGCCTACACTAGGTTCTTCAAGCCCTTGGGCGCCTAGACGATACTCGGCAAAGGCGCGGAAAGGACAGGCCGCCTGGGCTTTTAATAAGGCGGTACCGCCTTCCACCTGAGTCCCTTTTGCCAAGGGCGGCCCTTGACGGTCGGCCAGAGTTTCCCCCATAGCGGTAAGCTGGATCTGGTGCGTATAGGGCTCAATTGAAGCCAGCTCCAGCGCCTCAGGGGGGATAGGAGGCAACTCGGCAATGAGGGGACTCGGCCGCAGATCACTATCCCCCTCGCGGCAAGGATGGCTGACAATCACGGTAGGCGCGCTAGCAAGCAAGCGCGCCGTCACCATCCGGGCATAAGCCAGCTCCCGCTCGGCAGAGGCATGGGGCAAACGATGGTGGCGTTGCAGCTCCACCGGCAATAACGGATTAGGACGGGGTGCTGGGGGCCAAACCCCGTCATGGAGTCCCAATATCCAAACCCCATCAAACCGCTCACCGGCCGCCTCCAGAGTTCCCATCACCTGGACCGGCACGGGAGGGCTTTCAGGTTGAAAGAGAGTGTCGGCTAGGAGGCGCCGGAATTTTCCAATGGCCGCCGATTGCTTTAACGATGGCACCACGCCGTCCAAGCTAGCAAAAGACTGCACTCCCTTGCGCCAGGCAGAAACAGCCTGCTGTTCTTCACTATTGAGGGAACGTTCTCCTGGCCAGCCCAGCAATTGAAGCCAGCGGGCAAAGCTTCGGGCCCAACCACTTGGGGATTGCCTTGCCGGCAGCTGGGCCAGCTCGGCTTTAAACTGTTGGAGCCGCTCACCCAAGGCCGGACAGCAGTAGGCAGCACCCTCCGCCCCCTCTGAAACGGCGGCCGCCCCTAAACGCCCCAAGGATACCCTGGCCTCCCGAGTCTTGCGAAGATAAGCATCCAATAGGGCACGACGAGAAAATTCCCGCTCAGCTTCTCCCAAAAAAGGTGATCTCAGGAGCGCCCCCATCTCCACTAAGGAAAGTTCTCCTTTGGTAAGCTCTAAAATCAATAGGGCCGTATGAACCAAAGGATTGTGGGCTAAAGGCTGAGCCAAAGAAATATTATAGGCCCGTTCTATTCCTTCGCGCCCTGGCAATACAGCTTCAGGATGAAAGATTTCATCAAAAATGCGCACCACCTGGGCCCGTAGAAATTCCAGTTGGGGAACAATGACTCCAATCTTCTCCCGGGGTGCACCTTCCAGCCTCCTCCGAGCCCACCGGGCCGCCGATGTGATTTCCTCTACCCCATCAACCAACGGCACACGCATTACTCTTTCCGGCTTGCCCTGGGAAGCCAACGCTTGTAGCATGACTCCCTGCTCGACAAGGGCGACAAAGAATTCCTGCTGCTGGGGAGTGTATTCATCAAATCCTACGAGGATGACCGTTGCCGGCAAAGAGATCTGCCTAGCCCCTAGCATTTGAATCACCGCCTCAGGCAAACGAGCATGGTCCAACCAATGGCCCACCTGGCAATGGTGTTCAAAGGCCCGGGCCCACTCTAAAAAAGCTTGGGTATCTTCCGTAACAAAGAGAGACTGATCCTGCAGCGGTAAGCGCCAGGCATGCCAAAGTTGCCAAGCCTCCTGGGCGGTGCGGGCAGTTGCAGGAACTTGCAACAACGCCCCACTATAAGACGAATCATAGATCACCCGCTCCCACAAACTTTGTTCCTGCAACGGACTCAGCAGGGTAGGATTACGGTCGTCGGGTTCGGTGAGGGTCAGCCTCTGATAACAATGCTGTAACCAAGTTAGCCAAGGAAAAATCCGCGGCGCCTCCCAGACAGCTAGCCCCTTCGACTGTTGGAAAAAATCATAGCGGCCTTGAAACTCCCGTGCTAGGCGGTTATTAATTGTCAGCAGGAGTGCCCCAGCCTCCAACGCCGCAAACATATCATCTTCGCTAATCAAAGGAAGAGGCTGAGCAATTTTCATTATTATTTATCTAGCGCTTCCTATACTCGAGCGGGTTTACCCATTTATCCATGCCCCCTTCTCACTGGAGAGTATCCTCGCAAGCAAATTATAGCCCGTCCCGCATTCAATTAAACTCGGAAGCCTCTGTGCCTAGAGTTTTGCGAAAAAAGGGGATTCTGAGCAACAGGAGGCGGCCCGCGATAATGAGGCTACTTTAGGAATAGCGGCGGGTCTTTTGCTGACGCGCAATTTCATCTTGCTGAGGACGAGGTAATAGTGCTCGCCCGGTGGATGTCCTGCACCATACAGAGGGAGAGCCTGCTTGGACTTCGCCAATATCAGCACAAGGAATACCCTCCTCCTTCAGAGCAGAACAAATAGCGGCGACCTCTTCAGGCGGCGCCGTCAGCAGTAATGCCCCAGAGGCAATAGCCGCCAGAGGATCCAACTCTAGGGCCTGGCATACCCGCGCAGCAATAGGGGGCACCGCCACCCGTGCAGAGTCAATATAAAGCGAACAACCACTTGCCTCGGCCAACTCCCAAAGGGCTGTGGCCACCCCTCCCTCAGTGGGATCATGCATGGCAGTGACCCTGCCTGCCTGGAGAGCCACTTGCGCATCGCGGAGTACGCAGATACCCGGATCATGGAGAAAATTCCGCGCCTGCTCAAGCTCCTTTCTGCTTAATGCGCTTGCCAGCATCTCTGGAAATTCCCGAGCCAGAATTGCAGTGGCTTCAATAGGCACCCCTTTGGTCAACAAAATCCGATCATGGGGGGCCGCGCCGCGGGGAGTGATGAGATGCTCTCGGCTGACCTCACCAATCATAGTCCCCACCCCAATAGGACGCTCTAAACCCTGAGTAATTTCGGTATGCCCCCCAATCACTGCCACATTTATATGGCGGCATGCGGCGTAAATCTGGCCTATGATGGTTTCTACAGAATCAACGGTTGTTCTTCCTTCAGGGAGTAACAGGGTGACCATGAACCAACGGGGCACTGCGCCGGTGGTGGCAATATCATTAACATTAACTTGAACTAAATAATCACCAATTTCATCCGTCGCGAAGGTGATGGGATCAGACTTATAGACCAAAAGTGTGTCACCTACGGCCACCACTGCACAATCTAGCCCAATTCCAGGCCCCAACAATACCGCTGGATCCCCTGCCGGCGCCTTTTCTAAAAGACGTGCTAACAAGGGGGCAGGTAGCTTGCCAACAGGAAAAAACTTCTCCATCTCCATCAGCCCGGCGCCAACATGCCAAAATGCCCTCCGTGGCGATCCGCCATAAATCCTGTTATAGCACTAAACTTCGGCTTCTTCCTCTTGGCCAACAAATGCCGGCTTTTTGTTTGAAGCCGTAGTTTTTCCTTCCGCAAATTTCTCCCATTGAGGCTCACCCCCTTTTGCTCTGGCAGAGGTCTTTGTTTTCTTCCTGCGCCGATATTTACGGGGCTTGGCCGCTTTTTTCTCAAGCTTTTGGATCGCCTTCTCAATTGTTTGGAACTGCCGGGAACGTTTCTTGAGATCAGAAATTTCTTTCCTCAATACAGCAATCTCAGCACGGAGCTCGGCAATACTCTCCTTTAATTCTGCTACCGCTAGCTGAGCTTTCTCAAGCCGGGTTTGTACTGCCGCAGTAACCTTGATTTTTTTCTGCTCACGGGCCTTTGTTAGCCGTTCCGTCGCCTTTGCAAGGCGGCCTTTTAAGGTCTCTAGATTTTTAAGCCTGGAAGCTAAAGTCCGCTCTGTCGCCGAAATCGCCTTTTCATATTCAGCAGGTAATTTTTGCCGTACCGTATCAAATTCAGCTTCGAACATCGTGACGGCATCTTCTGCCTGTACCTGAGGGCTTTTAGTCCTAGGGGTTTTTCTTGCTCTAGCCATGTAAACTCCTCTCAATCTATTTCGGTTTTAAATATGTTCGCTAATTTTAACGATAATAGACTAATAATTAAATGCTATTATGATGATCTAATCGTAAAAATGAAATTATCACACTAGTTTAATGCAATTATTAACAAAAGGCGTTATCTAAACTTTTAGAAATGTTTCCAAGAAATTCACTAATGCCTCAATATCGTATCGGCCCAAAACTAATTTTTTGAATAAAATAGATCGTTGCAAATACTAGTCTTTTATTGACATCAGCTATAAGGGTAGCCGTCATGAAAAGAATACATATTCTCCTTCTCTCTCTGACCTTGTCGATTTCTAATACGATTCTTGCCGAGGACAGTGAAAAAAAAGGGTTTGATCCCAAGACCTTCACTAAACCCAATCCGCAAGAAATAAGCGCCAGGCTCACCCCCCGGCAATATGAGGTAACCCAGGAAGATGGGACGGAGCCACCTTTTAACAATACCTACTGGAATAATAAAAAACCTGGAATCTATGTAGATATTATTTCCGGGGAGCCTCTTTTTAGTTCGACGGATAAATATTCCTCGGGAACAGGTTGGCCAAGTTTTACCAAACCGCTTAATGAAAAATATATTGTCACCGAAGAAGATTGGTCCTTTTTCATGAAAAGGACTGAGGTAAGGTCAAAATATGCCGATTCCCATCTAGGCCATATCTTTAACGATGGTCCCCCTCCGACAGGGCTGCGCTACTGTATCAACTCTGCAGCACTTCGGTTTATTCCAGTGGAAAAATTGCAGGAAGAGGGTTATGGGGAATATTTACCCCTCTTTGAGAAAGACACTCAATGAACGCAGAAAACCCACTCTCGCCCCGGGGGGAGGGATTACGTAAAGCCCTACGCTGGCTATTGGAAGAGGGTGAAATTACAGGGAAAACTATCGAACAAGCTAGCCGGCAATATAATCTCTCCCCTCTGGAAGAGGATTTCCTCATCAGAAAATTTCTGCAAAAAAGGAAGCCTCAGGATTAGCCTTGAATAGAGGGGAACGCTGCTGATGCCACTCCTATGGCGGGTTGCTTTACTGGCAAAAGGGCCAAAATTGATAAAATTTTCGACACTTGAAGCGGCTTTCACAGCCACGCAATTGGGTCCCATACTCCCGAGCTTGCCATGCTACCCGTTTGGCTACCCGTAGCAAGCGGGGTTTTCGCCGCCAAACCTCCTGCCGATAGCCCCTATGGCCTTCATGGTAGGCGAAATAGAGATGTTTGGGATCCCGCTTGGAGATTCCTAACCGTCGAGCACTCCTATGATTATACCAACCGATGAAATCAAGGACGTCTTCCATATCAGTACGACTTTTAAACCAACCGCCGTTGGCGCGCTGATAATCTTCCCAAGCGGGATCCTGGATCTGGCCATAACCATACGCTGAAGAAGCACGGGGCAAAGGAATAAAACCCAAAAACCAACTCCGAGGCGGGCGGGCATCTCCTCGGAAGCCGGACTCGTAGTGGATAAAGGCCATAAGAATAGACGTTGGAGTACCCCACTTTTCCTCCGCCTCCTTGGCATAATCGTACCACTGCGGCTGCTCCTCGAAGATAGCACAGAGATTTGTGGTACGACTGGGTGGCGACATGCTCGCACAGCCATTTAGCAGACTGACAAGGAAAAGGATGATAAAAAAGACACCTGACAGGGTAGGAAAGTATCTAATGGGATATTTCAAAGCCCACCTGCTTCCCAAGTTAAGAAACTAATGGAAAACCTTGCTTTTGGCGAAGGGTGGGTCAAAGCCGAAAGATGGTCTCCCCATTAAGCGTTCAGATTTTTGTGGATACGGCGCCAGCACGCCTTAATCCACCCTACTCAAAAAGGGGGCTTCCAACAGTTTCTAGGCATCTAACAGCTCAACAATTGATTCCCCTGAGTGAATGCATTGAATGGCATCCGCGAATAGCCCTGCCGAATCGACAACCTGCAGTTTCTCCCCAATGATCTCTTCATTCAATCGAAAAGGAGGAATGGTATCCGTAATGATCATCTTTTCCAAAGCAGGCTCTGCAAGAATTTGATTAGCCTGCCCCACGAACAGACCGTGAGTGGCTGCAGCGTAGATCTTGTTGGCTCCCCGCTCCTGGCAAGCCTTGGCCGCTCGAGCCAAGGTGGTACCGGTACTCACCAAATCATCGATAATGATAGCAACCCGATCTTTAACCTCACCAACCATAGCTTCGCCACTGACCACACCACCGCTACGTTGCTTCTCCATAAAAGCCGTGGTGACTTCTTTTCCCAGCGCCTCACTCAAGGCCTCTCGAAACTGCTCTGCCCGCTTCATTCCACCCACATCCGGTGACACCACGACCACTTTACCCTCTTCTGATAGGGCCGATAACGACGAAAAATAGTTGATGAACAGTTTTTTTGCTTCCAAATGGTCAGTCCGACAATTAAAGGCATTCTGGAAAGCAGCTAGATTATGGACATCTATGGTCACTACCCGGTCCGCCTGGACCGCTTCTAGTAAATTGGCCACATAACGGGTCGTCACCGGATCGCGGGATTTGGTTTTTCGATCCTTGCGGGCATAACATAGGTAAGGAATCACCACCGTCACCCGCTTGGCCGAAGCATCTTTCAAGGCACCAATGAAAAACAGCAAACGGCATAGTTTATCATTAACACTCTGCCGGGGATCACTATAAAGGGACTGAATGACAAAGACATCTTTTTCCCTCACACTGACCAAAGGGCGGGTCTTATGCTCGCCGTCCTCAAAATCCCTTTCTTCATGCTTGGACAAGGGCACGTCCAGCCTTTCACTCACTTTTTGGCCAAAGGCATGACTCGTACTGAGGGCGAATAGACATAAATCATTATGGCTCATTTAAAATAATTTCATCCTTTTTATCAGGCCAGACGATCCATTAATATTGCTTCAACAGGCAAAACTTAAGGGGTCGCATACCCTTTCATGACGGCCTGGCACTTTTCCTTCAGGGCCGACAGCAACTGCTCATAAGCGCGAAGATGGGCTTCTATCCTTTCTTTTTGTAATTCCTCCATCAACCTCTCAAATCCCACCCCTATCGCTTCCAAATCTTTAAAATCTCGCTCAGCCTCGCCAAGAGGGTCCTCCAAGGTCGTTCGGATCTCACCCTGGTGCTCAAAGGCATCCAACATTTCCGGACTCATGCTCACTACGGTATCTTGCCCAATTAATCCCTCTACATAGCCCAGATCGGAATAGCCAGGCAGCTCCATGCGGGGATTCGGCCAAAGCAATCGCTGCACCCGGGCGCCGCGTTGTTGTTGCTCAAGAAAAAAGTCGGATTTAATGAATTTCCGAAAACCCTGGTAGGACAACCGGGCATTGGCAAGGGCTATTTTACCCTTAAGACTAAGAGCTTCAGGAGTCCCCCTTCTTTCCAATTGCGCCCCTATCTTGCTATCCACTGCACTGATCAGGAAAGAGGCCACGGAAGCCACTTTTTCAGGGTTTGGGTTCATGGCAACGCCACGGGCATATGCTGCCGCCGCTGCCTCATAACCAGACACTGAACACAGCAAGGTCACATTGACGTTAATGCCTTCTGCAAGTAGACGCTCGATGGCGGGAAACCCTTCCTGGGTACCCGGCACCCCAATCATAAGGTTAGGACGATTGATCTCTTTCCACAGATGGCGAGCGGCTTCAAGGGTTCCTTGAGTATCGTAAGCAAACTGGGGGGAAACGTCGATACTCACATAGCCGTCTTCCCCCTGGCTGCTCTCATAAACAGGATGCAGAATATCTGCCGCTATTTGGGTATCCTGAATGAGCAGCCACTGGTAGAGCTTGGCTTCCTCAATCCCATGGTCTGCTTGCACTAAATCACGAAGGGTGTCATCGTAATGATGGGTATTGTTGATAGTGTCACCCCACCGGGTCGAATTGTGGGTAGCTCCCCTTAACCCTCCGGTAACGAGTTGCTTTAAGCTATCATTGACTAGCAAATCCCGGCCTGCATAGGCTAACCACAGCGACTGGCCATGCTCAAAAAGTACTAAGATATTAGACATCTCTCTCGCTTCCTCTTCATTGATCGTTCAACAAGGTAAGCACTGCCAATATCCCATCCCGTCAACCCGCTTGCTTAATCACTTCCCAGAATTTGCTCTCCCCTCTAAGTAACGGTGCCACCCTTTTGATAACTGGCAGTTCTACAGCGCATTTGCAAATAAGAGGACAATCTGTTCATCCCGGTATTTTTTTTGATCGCAAGCGAAGCGTATCACACGAAACTTTAATTCCTAATGGGTGACAGTCAATAAGGCTTCCACTCCAAAGAGAGTTAATTCAAAAAAAGAAAACCTATTTTAGCCAACCATAGTTCATGGTCATTCAATATTCCAATAAAGCCGGTATTACCGGATTAACGAGAGGAAATTACCCGGTTTCCAAGTTTTTTTATCATCAGCCGCATATAATCCTTATAGTCGATTTCACCTGCTAAGAGATCGAGATATTTTCTCACCATACTCTTGCTATGGGGAATCAAGCTCACAAATAACCGCTGCATCGGCTGGGGAAAAACTAAGTACCGCATCATTCTCGCTTGGAAAAACAAACTAACTATTTGCTGATACTCTAAAAGATAGTGCTGCAAGGCGGTTTCAGGCTGACCGGCATTAGCCGCTGCGGCAATGGCCTTGGCCGCTAATCGACCACTTTGCATGGCAAAAGCAATTCCTTCCCCCGTCACCGGCTCGACCAGGCCGGCGGCATCCCCCACTAAAAGGATATTGGCCCGTCCTGGCTTTCGTTTATAGCTCCCAAAGGGAAGATGATATCCCTTGCAGCGAATATCGGGGAGCGGATCATAATGTTGGCGAAGAAACGCACCGAAGGCGCTTTTTAGATTGGGATTCTTACTCAACAATCCCCCCACACCCACCGTTTGGGTTTCTTTTTTGGGAAAGATCCAACCATAACCCCACTTCACTACGCCTAGGTAAATTTCGGGATCCGCAACCACCCTGGTGGCTTGCTCAAGGGGGACTTCAATTTCTAACCCTAAGGCAAGGTTCTTTTTAGAAGCGGTGTGCAGTAAGATAGCTTCAGCGACACGGCTGCGGACCCCATCCGCACCCACGATAAAATCCGCCTTAAGCAGCTTTCCATTGTGAAGACGAACCGTCTTGCCATCGTCTGCCAACGAGATCATGGAAGTTCCTTCCATAAGATGAGCCCCTGCCTCCTTAGCTAATGTCGCCAGATGGGCATCAAAGTGAGTGCGGGAAGTGAAAAAAAAAGGCTGATGGTCATGGACCCCATTGAGGTAATGGTCCTGGTAATAAAAACTGGCCCCCCGCGCGGTCCTTTCCACAATGGCCTGCCATTTGTCCTCTGCGAATATCTGAGCAAACTCCCTTCGAGCGCGGGCGCTTAACAGGCCGCCACAGAGCTTTTCACGGGGAAAAGTCTTTTTTTCGACTAAAGCCACTTTGAGACCCAAGGCGGTAAGCGCATGGGCGGCGGCAGAGCCTCCAGGCCCAGCACCTACGACGATGACATCAAATGTCTTCACAGTCAGGATACCTATGAGAACAATATACGTTATCTATTCTAGCCAGCAGTTGTCAGCACAACCCTCAGGTTAGAATATTGCCTGGTCAGTCAACGGGACGAAAGGAGTAACATCCAATGACAGAATCAAAGCCCTCATTTTTTATTAGCCGGCTATTCCTTGCCTTTAGTACTTTCTGGAGCATCCTCCTAAACAAGGAATTCGCCGCCGCCATGCTCCGCTTTCGCCATGGCGAAATTTCCCCCTCGGCCGAGCCCGTCGAGCTTCCCCCTGAGCCGCCGGCGTTGAAAGAGGCCAGCCCAGATGCCGCCCTCCAACTCCTAGGATTGCTGCAAAGGGAAGGACGACTTATCGATTTTCTTGAAGAAGAGATGGACCACTATTCCGATGCCGAAATCGGTGCGGCTGCACGTATCGTGCATAGAGGCTGCCGCAAAGTACTCCATGAACACTTTAGCATTGCTCCAGTGCGCACTGAAACTGAGGGAACGCGGATTACCCTAAATCGAGGATTTGATGCCTCCACCATCCGGCTCACGGGCAATGTAGTGGGAGAACCTCCCTTCAATGGGCGATTGACTCATCCCGGGTGGCAAGCCCAGGATATCAAACTCCCCAAGATCGCTGCTGACCATAAGGTTGAAGTGTTGGCACCCGCAGAGGTAGAACTATGACCATGCCCCGCTACGCCATTGGTATTGACCTGGGAACCACCCATTGCGCCTTATCCTATGTGGATCTCCACGCCAGTGAGGGAGAACAGATCAACCAACAAGTGATGTTATTGCCACAAATCAGGGGACCGGGAGAAATCGAGGAGCGCACGCTACTCCCCTCTTTTCTTTATTTACCCCATCCCGATGAAATGGCACCTGGGGATTTGACCTTGCCCTGGACCGATCAACGGCACTTTGTGGTGGGAGAACTGGCTCGAGAACGAGGGGCACAAACCCCAATTCGCTTGGTTTCCAGCGCCAAAAGTTGGCTCTGCCATCCAGGGGTCGATCGCCGTGCCCCTCTTTTGCCACTGGATGCCCCGGCTGAAGTCCCCCGGGTCTCTCCCCTTGAGGCCTCAACCCGTTATCTGGAACATGTCCGGGATGCCTGGAATTTTGCTTATCCGGAATTCCCTCTCCAGCAGCAGGAGGTCACTGTGACTATTCCTGCTTCCTTCGACCCGGCAGCCCGGGAACTCACCTTAGAGGCGGCGGAAGCAGCCGGTTACCAGCAACCCACCTTACTTGAAGAACCCCAAGCCGCCCTCTATAGCTGGATTCAAAACAGTGCCGGCGGCTGGCGCAATCAAGTCCAGGTGGGAGACATCATCTTAGTGGTGGATGTGGGGGGAGGCACCGCCGACCTCTCCCTAGTGGCCGTCATCGAGCGGGAAGGATGGCTGGAGCCCCACCGCATCGCCGTGGGTGATCACATTCTGCTGGGGGGAGACAACATGGATTTGGCCCTGGCCCATCTCATCGCCAGAAAACTCGCTGCTCAGGACACTCAGCTGGATCCCTGGCAATTACGGGCACTCACCCATGGCTGCCGGATTGGCAAAGAAACTCTCCTCCACCAGGCGGATCAAGAGGCCGTTCCCATCGTGGTCCCAAGCCGGGGTTCCAATCTGATCGGGGGCTCGATCCGCACGGAATTGACCCGCTCCGAGGTGACAGAAACCCTCTTAGAAGGCTTTTTCCCCCAAGTGGAAGCCTCCCACCGCCCCGCCAGCCGAGCACGCGCCGCTCTAACTCAATTGGGGTTACCCTATGCCCAAGATGCGGCCATTACCCGTCATTTGGCCGCCTTTCTCGGCCGCCAGACCCAAGCCATCAGTGACCTGGAGGGTTTCGCCAAAGCCCTTCCGGAAGACGCCACCTTTCTTCATCCCACCGCCGTACTGTTCAATGGCGGCGTCTTCAAGTCTTCCTTGTTGGTGGAGCGCACCATGGAAACCCTCAACGCCTGGCTTGCCGCCGAAGGCGCCCCTCCGGTCCGCCTGCTAGAAGGCTCCGATCTGGATCTCGCCGTGGCTCGTGGGGCTGCTTATTACGGTTATGTCCGTCATGGCGGTGGCGTCCGTATCCGGGGAGGAACCGCTTGCGCCTACTATGTGGGGGTGGAATCCGCCATGCCCGCGGTGCCCGGTTTGGAGCCCCCCATCCAGGCCTTGTGCGTGGCTCCCTTTGGCATGGAAGAGGGCACGGAAGGGGACTTGCCGCCCCATGAATTTGGTTTAGTGGTTGGTGAACCGGTTCGGTTTCGCTTCTTCAGCTCTTCAGTACGACGCCATGACACGGTGGGAATGGTGCTTGAACAGTGGTCACCGGAGGAACTTCAAGAACTGGGGGATATCGAAGCGACGCTGCCGGCAGACGGACGCCCAGCGGGTGAAATTGTGCCCGTCCGCCTCCGCTCTGCCTATACAGAGACCGGCATTTTAAGATTGGAAGCGTTGACTCGCGAAGGTGACGAACGTTGGAAAGTAGAATTTGATGCCCGTGGTGAAAAGGACTAGGAAGGCTTAAGGTGTCCCATTATCTGGTTGGTATTGACCTAGGCACTACCCATACCGTCGTCGCCTACGGGGAAAAGAACGACCAGGGGCAGGTGCCTCTCATTCAGCTGTTTGAAATCGAGCAATTGGTGGCTTTGGGGGAGGTCGCCGCCCGGCCGGCGCTGCCGTCGGTACGTTATCACCCGGCCCCAGGAGAACTGAATGAGGCCGATATTCAGCTTCCCTGGCCTCGGGCTGATGTGGTCGACATCCCTCAAGCAGTAGTGGGAAGTTTGGCCCAGGACCTTGGCGCTCAAGTCCCAGGCCGGCTCGTGGCCAGCGCCAAAAGCTGGCTCTCCCATCATGGCGTGGACCGCACCGCGCCCATCCTGCCTTGGGGAGCGGCGCCCGAGGTGCCCAAGATCTCCCCCCTCAATGCCAGCGCCAGCTACCTGGCGCATATACGAGCGGCTTGGAATTGGCGTTTTCCCAAAGCCCCCCTGGAACAGCAGGAAGTGGTGCTCACCGTGCCGGCTTCCTTTGATGAAGCAGCCCGAACCCTCACCGTCCAGGCAGCTAACGTCGCCGGCCTCAACCACATCCGCTTGCTGGAAGAACCCCAAGCCGCTTTCTATGACTGGCTTTTTCGACACCAAGATGAGCTTGACCCCGCACTCCAGGATACCCGTTTAGCGCTAGTCTGCGACGTGGGTGGGGGGACCACGGATCTGACCTTGATCCGGGTAGCGCCGGGCCAGGCAGAACCGGAACTGACCCGGGTAGGCGTCGGCGACCATCTCATGCTGGGGGGAGATAATATGGATCTGGGGTTAGCCCACGTGGCGGAAGGACGCCTCGCGGCCTCCGGGGCTTCGCTCGGGACTGCCCGCCTGTCCCAACTGACTCAGCAATGCCGCGTCGCCAAGGAACGCTTGCTAACCCCCCAGGCCCCCGAGGCGGCGACCGTGACCCTCCTCGGGGCAGGCACCCAATTGATTGGTGGTGCCCGCTCCACCGAGCTTACTCAAAATGAAGTCAACCGCATGGTCCTCGACGGCTTTTTTCCCCGGGTGGGACCCGAGGAACGGCCCCAGCGGGTGCGCGGCGGTATTGTCGAATTTGGGTTACCTTATGTGGCCGATCCGGCCATTACTCGCCATGTGGCGGCATTTCTAGCCCAACATGCCCAAGTCTCCCGGGAAGCCCTGGGGGACCGAGCCCCTTCCGGTGAGGCCCTGCCCATCCCCGACGCCGTGCTGCTTAATGGCGGAGTATTCCGTAGCCAACTCCTGGCCGAGCGGCTGCTTGAGGTGTTAGCTCAATGGCGCCAGACGCCCCTGAAAGTGCTCCACAACGAAAATCCTGAGGTAGCGGTAGCCCGAGGTGCCGTCGCCTATGGCTTAGCCCGTGCAGGGACTGCGCCCCGGATTGGCGGCGGCTCGGCACGGAGCTATTTTTTGATGCTAGAAGAGGAAAAAGAGACCCACCGCGGCGTTTGCGTGCTCCCCCGAGGGACTGAAGAAGGGCGGGAAATCCAACTCAAAGAACGCACCTTCTCTCTGCGCCTCGGCCAACCGGTCCGCTTTCATCTGGTTTCCTCTACTGCCGATACGGCTTACCAACCGGGGGAGCTAACCACGGTCCAAATTCCCCCCTTTACCTCCCTTCCCCCTATCGCCACGGTGATCAAGCCCACCTCCCAAACCTCAGTACCGGAAATTCCGGTACAACTGGCCACCACTCTCACCGAGGTGGGAACTTTGGAAATGCACTGTGTCAGCGTTGAGAAAGAGGGAGCCCGCTGGAAATTAGAGTTCCAACTGCGCGCCGAGGCGGCGGAACCCCAACCCACCCCTGAGCCTCTCACCTCACTCCATCCTCGATTTGGCGAGGCCGCCCAACAGCTTGACCGCATTTACGGAAGCCGCTCCCAAGCCGTGTCCCCCAAGGAAACCAAACGGCTGCGCAGCGACTTGGAGAAGCGCCTAGGACCTCGTGACCACTGGGATACCGCCTTATTACGGGAATTATTCGGTCTCCTTTGGGAGCGGGCGCGGCGGCGACGGCGCTCAGCAGATCATGAACGGGTATGGTTCAACCTCACCGGCTATTGTTTGCGGCCGGGTTTCGGCTATCCTCTTGATGATTGGCGAGTCCAACAAGTATGGACTCTCTTTGAGCAAGGCATTCAATTTGTGCCCGTCACTCAAGTCTGGGCCGAATGGTGGACTCTCTGGCGGCGCATTGCCGGCGGTTTAGAGGAAGCCGCTCAAATCCATATTTTCGAGGATATCGCTTTCTATCTGCAGCCACCCGGCAAGCAGCAAGGGAAGCGACCTGCCGGGCCTAAGAAGCAGGGCTATGACGACATGGTTCGCCTCGCTGGTTCTTTAGAACGCCTTTCCGTGTCCCACAAGATAGAAGTAGGTGAATGGCTGCTAGAACGGTTACGCAAGCCTAGCGAAAATCCCCACTCCTGGTGGGCCGTGGGCCGTATTGGGGCACGGGTGCCCTTTTATGGCAGTGCCCATAACGTGGTTCCCAAGGAAGTGGTTGCACAATGGGTGGAGCAGCTCTTAGAGGTCGATTGGAAAACGGTCACCCCGGCACCTTTTGCCGCAGCCTTAATGGCTCGCAGAAGCGGGGACCGGGAAAGAGACCTGGAGCCAGAACTTCGGACCCGGATCATCGAGCGGCTCATAGGGGTAAAGGCTCCCCCCGCTTGGGCAGGAATGGTTCGAGAAGTGGTAGAATTGGATGAGGCCGACGAACGCCGAGTTTTTGGAGATTCCCTGCCGCCAGCGCTGAAACTCATCGACTAATGAAGGAGGTCACCTCCATGGGCAAAGATCGGGGAAAACCCTACATTGGCACTTCAGGGTATCAGTACGATCATTGGCAAGGAATCTTTTATCCTGAAGCGTTGCCCAAACGACGTTGGTTTGAAGAATACGCCAAACATTTCGATACGGTCGAAATCAATAATACTTTTTATCGCCTCCCCGAAGCGGAAGTTTTTGATTCCTGGCGGGAACAAGCTCTCCCCAATTTCTGCTATGCTTTAAAATTTAGCCGTTATGGCAGCCATCTCAAGCGGCTTAAAGATCCTCAAAACACCGTTCACCACTTCCTAGAGCGGGCCGATCATCTCCACTCCTTTCTCGGCCCCATCTTAGTTCAACTCCCCCCCCACTGGAATCGGAACCTCCCCCGCTTGACCGCCTTTTTAAAAGCCCTGCCAAGCCCTTACCGCTGGGCCATGGAGTTTCGGGATCCGAGTTGGTTATGCGAGGAAGTTTTTCAGCTACTGGAGAAGCACGGGGTAGCCCTTTGCATTCACGACATGCTCCCGGAACACCCGCGTCGCATCACTAGCCACTGGGTCTACCTCCGCTTTCACGGCGATCATTACCAGGGCAGCTACTCTCCCCAGTTTCTCACCGCAGAAGCCCGCCGCTTTGAAAGTTATCTTCAAAAAGGCTTTGATGTCTACGCCTATTTCAATAACGACCAACAAGGCTATGCCGTCCAGAATGCTGTTGATCTCAAGCGTTATCTACAAAATTAATCTATATAGATTCATCTATGACTATGAGAAATAAATTTGGTGATTTGAGCCTATGGCAACTCTCAATCAGCTAGAGCGGGTCACGGAGACCATTTGGGAACTTCCTCTTTCCTTTAAAGCGGGAATGCGGGTCCCGGCCCGAATCTATGGCACGGAAAAGATTATCCGCGCCATGGATGAGACCGTGTATGACCAGATCAGCAATGTGGCCTGTCTTCCGGGCATCACCCAATACGCCTTCTGTATGCCTGATGGGCATTTCGGCTATGGGTTCCCCATTGGCGGGGTGGCTGCCATGGATGTGGATAACGGCGGTGTCATCTCACCCGGAGGGATTGGCTTCGACATTAACTGTGGCATGCGCCTCATTAAAACCCATCTCAGCTATAAAGAAGTTAAACCCCACTTGAAAACCCTGGTAGACCGGCTTTTCAAGCAAATACCGGCGGGAGTGGGAAGCAGCGGTCTACTCAAGGTCTCCCGGTCTGAATTCCGCCAGGTCTGTCAACAGGGTGCCCGCTGGTGCGTACAACAAGGCCTGGGATGGGAAGAAGACCTAGAACGCACCGAAGAAGGGGGACTCATTGGCGGTGCGGATCCGGCTAAGATCAGCGAACGGGCCATTGATCGGGGACTCAACCAACTAGGGACTCTAGGCTCAGGCAATCATTATCTTGAAATCCAGGTCATCCATCCAGAAAATATTTATGATCCAGCACTCGCCCGTTTTTTTGGACTGGATCTGCCAGAACAAGTGGTAATCATGTTCCATTGTGGCAGCCGGGGTTTTGGCCATCAGGTGGCGACCGATTACCTGCAACGATTCCTCAAAGTGATGACCAGCAAATACGGCTTAGAAGTCCGGGACCGGGAACTCGCCTGCGCCCCCTTCCATTCACCGGAAGGCCAGGACTATTTTGCAGCGATGAAATGCGCCCTCAATATGTCCTTCGCCAATCGACAAGTTATTCTACATCGAGTTCGGGAGGTCTTTTCAGAGGTTTTGGGACGCTCGGCAGAAGATCTCGGCATGCACATGATTTATGACGTCGCCCATAACACAGCAAAATTAGAACCCCATCAAGTCAACGGCAAACAGCGGACCTTACTGGTCCATCGCAAAGGAGCCACCCGGGCCTTTGGCCCTGGCAGACCCGAACTTCCGGAGCTCTATCGCCAAGTGGGCCAGCCTGTCATCATTGGGGGCAGCATGGAAACCGGCTCTTATTTGCTGATTGGCACTCCGGACGGCGCCCAAACCTTTTTTAGTACCGCCCACGGCAGTGGCCGCACCATGAGCCGCCGCAAAGCACGAAAACAATGGCAGGGCGAGGCCTTGCTCAGTCAACTGGAAGAACGGGGCATTTATATTCGTAGCGTCTCCAAACGAGGGGTGGCTGAAGAAGCAGGTGGAGCTTACAAGGATATTGATGAGGTGGTGACAGCCACGGATCTCGCCGGCCTCAGCAAACCGGTAGTGCGGTTTATCCCTATTGGCAACATCAAAGGATAATCGTGCCATTCCAAACTCCCCTCATTCTCCTCACTGGACCTTTAGGTTCCGGCAAAACCACACTGCTGCAACACATGGTCCAATCTTCTGCCCTACGCCTTGCCCTCCTCATCAATGAATTTGGAGAATTCGGTATCGATGGCAAGCTAGTCAAAGGCAAGAACTTACAAATTATCGAGCTGGAGGGGGGCTGTGTATGTTGTTCGCTGATTGGAGAATTCGAGGCCGCCCTCGAAGAAATTATTGAAACTGCGGCGCCGGAGGCCATTGTGGTGGAAGCCACCGGTGTCGCTGAACCGGATGCCCTGGTCTTTGATGTCTCGGACCTGATCCCTCAAGTCCGGATGGACGGCGTCATTACTATCATGGATGCCGATGCGATGGTGGCATTTCCAGATCTGGGCCACACGATCCAAATCCAAGTCAAAGAAGCTGATTTGCTGCTGCTGAACAAGTCCGATCTGGTATCTCCCAACCAGCAGCAATCGCTCCAAACTAAGTTACGCACCCTCAATTCAAACGCCCCCATTATTCCCACCACTTATTGCCAGGTGGATCCTGAGCTGCTATTCGGGCTTGTTCATCATCAGAGAGTGCAGCCCCAAGAACATTCCCACCAGCTTGAATACCAGTCTTTCAGCTATCGTCCAATAGCCCCCCTGCAGCGAAGCTGCTTTGAGCGCCTTGTCAAGAAACTTGGGCCTGAAGTTTACCGGGCTAAAGGATTCGTGCCTTTTCCAGACGGAAACTATCTTTTTAATTATGTCAATGGACGATGGACACTGGAATCTTTGCCCGAAGAAGAAGCCGGACTTCTAGTATTTATCGGCCAAGATATCAAATCCAAGGAAGCTCAGATTATGGAGTCACTACGGGCCTGCGAAATCTCGCAAGTGGCGCCGAGACCTTTCAATCATACGGCAAGCTAAGGAAGAAGTCCCCCATCCCATGCCTTACCAATTTCTCGATGAAGTCGCAGTAGCCGATGTGGAGTTTCGGGCTTGGGGTCAAGATCTCGCCGAAGTTTTCAGCTCAGCAGCTGACGCCACCATGAACGTGATGATCGAGGACTTAAATTCCATCAAACCTAAACAACACTGCTCAATTGCTTTAGAGAACGAGGCTGCTGATATGCTGCTTTTCGACTTTTTGCAAGAGCTAATTTATTACAAAGATTCAGAACAATTACTGCTACGTGCACCCAAGGTGGCCATTCGAGAAAAACAGGGGAACTATTACTTACAAGCTGACGCAGCAGGGGAAAAGCTCAACCCTCAACGTCATGAACAAGGAGTCGACGTTAAGGCAGTCACCCTGCACCGCTTTAGCTTGGAGCAAGATGAAAACGGCTGGACAGCTAATGTAATTCTTGACATTTAGCGGCGCATTGGCATGTAGGGATATTGTGTCCACTCAACCAACGCCCAGGGGCGCTTTAGCAATATTGACTGAATGGCTATTGAAGCTGCTCAACCTTCCCTACAAACCGACAAATAATGTACCCTGTACGCACCAAAAAGAGGGCAAAACCTTTTCACTAGGGGACTAACAGTCGCCTTGGAACCCAAAACAGAGCCCCATGAAACTCCATGTTACAAAATCCAAAGAGCGGCATGCCAATAGATCCCTCTCCTCCTAACGAGGAGGACTTGGTAAAGCGCTTACTCGCCCGCGATGGGGAGGCGTTCGTATGGGCAGTCCGCACCTATCAAGGCAAAATGCTCAGTTTAGCCCGAGCCATAGTCGGAGAGCCTTTTGCTGAGGAAGTGGTCCAAGACGCTTGGCTAGCGGTCATTCGAGGATTACCCAATTTTGAAGGTCGCGCCCGCCTAGAAACATGGATTCTACGCATCCTCAGCAATACTGCAAAAACACGCCTAAAGCGTGAAATACGCCATAGACATGCCCACATCACGTGGGAAGAAAATCCACCCTTTCCAGAAAGAGAGCGTTTCGGTGCCCGTGGCCACTGGTCATCCCCTCCTTTGCCTTGGCATGAGGAAACACCCGAGGCGCTTCTCACTAGCGAGGAACTCCAACACTGCTTAACCAAGGCGGTTGCCGCCTTGCCGCCTGCGCAACGAGCTGTGCTCACTTTGCGTGATAGCGAAGGCCTCGAGATGGAAGAGATCTGTAACATTCTTGAAATCTCCGCCACTAATGGCAGAGTACTGCTTCATCGAGCGCGAGCGCGGCTGCGTACCGTCGTCGAAAATTACGAAAAGGGAAAAGGATGCTAAGCTGCCGGGAAGTGACCGAAAAAGCGAGCGATTATTTGGAAAACACACTGCCCTGGCAGCAACGCCTCGGTATACGCTTGCATCTTTTTCTTTGCCATCATTGCCGCCGTTATCTACGCCAGCTCCGTGCAGTGACTATAGCCTTTAGAGAAATGCCCAAGCCTGAAATTTCCGAGGAAGCCATCAATAAGCAGATCGACAATCTCAAGACCCATTTTTCACGTCCAGAAGATCGCGATAATTGTTAATTCACATTTTTATTGGATATCTTCCAAATAAGAGATATTCATTCTATGACCATTAAAGATTAAGGCTCCCACTAAAAGCAGGATAGCAATGGGAATAAGCCATCCAAAGAAGGCTATTAAGGCCGCAGAGGCCTGAATCCCAAGCACAATCAATATTAGAGGGCCACAGCAAGCTGAGCCCACAAGCAGCGCAGGTAGAGAAGCCAAAATTCCTGCCGTTGGTTTTCCATAACAGACTTTAGGCTGGGTGAAGGCAAGATAACTAAGAGTAATATTGAAGCCAACCAAACAAGAAAGCACCAATGCCAAGAAAAGATTGATGGGAGAAAATAAATAGACCAAAAAGAACAGTTTTATCAAGGCAATGGCCTCAAAATAAAAAGGCGAGATAGGTTTAAAAATCAAAGAAAAAGGCTGTTCACTCCAGCGAATCGCAAAATTATAAGGTGCAGTATCAAAACTGAGATCACCAATGGCAAAAAGATAAAGTAAAAAATAAAGTATGCCGGAAAGTAAAAAAATCCGCCTTGTTCGCCTCTTTTTGATGATTAATCGGGTAGCGGTTAAAGTGTTCGCCAACATGCTACTCATAGGCATCGGTTTCTGGATAGAACGCGGCCCAGGCAAACCACATGGCGTCGAAAGCATTCACCTTCTCTAATGGCAAATCCCCAGCTTCCCACTTTCCATCGGCGTTGGTATATTGGCCATTCTCATAAACAAACAGCTTCCTCTCCGGGTTTTTATAGATATATCCGGTATCAAGGACCGGGTCATAAAAGGCAATGTACTGCTTTCCGCTTAATGTCCCCTCCATGATTTTTTTTGCCCGTAAGGAATTCTTTTTAAAGGCAACCACCCCATCCCTCGTTCTTGCACCAAGCACGACTGCCTTGGGATCAAAACGCCGGTCTCGATGCAATACCGGGAAAAGAGGTGGCGAACCCTCGGCATAATAGCCACCAAGAGGATGGTACGAACCATAGGGATCGCGCTGATAATTTCTGATATAGCCTGTGTTTTCCGAAAGCACCTCCGTCTCAGGATATCTTTGCTTCCAGCGCCCCCAGGCGGTCCAGATCACTCTAAATTCTTCTAAGGATTTTCCTTTAAAAGAACCACTGACGGCGGTACCCAAAATCTGAGGCCAGCGACTATCTGTTGCCCGGTCATACATGATGAGGTTATTATTTACCAATCGGCCTGAAACCCCAAAGGTGGTCTCTCCCCGCTTAAAGCCAATGGCAGTACCAGTCAAAGGGCAATAGGTCACACTGACATTTTCATGGCCAAGGCGATCATTGACAATCTCATGCCAAACTAAAATTTTCTGGGGATAGGCTTTGACTTCATCGTTCAATACTACTCCAAAAACAATATCTTCTGGTCCAAGGAACGATTCAGCCCTGCCCGCAGAAACAAACCGAGGCGTATCAATGGCCGGAATACCATCTTTTCCAGGTCCTCCAGAGACCGTATTTTGTGCATATTTCTCAAGTGAATAAAAAAGCGGAACAAATTGCGGCGTTACAGGAAGGTGGGTTTCTACTTCCCTGTCACGATACTCCGCTATGGAAAAGGAATTAGAGAAACCTAGAAGAAACAATGCGATACTGCTGGCAGCGAATATTTTCAGCAATTGCCTTGGATGGAGCCATTTAACCGATTGCATTGTCCCCTCACCGTTAAAAATATGAAACATTGCCTACTGTTCTAGACTCATATCAGGAAGGGGTTGTTACAGTTTAATTTGAAAATTGAGTCCCAGCAGAAATTATTTTTTATGGACTACAAATTCCCTATCCAGATCCCGTAATAGATTAAGTACAGTACAGGCTGCTAGCATGGGCCAAGCAGCCAAAAAAAGAGGAAATAACCCATGACATCCGCCTCTGTCCCAACCAAAGATCGCTTTGATGTGCTCGTGCTCGGCGGGGGTACCGCCGGCAGCAACGCGGCCCAGGCAGCTTGCGAGGCGGGCGCCTCCCGGGTGGGGATGATCTATACCCCCGAGATGTTCAACACCTGTGTACAAGAGGGCTGCATGCCTTCCAAAAGCGTGCTGGCTTCATCTACCCAGGGGCATCCATTTTCAGAAGCAATATACCGCAAAGACGTCCATCTTACCCGCCTCGCTCGCGCCCTCAAAGGAAAAATGCAACGGGCGCCCTATGCCCTCATTGAGGGGAGCGCGCGGTTTTTGCCGGGTCCTGAAGGAGTGGAGGTCACCCACGAGGGAAAAGTGCGGCATCTGTGCGCTAGAAACTATGTGATTGCCACCGGAGCGCACGCCTGGGTTCCGCCCATAGAGGGGCTTGAGCGCTTACCTTCAGGACAGGTGCTCATCAGCGACGATATTGTGGGCATAGAGACTCTCCTAGGCGAGGCACCTAAACGTCTGCTGGTGCTTGGCGGCGGACCCATTGGCTTGGAGCTGGCCACTTTTTTTGCACGGGTGGAAACAGAAGTGCTTGTAGTTGATATCAGTGGCCTCTTGGAACCCTTTGATCCAGAGTTTGGCCAAGCCCGGCTTCGTGCCCTGCGGGCCACACCCCACATGGACGCCCTGGTGCCTGGGGAACTCCAATCGGTGACCGATACAGCGAACGGAGTGTTATGCCGCATTGCCCATAAAGGCACCCTACTCGAGCGCTGCGTTGACAGGCTATTAATTGCTATCGGCCGGAAACCGAATATTGAGACCCTGGCCCTGGAAAACGCCCATGTGCGGGTAGAAAACTCCACTATATGGCATGATGAGCACCTCCAAACCAGCAATCCCCAGATCTATGTCGCGGGCGATGTGGTCAACCATCACCAGATACTGCATTATGCGGCGGAAATGGGCCGAGTGGCCGGTATCAATGCGGCCCGCAGCGAACCCACAATGGCCATGGATTATCAGAAAAATGCCCTAGCGGTTACCTTCGACGAATACCCTTCGGCCTTGATCGGCTTAACGGAGAAAGAGGCCAAAGCACAAGGATACGATGTCATCTCAGCTACCCAGGATTTATCCTCCCTAGGCGTGGGTATTCTTGAGGATCTTCCTTGGGGCCTTTGGAAACTGGTGGCTGATCAGGCAGAGGGCCGTATCCTGGGATCCCAAATTTTTGGCCCTTCTTCCGCACCGGAGCTGATCCATCTTCTGGCCCCCATTCTCTATTACCGAGGGACCCTGCAAGATATAGTGCACATGACCTGGTATCATCCCACCTATGCGGAACTCCTCCGCTCTCTAGCCCGTAAGCTCTGCTCGGAAACCGGGATTGAATGCCCTGGTGCCTAGGCCTAATCCAACTTTTAAAGGAAAGCCTCCATAATGTAGATGCAGGTATCCTCTTCGCCTGGAATACCGAAAATGTACTCAATGCCTTCCTTTTCAATACACCGGGCCTAGCAGCTTGGCGCCGTTTCTCTCTTTAATCCCCTCGGATTATTGCCGCCTCCTATGAGGGAAATTAATAATGGTGTCTAAAACGGTAATGGCCACCAAAGTGATGCCCGTGCCGATGATGAAAACGGAAACCATAACTATGACGGGGACGGTAGTGATGGCCATGATGGGGACGGTAATAATGACCATGATGGTATCCTCGAGAGTAACCACCTCCATAATAAGCGCACCCAGAAAGGTTTGCAGCCACTAGAACTAGTATCAGTGCACAAATCAAAATAACTCGTCTTGCTAAAACATTCATCGCCGCCGATCTCCTCATCTTAGGGTCAAGCCCAAGAAAAGATCTTGAAGCAGTTAAATTAAATATAAGAAGTTATTAAAGTCCGACCCCGAAGGGATCTCGAGGTTCAATAAACTAATTCTGGTGCTCGCTAGCCTTGGAATAAAACATCACTTTTTTAATTTTTATGAATTGCGAATTTTCTATCCCAATCGCGCAGTAGATAAAGCGCAGCGCAGGCCGCTAACATGGGCCAGGCGGCAAAGAATAAAAGGTTCGGCTCCAGATACTGTTTCCAAGATGATAAGGTCGAAATACCATGCACGACTAGCACAAAACCATAGGTAAACCGCTTCCATAATCCGGCCAGAAAGGCAAGGATGATTAACATTTCCACAAGGCCAACCCCCATCATGATCTCCGACCTAAGCCCACTAATAAAATAAAAATTCTCGAAGACCTTGGCCGCATGATCTGGTGAAATAATTTTATCGATTGTCCACATCGCCATCACCACGAAAACCCCCAGTCGTAGTAAAAACAGCGACCATTCAATGCGGTTTTTTTCGTTCATCCCAGTTCTCCTCTTCGTAGTATCGAGAAACGCTTTCGATGCAGCCAATAGGCAGGCCTTCATAGCATAAAACCACTTTGTTCTATTGCAAAGTCTCCTAGATTCTGGCTGGCATTTTCGCAGGGTCTAGCAAATTCAAGCTCTTTCAGGGGAAATAACAACCTCTATAATTGTTATTGGTTAGTTGCGGAGATCTCCAGAATGTTACGGTTTTTCCTTCTATTTCAGATAAGCCGTTGTCATCTACATCGACCAAAGATGAAGCCATTGGCAAAGTTTTTTTCCGAGAAAACGCTTGTAACGAAAAGCGCTCTGTAATAATCCCCTGTCCCAGGCGACAAAAGGCAATAAGGGTGATAGCTATGCCTAATATTCAGAAGTTTGACATCCTCATCATCGGAGGAGGCTCGGGCCTGACCGCAGCTTACTATGCCGGGAAAGACGGGAAGTCCGTGGCATTGGTGGAACAGCGGTCGGACGCCCTAGGAGGTACCTGCGTCAATCGCGGCTGCATTCCTACTAAGGGGCTTATCCAGTCGGCGGAAGTGATGAAAACGATCCGCGAAGCGGAAAAGTTCGGAATCCACCTCAACCAGTCGTCGGTTCAGGTAGATTTCAAGGCCATCATGGACACGATCCGCAAACGGCGTACCGACAGCGCCGACAGCATCAAGTCCTGGGTAGACGGAACGTTCACACCCTTCTACGGGCGGGCACACTTCATGTCCGACAAGGTCCTTGAGATGGAAGACGGCACTCGCCTCACGGGAGATAAAATTTTTATCGCCAGCGGAGCTCGTCCGGCGATTCCTCCGATCCCAGGTCTAGAAAAAAGCGGCTATTGGACCAACGAAACGGTGCTTGAGCAGGACGAGCAGCCCGACAGTCTCATTATTCTAGGCGGCGGCTACATCGGCTGCGAGTTCGGACATTTCTTTGCCACGCTGGGCACTCGGGTCACCGTGATCGATCACTCCGAGTGTTTGCTACGGGAGGACGACGACGTCCGGGCACTTTTTACGCAAGAATTCGGTAACAAGGTTGAGCTGCTCTTGGAGACCGAAGCAACGGAGGCGGTACGAACGGAGGGCCAACGCGGATTCATAGTTAAACAAAAGGACGGCGCTACGCGGACCTTGCTAGCCGGGGGGTGTACAAATAACTGTGTAACTGGTGATCTGTAATTAACAACAAGGAGAAAGCACTGATGACCAGTATTGAAAAAAAGACCGATGAGTTGCTGGATGAACTTCTGAAGGAGTGCAATAGCCCGAAAGAGGTTCTGGGCGAGCATGGGTTATTGAAGCAGCTGAGCAAGCGCTTGGTGGAGCGGGTTTTGGAGGCTGAGCTGACTGAGCACCTAGGGTACGCGCCCCATGCTCAGGAAGGTCGGGGCAGTGGCAACAGCCGCAACGGCAAGAGCAAGAAGCGGGTTCAGAGCGAGGCGGGGCAATTGGAAATCGAGGTGCCACGGGACCGCAATGGGAATTTTGAGCCGCAATTGGTCAAGAAACGTCAGCGTCGGCTGGAGGGCTTTGATGAGAAGGTGCTAGCGCTGTATGCCCGGGGGCTCTCGACCCGAGAGATTGAGGCGCAGCTGGAAGAGCTCTATGGGGTGGAGGTCTCCCCGGCGCTGATTTCCCAGGTGACCGATGCGGTGTTGGAGGAGGTGCGGGCCTGGCAAAGCCGGCCCCTATCGGCCGTCTATCCCATCCTATATTTTGATGCCTTGTTTGTGAAATCACGCCAGGAGGGCATGGTGAAAACGAAAGCAGTGTACTTAGCCCTGGGGGTCAATCTAGAGGGAGAGAAAGAGCTGTTAGGGATGTGGATGAGTGAAAACGAAGGGGCTAAATTCTGGCTGTCGGTATTCAATGAGCTGAAAAACCGGGGGGTCGAGGATTGCTTTATTGCCTGCGTGGACGGGCTCAAGGGCCTGCCTGAGGCCATCGAGGCGGTGTTTCCACAGGCCCAGGTTCAGCTGTGCATCGTGCACAAGGTGCGCGGCTCGCTGAAGTATGTCCCCTGGAAACAGCGCCGGGCCGTGGCGGCCGACCTGCGGGCCATCTATGGCGCCGCGACCCTGGCCGAGGCCGAACAGGCCCTAGAGCGCTTCTCAGCGCGTTGGGATGAGACATATCCGGCCATCAGCCCCAGCTGGCGGGCCGATTGGTCACGGCTGACGGTCTTCTTTGATTACCCACCCCAGATCCGGCGAGCCATTTATACCACCAACGCCATCGAATCATTGAACTATTCACTACGAAAAGTCTTGAAAAACCGGGGCGCTTTTCCCACGGATGAAGCCATTTTCAAGGTGCTCTATCTGGCCCTGAACAATATCACCAAAAAATGGACTCAACCCATTCGGGACTGGAAGGCCGCCCTCAATCAATTCGTCATCCTCTTCGCTGAGCGGATGCCCAAGTGAAAATTAGTTACACAAAAAACTTGACACCCTCGCTAGCCGATGCGCTACTGGTGGCGACCGGACGCCGCCCCAACACCGAGGACCTCGCACTCAGCAGGACCGGTGTCGAAACCGATGAAAAAGGATGGGTCCAGGTCGACGCGCACCTGCGAACCACCCACCCTGACATCTATGCCTACGGCGACGTGACGGGGCAGGCCATGTTCAAACACACCTCAAGCTATGAGGGCGAACTCGCCTACAAGAATTCCCAAGGAGCAAACCTCGAGATCTCCTACGGAGCTAACCCCCATGCGATCTTCAGCGATCCTCAGGTCGGCTCGGTGGGCTTGACAGAGCGCGCTTGCAAGGCGAAAGGCTTACGCTACAAGGCTATCAAGAAAGACTACGCAGGCATCGCCAAGGGGCAAATCATCGGCTCACCACCAGGTTTTGCCAAACTCCTGGTCGAGGAAGGCACCGACCGTATCCTTGGCTTTCATATGATCGGCCCCCAAGCGGCCGATCTCGTCCACGAGGTAGTCGTAGCTATGAGCACTAGAGAGGGCACCGCCCATCTCATTCGCAGAACGATCCACATTCACCCGACTTTGCCGGAGCTCATCCGGCAGGTTTTCGATGAGGCTGGCCAATAAAGGAGAAAATAGTGTTCTATCATGCGCTTGTTCTAAACTGCACTCTCAAGAAGAGTCCGGAGATATCCCACACGGAAGCCCTGATTCGCAAGGTAACGGAGTTGATGGAGCCCCTCGGAGTGGAGGCGGAAATCCTTCGGCCGGTGGACTACTCGATCTGCTTCGGGGTATCCTCGGACGAGGGTGAAGGCGACCAGTGGCCCCAAATTCTCAATAAGGTCAAGGCCGCCGACATACTGATTATCGGCACCAATCTGCGCCAACTCACGGAGCATGTACGGGACAATGGTTGATGTTGGCGCTGTCGCAGAAGCATGCAAAGAAGTGGCTCCAGATCCAATCGCTTTTAACAATCAGTGGCGAGCCAAGCAGCTTGAGTATACTTTTCTGCGGACGCTGATGGGAAAATACCGTGATTTCTGGAAAGTGACCGAAAAAGATCGGAACAACCTCATAGCGACTCATCCCTAGCCAATGCGCCAGCGATGAAAGCGCTCTAGCCAGCGCAATACCTTCTCAGGGGCATGGGCTTTCTTCCACTCCCCCGCTGTGAACTTGACTGCTTCATTCCAGGTGGGATAGGGATGGATAGTTCCCAGAATCTTATTGAGGCCAATCTTGTGCTTCATAGCAAGAATGAATTCCGTCAACAATTCAGCCCCATGGGGACCGACAATGGTCGCGCCCAGAATGCGATCCTTGCCCGGCGGCGTCAGCACTTTGATATAGCCGTAGGCTTCGCTTTCGGCAATGGCCCTATCCAGATCCTCAAGACCATAGCGGGTCACCTCATATTCCACCCCTTGCTCCTTGGCCTCCGTTTCATTGAGGCCGACCCGGCCCACTTCAGGGGAAGTAAAGGTGACCCAGGGAATCACCGAATAATCCACCCTAAAGCGCTTGAAGTTGCCGAACAGGGCGTTGGCTGCCGCAAACCAGGCCTGGTGAGCCGCCACATGGGTAAACTGATAAGGGCCGGCGGCATCGCCGCAGGCGAACAGATTCGGATAACAGACGCTCATGTCCTCCTCCACCGGCAAAGTACCGCCTTTGCCGGTTTTGAGACCCAGGTTCTCTAAGCCCAAATTCTCGGTATTGGCCGTGCGGCCCACGGCCACCAAAACCTGATCGAAGGGAATCCCCAACTCCCCGTCGGCGTGCTCGCAGTAGGCCACTTTCTCGCCCTCCTCAATTCCAAACCGAGCGACCTTGTACTGGAGCTTCACTTCAATGCCTTCCTTGCCAAAATGCCTCAGAACCTCGGCACTGGCATCTGGATCCTCCTTGGATAGCAATTGCTCGCCCATTTCCACTAGGGTGACCCGCGCGCCTAACCGAGCAAAAGCCTGGGCTAACTCGCAGCCGATAGGACCGCCCCCTAGCACCAGCAGCCGTTGGGGAAGTTTTCTCAGTTGCCAAATGGTATCGGAAGTCAGCGGCTCAACTTGGTCGATGCCTTCGATAGGCGGCACAAAGGGGCGGCCGCCGGTGGCGATGATAGTGGCCTTGGCGGTGACCCGGCGGGTGGAACCCTCGGCTCCTTTCACTTCTACTTCCCAGGGCGAAATGAGAGTCGCCTCCCCTTGGATGCAATCCACACCCAGACGGGTATAGCGCTCCACCGAATCATGGGGCTCGACTTGCTTGATCACCTTTTGAATGCGCTCCATCACCGGCGCAAAAGGGATCTGTGGACTCACCACGGGCAAGCCGTAACGGTCAGCCTGACGCATGGCCTCAGCGATCCGCGACGATTGAATCAATGCTTTGGAGGGGACGCAGCCGGTATTGAGGCAGTCGCCGCCCATCTTATCCCGCTCAATCAAGGCGACTTTGGCTTTTACCGTGGCGCCGATATAAGCCGAGACCAAACCCGCCGAACCGGCGCCGATCACCAACAAATTGTAGTCAAAGCGCTTAGGCTTAGTGAACTGCTTATACAGGCGGGCACGCTGGAGAAGCGCCAGCAAGAATTTGGCAATCAGAGGAAACAACGCCAGCAATAAGAAGGAAAAAAGCAACGGGAGCGACAAAATATCACCTACCTTCTTGATCGCTGCCAACTGGGTCCCCGCATTCACATAGACGAGCGTACCGGGGAGCATGGCCAACTGACTCACCCAATAAAAAGTCCAAGTGCGAATTCCGGTCAGCCCCATGACGATATTGATCACAAAAAAGGGAAAGACCGGCACCAACCGTAGGCTAGCCAGATAAAAGGGGCCGTCGACCACCATCCGCTCATCTACCCGTTGGACGGTCTTGTCATACCGTTGGCGAAGCGATTCTCGAAATAAAAAGCGGGAAGACCAAAAAGCCAGTGTCGCTCCCAATGTAGATGCGAAGGAAACGATGAGAGTACCGGCTAGCAGGCCGAATAAGGCGCCCCCCGCAATGGTCATCACCGCGGCCCCCGGCAAGGAGAGGGCGGTGACCAAAACATAAGCGATGAAGAATACCGTCACTGAAACTACCGGTGCCCCTGCAATGGTCTGCTGGAGCCGCTCTTGCTGCGCTTTCAAAACATCGAGATCAAGGTATTGAGGGCCTTCAAAGTAAAAAAAGGCGCCGACCAGAATCAAAATTAGAACGATAAGCCCTAGGCGCTTCATTGAAAATATTCCCATCCACTTGTTCCTGCTGTGCTGAGTAATACATTTATAGCCATTTCATCTCATTTTGTAGGATATAGGTTCATTCTAAACAATCCTATAGCGCCTTAATAAAGGAGTATGGTGATATTGACGCCCCGGTACGGCCATTATTACATCCGTGCCTACCTAAAGATGAAACCAATTGAAAAACTTTTTTCCGAAAAAATTGCCCTATAAAACCAGATACGTTGTAATAATCCACCTTCCCAAACGACAAAAAAACAAAAGGCAAGAAAGGTCACCCACCATGTTTACTGAATTATTGTTTGGGAATAAAGAGAATTTGTTAAGGACGGCTTTCGCCGGTTTATGGGTCCTAACCGCAGGGATGGCTCCTGTTCAGGCTGAAGATGTCCAACTTGGATTTCAGAATGCAGCCGCATGGACCCAATGGGAGAAAATCACTTTCCCCCGAACAGCAGAAACCCAGTATATCTTCGAGGAGAAAACCCAAACTGTTTGCACACTGGCTGAAGACTCAGCGTCGGGAATGGCTATTGAGTTCCCTGGCACACTGGAAGAATATCCACTGTTAAGCTGGGAATGGAAAATCGACCGTGTGCTTGCAAAAGGAGACGCACGGAAGAAGGAAGGAGACGATTACGCCGCCCGGATATACATTAATTTTGAACGGGATGCCCGGCTAAGCTGGTGGGAACGGACCAAGGCGGCGGTATTTGAAACCTTCTATGGCCAGGATATCCCAGGACAAACATTAAATTTTATTTGGGCGAATCAACTTGAGATAGGAAAAATCGTGCCCAGCCCTTACACTGAACATGCCCGAATGGTAGCGCTTCAAAGGGGAAATGACCGGGCTGGAGAATGGATTCAGCAGGAAGTGAATATTCTGCAGTGGCACTATCAAGCCTTTGAAGCCGATCCCCCACCGGTCCATTCCGTGGCCATAATGACCGACAGTGATGATACGGGTGAAACAGTCAGGGCCTGTTTCCGCAATATCGTGGTTAAGTCAAATACCGCTCTGCCCAGGCCGCCAATACATTAGCGACAAAAATGGCATCTTTTTTTCGGGACAGTAAATGATCCGCATCATCCAACGACACAAAGCTCTTGGGATGTTTCGCAGCCTCGAAAATATGCCGGGCATGCTCAATGCCAACTATCGTATCTTTAGGTCCATGGAAAATCATCAATGCCTTCCGAAGCGACTTGACTTTCTGAAGCAGATTATGCTCGGCAATATCATCCAAAAATTGCTTTTGAATTCGGAAAGAACGCCCCGCCAATTGGACTTCAATTTCACCCTGCTCTTCAAGCTCAGATATCGATTTGGCAAATAAGTGGCTAACATGGGCGGGATCGCTAGGGGCGCTGATCGTAGCCACGGCCAGGATTTCAGGAATTTCTTCTGCGGCAGCCAATACCGCCGCTCCCCCTAAGCTGTGCCCAATCAGTAACCGAGGGGCTTGGTAGTGCTCTTCCATGAAAGAAGCCGCTTGCACCAGATCCGCAATATTGGAAGAAAAGTTAGTATTGGCAAAATCCCCCCCGCTACTGCCCAATCCCGTAAAATCAAATCTCAAGACCGCTATCCCCCGCTCCGCCAAAGTATTGCTAATCCGGGTTACTGCAAAGAAGTCCTTAGAACAGGTAAAACAATGGGCAAACAACGCATAGCCTAGGGGAATATCCTGGGGTCGATCTAATCGAGCCGCCAATTCATCCCCCTGGTGACCGGAAAAATTCACTCGTTCGACTTTCACAGCAGGCATTTTTATCCCCTCACTCTATCCACTATGAACCTGTAGCGATTACCACTCAGAATGTCACTGCTTGAAGCATTTGTCTAATGGGTAGATCTGGTCAGCCATTAAGAAGAACGGCTAACCCCAAGCAAAGACAGAAGATATGCAACCAATCCCGGTACAATAGAGTCTAAATAGTCGTTCGAGAAAAGGAAACAAACATGATTCCAGTCAGTGATAACTATCCCGTCCAACGCCCCCCTATTATTAACTGGATTCTGATTGCAACCTGCGTACTAGTGTTCTTCTGGCAGTTAAGCCTACCCCGGGAGGGCTTTCAAGCCTCAGTTTTCCTATTTGGGGTCATCCCTCGGGCTTTGGTTGACGCCCCCCTAGGCCACCCTCAATTGCTGATTCCTCCCGTACTCAGTCTGTTTACCTCTATGTTTTTGCACGGCAGCTTCATGCACCTGCTAGGCAATATGCTCTACCTCCATGTATTTGGTAACAACGTAGAAGACTCCATGGGGCGCGGCCGCTTTATCGTCTTTTACCTACTTTGCGGCGCAGCCGCGGCGCTGTCACAGATCTTTATCGCCCCTTCTTCCACTATCCCCATGGTGGGAGCCAGCGGCGCCATCTCAGGCATCCTTGGCGCCTATTTGCTTTTGCATCCCTTTGCTCAGATCAAAATGCTGGTACCCTATTTCATCCTCTTCTTCGTTTGGGTGCCGGCCTGGCTAATGCTAGGCATCTGGTTTCTGTTCCAGCTACTGCAATCCGTAGTGACTCCCAGTGATCAAGCCGGGATAGCTTTTGCCGCCCATGCCGGTGGGTTTGTGGCTGGTATGGTTCTGTTGCCTTTATTCAAACGCTCCGATGTGAAGCTATTCCACCAGCGTTAACCAATGCCCTGTTCCGATTCGAGAACACCGTCGCATTCCAAGCCGGATGCGGATGTACATTCAGCCGCACCCAGGAATTAGCGGCTTATTGCTCCATCTCCTGCTTCGACTTCCGGGCGGTCTCTTCAGAGACGGGCTCTATGCCATCTTGACGGGAACGCCTTTCATATTCCGGAAGCGCGCTGTCGAGAGCCACCCCCCGCGCTTCCTCGCCCGCATTCTTGAGTTCCGCCCAAGGCTCAACGGGAGGCTGGGTGCGTACGCCGGGTAAGGGAGCAAACACTTCGGTACGCAGGGCGCGCAGTGTTCCCACAAGCATGACGAGGATGACCCCCGAAAACGGCAGGGCGGCTGCAATAACCGCCGACCGCAAGGTTTCCAGTCCGCCGGCAACCAGCAGTATCCCGGTTAATAGCGTTATCACTCCCCCCCAGAGGATGCGATGGGCGGTGGGCGGCTCCGGATCGCCACCAGCGAGAATTGTGCTGACCACCAATGTCCCGGCATTGGCCGAGGTAATGAGATAGATTCCAATCAGGAGCGTCATGACCCCACTGAGGACAATGCTTAGGGGGCCGAGGCCCATCCCTTCGATCATATGAAACAAGGCCACGGTAACATCTTGGTTGACGGCTTCGACCCCGCCCCCGGCCCCAAAGAGCTCCTGGTATAGAGCCGTCCCGCCGACCACGCCAATCCAAATTAGGGTCATCGTCGTCGGCACGAGCAATACCCCCATGACGAACTCCCGCAGGGTCCGCCCCCGTGAGATCCGGGCAATGAACATCCCGACGAAGGGAGACCAGGCTATCGCCCAGCCCCAAAAAAACACCGTCCATTCCGACTGCCAATCGCTATTATGGTTAGCATGGGTATAAAAGGCCATGGGCAGCAGATTCTGAAGATATCCTCCGGTCGCTTGGATTGTCGCCCCGATCAGATACTGAGTCGGACCAAAGCCCAACACAAACAGGAGCACCCCCAGGCTGAGCCAAAAGTTCATTTCCGAAAGCCGACGGATACCCCGGCTAACTCCCGAGACCAGCGTGGCGATGGCAATGCACATCAGCGCACCGACAATGACAAGCTCTCCTTCCCGCGTTGCCGGAAAGCCGAAGACACGGCCTAAACCCGTACTCATCTGCTGCACACCCAGGCCGAGCGTGGTGGCAATTCCAAAGACAGTGCCGAACACCGCCAAAGTATCCACCAGATCACCCACAGGCCCTTCGATGCGCTGGCCGAGAAAGGGGTATAAAGCCGAGCGGATCGTCAGAGGCAGTTTGCGGCGATAAGCAAAATAGGCCAGCACCATGGCCATGAAGGAGAAAATCGCCCAGGCATGCAACCCCCAATGAAAGAAGGAAATCTGCATGGCCACTGTCGCCGCTTCAGGCGTCAATGTCTGGTCGAGAAAGGGATTGGATTGAAACATAAGGAGGGGTTGAGCGACCGCCCAGAAAAGGATCCCGACCCCGGTGCCCGCAGCAAACAACATGGTTATCCAAGAGAAGAACGTGAACTCCGGCAGCTCACCATCGCCGCCAAGCCGCACATTCTTGTATCGCCCCGTGCCCATCCAAACCATGAACAGCAACAGAAAAGCCACGAGAAGCACGTAATACCATTCCAGGAAGGGATTGAGCGTAGCGCGCACCACCTTAAAAACCACCCCAGCTTCCGTCGAGAAGGTGGCACCGGCCATCAGCGCCAGCAGCATGATAATGGTTGAAATCAACGTCACCCGCGGGTTCATTCCCTTCAACAGGCCGGCAGAGGCAGGTTCGAGCATTCACCGTCTCCTTGATCGTTTATTTTGAAACCGCCGAAAAATACGGCTCCCTTCTTGGAAAAATCCGGTTGATAAGTAGCGTACACCCCCCTCCATGAAATTTTTTATAATCGCTAACGACGCCACTCGCGCCTTGGCTACCTGGCCCCAGCTGTATTTGCTCAAAACTTCTACAAACAACAGGGGGTTGGTTGCTTGAAACAAGAGCGTCTACTATTGCCAGGACACCTCAGGTCGATAGGACATAGTTTGAGTCGTATTAGGTATGGCCAGGTTGGGGGAAAAACGAAAATAAATGGTACCCGAGAGGAGCCATGTGACTGCTCTGCGCCCTATCGGACGGAGCTTCCCACTTCTTAGGCAGCAACCGGTGACATGCCGGATTTACGCGAGCCTCGATGGGCAGAGACGGACAGCCCTTCCGCCTTCAACTTCAAAATGCCTTGATGCTTGATGTTCAGCGCCGCATTGATGTCGCGGTCGTGGTGCGTGTCGCAGCTCGGGCACGTCCAGTCGCGCTCATTCAGCGCCATGCTGTCCATCTTGTGCTGGCAGAGAGGGCACGTCTTGGAGCTGGGGAACCACGGCTCGATCTTGACCAAAGGTTTGCCCTGCTCCTTGGCCTTATACTCCAGCTTTTCGGTCAAGGCATGCCAGGATGCGTCGCCGATGTGCTTGGCGAGCTTGGCATTTTTCATCATGTTTTTGACTTTCAGCGTCTCGACGACCACCGCTTGGTTATCGTCAACGATCTGCCGAGAGAGCTTGTGCTGGAAGTCATTGCGGGCATGGGCAACCCGCTCGTGAGCCTTGGCGAGCCGTAGGCGTGCCTTGGCCCCTTTGGCACTGCCTTTGCTCTTGCGAGACAGCCCCTGTTGTTTGCGCTTGAGATTCTTCTGCGCCTTCTTGAGAAAGCGCGGGTTGGCGATCTTGCGCCCGGCGGAGTCAATCGCCAGGTGCGAGAGGCCCATATCGAGGCCGACGACCTTGGCCACATCTACATCCATCAGCGGCGGCGGGGCTACTTGCTCCGTCTCATACAGGAGCGAGGCGTAGTGCTTGCCGGTAACGGTGCGAGATAGCGTGATGCTTTTCAGCTTGCCGTCGATAGGCCGGTGGACTTTGGCCTTGATCGGTCCGAGTTTAGCCACCTTGATCCAGTCCTCGCCCACCTTCACACTCATGCAATGGTAGCTCGACTGCTTGCCGCGCTTGCTTTTGAAGCGCGGGTAGCCAGCCTTCTGCTTGGGATCAAAGAACCGCTGAAACGCCTGGTCGAGGTGGAGGCATGCTTGAGCCAAGGCGACAGAATCAGCCTCTTTCAGCCAGCCATACTGGCGTGACTTCTTGGCGACCGGCAACAGCTTCTTGATGTCGCCCTTGGCACTCAGGGATTGCCCATGGCGCTTGTAGCGGTGAGATATGATGCGAAGACCCGTGTTATACGCAAAACGAACCGCGCCGAACTGGCGATTCAGGAACGCCGCCTGCTCGGCCCTTGGATAGAGGCGTATCTTGGTGGCTTTCAGCATGTCAGTGCTCGCTGCTACAATGACTATAATTTAAGCCATGGCGTGAGTAAAATCAAGTGAGTGTGAATGACGATTATAGGCGCGGACGGCACAGCGTCACGCGACTGCTGGCGCATCTGGTATTCACGACAAAATACCGTAGAAAGGTATTTGACGGTGTCATGATCGGCCAGCTTCGTGAAGCGTTCGATTCGGCCTGCGAGAAGCTCGACTGCCGCATCCTAGAGTTCGATGGCGAGGAAGATCATGTCCACCTGCTGGTGGAATACCCTCCGAAGCTGTCAATCAGCGTATTGGTCAACAACTTGAAGTCCACCTCTTCGCGTCGCATACGATTCTTGAACACCCACATCCCACGTTTAAGCAAAAGCGCCGCGCTGTGGTCAAGATCGTATTTCGCGTGCAGCGCCGGCGGAGCTACCATTAAAACTCTCAAGGCATACGTGAATGGACAGAAAACACCGCACTAGAACTGCTTCGCAGTTCCCGCTTGTATCTCCGCCCGAGTGGGCGGAGGTTTACGCGGATTTTTGCTAAATACTTAGCTAAAATTAAAATCGATAAAAAATTGTTATCACCCCTATGCAAAAATACTATACTGGTTATTGGTGACGTTTTTCTTTGATTTACTGACTGGAGATAAGGCTCTTTATCACGTAGGAGCGCATGGAGTGTTAGACACTTTCAATGTCCATGAACTCCTCTACAGGAATTTGAATCTTCTTTTTTGGCTCTTTTCCAGAAAAATAGATCTTATTGAAATCTGCTTCAATTTTCTTTAATGATTGAGCTTCAAAATACTGTTCACCGCAGTATTCACATTCCTCACAAGGTACATTATCAACAATAAGGTATTTTCCATTATGTTTATAAATATACTGAACCTTCTTCATTCTAAAATTTTTATTACCACAAAAATTACAAACCTTATCCATCTCTATGCTCTCTCATAAGGAGATTTGAACTTCGGAGGCATTGGAATATATACGGTCACAATCACTAACCAGGTACCACGATGCCCACATACTACGTGAATAGGTTTACCATTATTAGAAAAACCTGCTACTAAACAACTTTTACCTCTTCCTGTATCCGTGTATTGCTCCAGTACTCTTCCTGTAAGAAGCGCCTCTTCCACCTCAGCGATAGAAAGATTGTCATTTTGTCTTTCTTGATCTCCATGCTTAGAGAGGTAATATTCATTGTTTTTGATTCTTTCTTTTATCCAACTATGTCAAACATGGATTATTTTTTTAACGACATGTCTAGCGATGCTTAACATCTACGGATCACCGGGTGGGAGCAAAGCGATCGTTCCAGCATATTCGTAAGCTAGCTTACACAGAAACTGATAATTCCGGTTCCAAGCAGCTTCACTTTTCACAATCTAGAAGGTCATATTTTCAAACAAAAGTTTGCAATACCCTTCAGCCTGCCGCAATACCTTCCCGGGCTGCAATGTCAACGCCAAAAGCACGAGACAAGCGATTACCCCTATGTGGTCTATGCAACCTCAGTCTGTTTTTTTGGGTTTCTGGTGTCAATAGGCACATCCAAAACGATATCGGAATAAAGAACCCGAGGCATGACTTTACCTCCCTTCCCTTTCTCCAAGCGCACTAGGCCATAATGCTCCATGGTCTTCAAAGTCCGGGAGGGATTGGACTTGGCTCGGCCCGAAAGGCTAGCCAGCTCGGTCAGGGAATGGGGTTGTACCTCCACAATCAATGAAAGCAGTGCTCTGTTCTGGTCCGAGAGTACTTTTGCAAAACTCGCTATCGAGGCGAACCAGATCTTCGGTTCACCTTTTCTCGGCGTGTACTCGCCCTGGGCAATTGCCAGGGTACGGGCTTTCATGCCTTCATAGTTTGCAATGCCCACCTTGAGTATTTTCATGGGATCACCCCTCTTTACTTTAAGCACCGCGTCCACCTCAGCCCAGAAATCTGCCAGCAGCGTCGCCGCATCCCGGTACTCATAGGGTCGGATCGTTCGGAAGCGGTGTCTATGGTCATACTGCTTTAGAGTGCGTCCACCTGGCCCCTTGGAATGCCGTACCGGGTGGGCGTTGTCGAAACCAATCAGCCGCTCACTGTTCTGGTCAGTGAATAGCTCCATCCGTGCGGCTTTTCGGGCGATAGCTCTA
The DNA here is from genome assembly GCF_000024725.1 of Nitrosococcus halophilus Nc 4. Lineage (NCBI taxonomy): Bacteria > Pseudomonadati > Pseudomonadota > Gammaproteobacteria > Chromatiales > Chromatiaceae > Nitrosococcus > Nitrosococcus halophilus. The sequence continues at coordinate 3,007,788 of NC_013960.1, read as the reverse complement.
CCTGTTTGACCACGAACTTAACCCGGTGCCTTCCCGAGGGATCGACCATCAACACCTGCCATCCAGGTTAAGAAGTGTGTCCAAATTGGAGTCACGCGCCTGCTCCTTCATTCAAAAAGATTATCACTTACTGATAACACAAACAATCAAATCCTGCCTACTTGACTGGCTAACATCCCCCCCTTTACCAGGACGCCAAACCTTGTTCGGTATCCAACCCTTTTGCAACAGCCGCCATCTAGTTAAGCCCCTAGGAACAAGCTCATGGGTAACCCCTTCAGCACGCATTATCTTGGCAGTGTGAAAAGCCCAAGGGTAACTTGCTCTCTTGGAAACCTGATCCCGCCTCGATCAGCCCCAATGAATAACCAAAGTGTTGGCCTCTTCAGTACTATAATGCACTTTGCAAGGCCTGACCTTTTTACTTCCTATAGTCTCATAACCCCTTATAGGGATTCGTAACCAGCACTCGATAGACAAATGGATGGGATTCCCTGATGCTCATAACCCCTTATAGGGATTCGTAACGCTTAAGCTTGTTCATGTAAGCCTGATTCTGGAGCCCTCATAACCCCTTATAGGGATTCGTAACTTAAATGATGGATACAGCAAGCGCTCCTGTTTCTTTGGCTCATAACCCCTTATAGGAATTCGTAACATAGAAGATAATAATAAATATAATACGCGCGCGCGCGACTCATAACCCCTTATAGGGATTCGTAACGCGGCTATATAGCAATTCCCGTTTTTATTAGGCACAATATTAGAGTTATCTATTTTTTCAACCAAATTAGATGGGTTTAAATGTTATGCCTGCGCCTTACTCATTGGACCTACGCCAAAAAGTCATTGAAGCCTATGCGAACAAAGAGGGTTCGATTCGTCAGTTGGCGACACGATTTAAACTGTCGAAGAACACGGTCAGTGGTTTTCTGAAGCGCCTTCGGGAGACGGGGACGGTCCATCCCAAGCGCGGGGAAGGAGTGGGACATCCGGCAAAGATTGATGAGCCGAGGGCCCAGTATTTGACCGAGGTGTTGCAGTGCGAACCCGATTTAACGCTCCAGGAATTGTGTCAGCGATTTGAAGTGCGCTTTGGCGAAACGATAAGCACCTCGGCCATGGACCGAGGGCTGAAAAAGCACCGGATCACGCGAAAAAAAAAACGTTCTACGATCCCCAAAAACACACCCCCCGGGTCCAACAACGCTGGCTTGAGTATTGGATCAAAGTAAGCCTGTGTTCCCCCGAAGACTTCATTGTGCTCGATGAAACCGGGGCGGTATTGAATCTGACCCCCACCTATGGACGGGCGCCTCAAGGGCAAAGAGCCTACGGGGAAAAACCGACCACCCAAGGCGAACGCATCAGCACCATCGGCGCCCTATCCCTGACGGGTGCGCTTCCCGCGATGTGCTTTGAGGGCACGCTCAATGGCCCGGTTTTCCTCTATTATGTCGAACATTTCCTCTGGTCTCACCTCCAGGAAGGGAAAGTAGTCATTTTAGACAATGCCGCTGCGCACCGATATGAAGAGGCGATCGAGAAGATCGAGCAGACCGGCGCCAAAGTGGTCTTTTTACCGCCCTATCACCCTGAACTCAATCCCATTGAGTACGCCTGGTCTAAGCTAAAACATGTCCTGAAGAAAAAAGCGGCCCGGACAAAAGAGCAGCTTTATGAGGCCCTCAGCGAAGCGCTCACGCTGATTTCACCCCAAAACTGTCAAGCCTACTTTAAGCATTGTGGACTCTGTCCCTAACTTAAATGAGAACAGCTATACAGGAGCAAGGCCATTTGCAACAATCCTCATAACCCCTTATAGGGATTCGTAACCGGCACCGCCCTGACCGAAAGCTCGGACGCCAATGGCTCATAACCCCTTATAGGGATTCGTAACTAGAACTGTCAAAAGGGCAATCCCCGCTGATGAACGACTCATAACCCCTTATAGGGATTCGTAACTGTCGATATAATCCATAACTTCAGCAATATTCGCAGCCTCATAACCCCTTATAGGGATTCGTAACACCTACACATTCCGTTACGAGTACCAAGTTTTTGACCTCATAACCCCTTATAGGGATTCGTAACCACGCTAAAAGTTACCGAGCCGGATGTCTCGGTCAACTCATAACCCCTTATAGGGATTCGTAACACGAAATATAAATCTCCCGATCCTAGAAACCCTGACATCTCATAACCCCTTATAGGGATTCGTAACATTTGCTGACCGAGTGCTGCTCAACCTATCAAGCAACTCATAACCCCTTATAGGGATTCGTAACCAAATCCCAGAGATAAGCATTCCCGGAACCGTCCTTCTCATAACCCCTTATAGGGATTCGTAACCTTTGCTATAAGTCAGCGATACGGCCAAGTTTTTGTTCTCATAACCCCTTATAGGGATTCGTAACCGCCAGGAACGCGTCCGCGTCTGAGGTCACGTCGATCTCATAACCCCTTATAGGGATTCGTAACCAACTCGACGGGACCAAGGTGCAAATGCTCAACCCGCCTCATAACCCCTTATAGGGATTCGTAACGAGATAGCGTTATCCATATTGTTGAGATTAACGCTCTCATAACCCCTTATAGGGATTCGTAACCTTCCTAATTGAGCCGATGATGCGTATAGCGCAAATCTCATAACCCCTTATAGGGATTCGTAACTCGTGCACTTGCAGCAGTTATCAAAACTATACTACCGCTCATAACCCCTTATAGGGATTCGTAACTGTATTCGGTGTTGTGGCATCGAGCTATCTTCCCTCCTCATAACCCCTTATAGGGATTCGTAACACTATTTGGACGCGCCAATTTCTGGGGCGTTGACGACCTCATAACCCCTTATAGGGATTCGTAACCGGTATTTTCGTGCCGGGTGCGTGGACTACAGGAAGGGCTCATAACCCCTTATAGGGATTCGTAACGTCTCCAGAATGGACGGATGACCAAATATTTGAATTCTCATAACCCCTTATAGGGATTCGTAACGCTAAAAAATATATTGAGAAATTGGCTGAGGGGAGGCTCATAACCCCTTATAGGGATTCGTAACTGGACTAGCGGGGCCACATTTCTATCGCTTAGGCAGCTCATAACCCCTTATAGGGATTCGTAACGGGCGTCTGCCCCTTTGGTCTGCTCCCACCATCGCCCTCATAACCCCTTATAGGGATTCGTAACCTGAAAATTTCTTTAGGTGGCACGCCAACAGAAATCTCATAACCCCTTATAGGGATTCGTAACTGGACTAGCGGGGCCACATTTCTATCGCTTAGGCAGCTCATAACCCCTTATAGGGATTCGTAACATTGGACGCGCCACAAAGTGGTAATAGGTCTATCCACTCATAACCCCTTATAGGGATTCGTAACATCTAGCGGTGATTCCTACACGTTCACGAACATCAACTCATAACCCCTTATAGGGATTCGTAACCTCCGTTAGAGCTGATGCTGAAGTTTAGCGGTGAGCCTCATAACCCCTTATAGGGATTCGTAACTTTTACGGGCAATTGAAGCAATACGCGAAAGAGAAGCTCATAACCCCTTATAGGGATTCGTAACCTATGGAAGCGTTTATAGAGGATGTCACCATGGACGGCTCATAACCCCTTATAGGGATTCGTAACCCGCCATTGGTCAGGTGATGGGCAAGATCACCAAAGCTCATAACCCCTTATAGGGATTCGTAACCATTTAGAAAACTTGATATCTGACCCGCTAATCCTTGCTCATAACCCCTTATAGGGATTCGTAACCCGCTACGGATAGCTAACCATATCTTTTGGAGGTAGACTCATAACCCCTTATAGGGATTCGTAACCATGATTTTTTACTCCTGTAAAAGTGGCCCGGCAAACTCATAACCCCTTATAGGGATTCGTAACCTCTGGTTCAGAGGCTTCTTTTGCTGGATCAAAGCCCTCATAACCCCTTATAGGGATTCGTAACTCTCAAGCGTCGTGAAATCAAGCGTGGCGCTACTGTTCTCATAACCCCTTATAGGGATTCGTAACCTGGGCAGAGACGATTCGCAAGCAAAAGATAGAAGCCTCATAACCCCTTATAGGGATTCGTAACCCCTCTATATTAGGGCTTGGAATAACCTTCCAACATTATAATAAAGGAAAAATAACCGGCTATTCCAGATAAAGATGCGTCGATCCTAATAGTATTCAACTTCATTGGAGGTCGAAGTTCCCAGCAAATTACCATTATGTCATAAAACAGAAAAATCTCGTCGGTGATCCTCTACAGGTACCCTTTTCATCTCACCCTTCCCAGAATCACTCTTAGATAGGTGAGTCACATTAATATTGCGGCGGTTAGCTGCCGTAACTTCAGTGACCCGATCGCCTGGAACCATTAATCGACTCAGCTCACGATGCAGCCTGATTGCCTCGGCTTCGGTGATGTCTCCAGAAAATACTGAGTATTGATCGTGATTCAGATAACGCCGTAACAGTTTTTTAAACTTCTCAGTGCGCTTAGCATCCACATCGTAGGTTATCAACATATACATAATTATTTATACTTTTCGCTTGAACGATTCATACTCAGCCACCCCTAAAAAGTGGCGCTCAATAGCCAATGCCTCTCTGTAGATCCATTCCCGAAAGCTGCGATCCTGATACCGTTCTTCCAGACGGATGGAAAATTGCTCTGCAATATTGCGGCGGCCTGTTTCGCTCAGCAGGCACACCCCTTCATACTGCTCAAACCAACTTGCATCGAGCATCTTGCGGCCCAACATACGGAAAATAAGGCTATCTGCAAGTATGGGTTTAAAAGGTTCTGCAAGATCCAAACTTAAAGATGAACGACCGTTACCTGGACTGTGAAGCAAGCTAAAGGTTTCCTCCAGATGAGTTTTGAATAGCTCGTGGCGAACGATCGTATAGGTCAACTGGTTAAGAAAAGATAATAAGCAATTAATGGGATTGTTGGGAGGCCGTCGTACTCGGGGTGTAAAGTCAAGAACAGGATCAATCAGCTTCCATGCTTTGTAATACCATTGATGCAGATTGCCCTCAATTCCCATCAGGGTGGAGGAATCTTGGGCCTTAGGGATAAGATTCACTAAGCGTTTCATTTCCTTGAGCATAGCTTCCAACCCCGTTTTACCTCGATAGCGATAGTACAGTAGGTTAGCCTGCATATTATGGGCAGCTCCACGGACGAGTTCCCGTGCAAGCGCCATCCGTTGAGTTTCATTTAACAGTATTTCAGCTTGGGCCAGTTTGACCTGTCCCGAAGGGTTACGGTTGAAGGGCTCGAAGGAGCCCTTGAAATAGCCGTAATAATCGAATACCGATAATCTAACCCCATGCTTTCCACATAAAGTCAGCAGCTTGGAATTGAGGGTGCTTTCAGCGAGCAGGACGAGATGGCCAATGGTTTCAATAGGAAAGGCCCGGGTCTTGCCTTCTATCGTGATTGATAAGGTATTTTCCCGCCGCCGAAGCCGTGCCTCGCGGGAAACAAACAAAGTTTCCATAGTAAACCTTCAGTCATAACCGCAAAAAGCAGCGAGGGAACAACTGGCGCACAAGGGGATGCGCTTGGCGGATGGCACCTGGGTTTGCTGCGCCAGCCGCTCAAGGCGTTCGGAAGATTCCCAGAGCTGTTGCATCCGGGCTTCGTCGAGAACAACTTCGCGCCGCTTACGTGTAGACAACACATGGGTGACGGCCCGCCAGGTCTTGCCGGTCGCGATCGACAGCAACAAGGCATAGAAAGCGGTCTGGTCGCTTACCGCCTCAACGGCGCCACCGGTACCCTTGCTCTCGTAGACGATGTTGTGTTTCCAATCGATACGGTCGGGCGCGAGGCCAAATAGTCCTTGTGTCGAACGATCACGGGCGTAGCTGGTGTCGTGCTGAGCCATGCCAATCTGCACATGCCGGTTCCACTGGGCGAAACTGATGCCATGCAAATGCATCCAGGCCCGGCGCTCGCACAACCGTACATGTTGGAAGTGGAGCCCGTGCAGATTCAGGCGCTCAACCCGCTCAAAGAACGCAGTGGCTTGCGGCCAATGAAAGGGTGTCGTCATCACTCGGCACCAGGCCCGTCAGGCGGACCAATTTTTCAGCGGCGGCCATGGCTTCGGGATAATCGTCCCAAGCCATTGCGGACGGCCCCCTTCGACCACGAAGTGCACGACACCAAGCATCAACTAATCCCTCCCCTGCACTCAACTGGGCGGAATCCCCCGTATGGGGAAAGTACACCGTCACCAGGCGCTGGGCGAGCTGACGTTGATCGCGCAGGTGATCCTCCAATTCGTCTTGCAACCGCACCTCCGGCTGACCCTGGGGTCCTTCCAGCATCGGCAAATCCAGAATGGTCGTTTCCCGCTCCAGAAATGCGGGATCGACCTCAATGACATTTCCATCCCCCTGTACCACCCGCACCCGCTGGGCAATATCCCGCAGCACATAGGCCTGCCGCTCGAAACGCTCGCACCAACGCCGGGCATTGGCCCCGAACAGCCGATCCTGCTCCATGGCACGCACTTGATGTAGCCAGTTGCGGATGGCGCCCGCGCTGGGCGGTTGATGATTCCTAAGGTGCTCATAGCGGGGACCACGGTTGCTTTTATGGCCCATGAGCGCATTCCAATACAACCCTGCCGTGTAGACGGCCCGGTTTGGTAGGGCGCCGAAAAAACGCGGATTGTCCTCCCCCCTATCCTCAAAAGCCTTTTGCGTCGCGGCACTCAGTCGCTCGGTCAACTGTTGGATATCAACCCGTTCGCCATCCTGCTCGAGCGCCCACTTGAGCAAATCGCGAATCCAAGGGTTGCGTCCCATGATATAGGGGTCATGGCGCACAATAACGCGCCCATCCGCACCCCGCCGGGCGGCGCGGCCATAGCGCTGGAGAAAATTCATCGGTGCGAACCCCGGCTCCATCAGCATCAGATTCGCCTCCCGGAAGGTGACGCCTACCTCGACGCTGGCCGTTGCCACCAACACCGAAAAATCATCCGGATTGCGTGACCGGCCGGTCCGGTATCCCAGGGCGCGAATACCCTCTTTGCCACTATCGGCGATGCTATTAATCACCAGCACTTGTTCAGCCGGAATGCCTGCTTGAGCGAATGCCTGGATCAAGTCCGGCATTTCACGGATCAGATCGCCGAGACGGTTATAGATCAACACCACCTGCCGACGCGCTTCGACCTCGGCTGCAATTGCGACAATCTGATCCTCCACCACCTGGGCTAAAGTTTCCCGATCCGTGAATGATAGGGACACATCGCCATGTACCGGCCGCCCTTGCCCAGTCAGCGATTCTCGTAGCGGGGCTATCTCCGGAGCCGGCACGCCAAGTCTTTCCAGTACCGGTTGAATATCAAGGGGAGTCGCTGACAGAAACGACACCTTCGCTCGACCAAAACGGGAGCCATCCGGGTTCTCAGCGCTAGCTAGCCGGGCGCAGAGTGCGGCCAGGCCAAACCCCCGCGCCTCGATGGTGTGGAACTCATCGAACACGATGTGATCGAACTGCCGCAGCAAATCAAATACCCCGGTAGCCGCCTGCCCGGCATCCAACCGAGGCCGTAGCAACAAATGACTGATCACCTCCGGTACGGCGATGATCATCTCGCCACCCTCACGGGTCGGGTCAAGATCCCGTATCTGCCGAATACGATGCCCAGCGATGTTCTTGATGTCTTCTGACAGGAGTTGAACGGTACGGTCCGAACTCCATATTTCCACCTTGCTCTCGGCCTTCTCCCGCGGCCAATGGGCTGAGGTGGTGAGATCGCGGATCAAGCCTGCCGCGATATTCTGGGCCAATCGACGGGTCGGCACGATAAACAGCACCCGCTGCCCCTGCATGACCGCCCGCTGAAAAGCGAAGGTCTTGCCTGCTCCGGTAGGCGCATCGGCAATCCGCACCCGCTCCGGCGCGTGCAGCAACGCCGCTTGCAACGGAGATAACCCATCGGCCCCCTGGGCAACACAATGTCGGGCAATCGTCAGTGCCATTGCCGGACCTCCTCGGCCGCGTCCTCCAGCCCCAATGGCGGCGTGAGCTGCAAGCCATACAAACAGTATCGCGCCACGGGCAGATCCTGGCCAAATAGGGCCGCCGTCGCCGCATTCAAGCAGACCGTCTCGCTCTGGGTATCCGGCCTAAGACGGACCATGCCCGAGCGGTGAAGGCCGATGCGGATCACCAATTCGCCCTGTCCGAAAGCCTCAAAAGGATCGAGGCCAAAAATCGCACCCCGATAAACCTGCCCGGGCGGGACTTCCTGAATCATGAAGAAATCCTTCAGATTACCCTTGCGGGCCACATTTGCGACCTTCTCCTGTAAACCAGCCTCGGCATCCAGATTCAAACGCTTGATCAGCGGCGACAGAAGCTTAGGCTCGGGAGTGACAAATACCGAAGTCCGGTAAGGCATGGCCGCTAGATGGCGCCGGTAATCCCGCGCCGGCAAAGCCACCCGTGCCGACATCATCCCAAGTGTGGCGGCCAGGCCAAAGGCGATCGCCCGATCACCGATCAGCTCGGGCAAGGTCGCCGTACCGCTTTGCACCATCAGCGAATGGTAGGCAAAGGAGGTGAGAGTCTCCGCCACCACTCCGATGGCGGGGACAGGAGCCGAAGAGTCGCCAAAGCTGCCAAAAGACACTGCCTGCGGCTGATCGCTCATTTTCCCTTACCAAACCAGTTATCGAACAATTCAGCCACCTTGGGCGCTGCCGCCCGGTATTCGTCGGCCAAGGGGCCATCCGTATCGAAACTCGCGACGAGATCATTCACCCAGGTTTGGGCTTCTGCGCCGTTCATAACCGTCTCATGAGCCGGTGCTAGTAGCCCATGCAAGGTCTCGCTGCTGGCCGTAGGGTTGCGTAATACGTCCTCAGGTTGAGAGGCCAGGACTTTGACTAATTCATAGGGCGAACTGATGGCTTGCTCGAATCGTCCACCATAAATGCCAACCACATGGGTACGAATATTGGTTCCAGTCAGGGAGGTCTGCCCGCCATAAGCGCCGGCGAGTCCTACGCAAAGCATCAGGTGCCTGAGGCCGATTTCGGGCAAAACCTTACCTCGAGTCGAAAGGACCTGGACCATGAGCGTACCGGGCTTGATAAAGAAACGGCTGAATAGATTATCGCTGTTTTTTTTGCTCTCGGCATCGAACAGGGTGCCATCTTCGGCGGCGCGATTGTGAAAGGTTTCGTCGACGCAAAGATGCTTGGGCAAAAGGCTCAGTCCATCGGAATAGCTGACCGCCGCTTTCACCGGCAGGACTCGGTTATCGTGGTTGCAGGAATCCCCGAATACCAAGGCGTTGAGATCGAAGGCTTCGGAGGGTTTCTGGCCCTTATAAAGCACCGTCTTATTCTGGGGCAAACGGCCACCAACACCGAGCGCCCGCAAAACCTGCAAGCCCCTTCCCCTTTCCGGATATTTGAATTTGTTGGGCACGGCCCGGACATACACATCCTGGCCGATTTCGATATCGGTAATCTCTGCTTCGGCGTTGCGAAATACCACGGGGGCGACCGCCTCGCGCAACAACACGACGCTGACGGCGCCCAGATTTTTGAGCGAAGGGTGGATGTAGGTATTCTTGGAATCAATTCGAGTAGTATCCATCAAGTGCTCGATTGACCCTAGATGAGTGGCAAATTGTTCCATGATCAGGCTCCTTCAGCGATTGCGGATTCGGCGGGCTTTTCGTCATCGGGGCGGTTGCGTACCGCCTGCAAAAACGCCATGCGGTAGATACTGCCGAAAACCCGGCGGTTGGTTTGACTCGGCGGGCGGCGCTTGAGTACGCCATTCCAGATTTCACGGACGAAAAATGTGGCCAATTCCAGGCAGCCATCCTTGAGCGATTGACCTTCCCGGTATTTACTGGCGGCCGCCTTGCCTTTCCGAGTGAGGTTGGTTTCCAATTCTCCAGCGACGGCATAGATCAATGATTGTTCATCGTCTTGGCCCGCAGCGCGCGCCGCGGTCGCGGTCTCCATGCAGAATTTGAACACCAGCAACTCATCATTCGTCGAGCTAACCCGGCTCGATTGAATGCCCGCCGCCAGTTTCCCTAAGCGCACCAGTGCGCCCTCCTCTGTGCTCATAGTCCGATTCTCCAGTTGTTGCAGAAACTCATGTTGCAGCCGTGACATCACCCAACGGGTACTGCTTTCGTCCCGGTCACGGAGATGGCACCAGACTAGGCAGACCGCGCCAAAGCGTGTGTTCGGTGTGGCATAACGGCGCAGTACGTCGTAGCCAAGGCCGTGGGTGTCAAGCAGTGTCTGGGCAAGAACCAGTTGATCGAGTGCCTCGGGAATCTGTTCCAGACGCAAGCTGTTGCTCCCGATCAGATCCACCAACATTCGCGGCATGGCATCGTAGTAAAAGAATGCCCGTTGGAATGTGGGCAGGCCGCGGAAAATATGAATAGGGCGGCCTATTCTGCGGGTGGCCTGGAGCAACATTCTCAGCTGATTGACTTGGTCTTCGACTTTCTCGGCCATTCGCTCGAACCGCGCCATCCGATAACGCCCTTGAAAGATCTCCGTACCTTGATAAACCGTGCCTTTTTTAACCTCTTGGCGGCTGAGATCGTAAAGGGATAGGGCAGCCATGGACTGATCGCCCGGCAAGCGCAGTCCACCGAATAACCCGCTGGTAGTCGGGGAAGAAATCAAGGTCGGGACGCCTCCGGGCTTACCTCCCTGGCGCCCATGAGCTTGCGCCCGCAGCTTGTGCTCCGCTACCGCTACCGGACTCACATTGGTGTGAGCACGTTCAGAAGTAATCGACTCAACGCGCCCATCACGCCCCGAGAAGGCTGAAACCTTTACTTCATACAGACCCAGCGCTTCATCAATTCTTTCATCGAAAGGGACAGGTTCATCAGTGAACAGGCAACGACCGGTAGCGTTCTCATTCTCCGGCGTGATACGCAGACCCCCGAGAAGTTGGCGGAAATGGCGTTCCACTGCCTTAACAACTTGCTGGCCTCGGCCCGTAATGCCGTCCCGAAAGCCCGGTTGATTTTCTTCCCCTTCCAGCCAACGCTGAAGCAAGCCTTCATCACCCCAGATAGTAGCCTCCAGATCCCTATCATTCTGGGCCAGTGCAGTGACCCAAAGGACGGTAACAACCCGTCGCGTAGCGTCATCATTGATCTTGGATAGCCATTCGGGGCGCTCAGCCGGCACCAGAGCCAGTAATGCTACTTCCCGCGCTGAATAATCGGACAAGCCCAGCTTCTTGGCGCCGTCGAGCTTTAAGTTGAGCAGTAACACCAAATGAGCGGCCCGTTGCAAGTGCTCCTGGGCCGCTATCGGTAGATCACTGGGCTTTGGGTAAGGAGTAATGGTCGCCCCCCCATTACCCGGCCAACGAGGCTGCAAATCCAACTCCTTCAGCAAAGCATCCAGTGGTGGAGTCAGGGTATCCTTGAGATCGGTTTTGATGCGAAATAAGGAACCCAGAGTGTGATCCTCTAGATCAGCGATAAATGCTTGCAACTCCTGATGATCCGGTTGACCGTTGTAAAGTGCGGGCACACCCCGGTTGGAAATGCTCAGCTCCAGCCGGAAAGGAAGATCGGCACACAACCGCTTGAGTGCTTGATCAACGATGAGATCAAAGTGCTGCAAAGGCAGTAGCAAGAAAAGCCGGCCGTCCTGATGAACTTCAATCAGTGGCGGCACCCCAACCCGCTGGACGCTGCTCCATGACAGCCAACATTGCAATTCATCCAGTAAAAAGGGATGGTGTGGGTCCACAATCTCCAATGGTTTCCACTCACGCAGAATATGGGTCGCCAGTGTCTGATCGGTTTGGAGTCGCTTGAGCACCCCAGTGAGTCCACCTTTTTCCGAATCGCCGGATAGCCAGATCCCGTCCAGTTTATCAGCAAGGGCCACATAGCCGGTCAAAGACTCAAATTCGCGCGGCGGCAATTCACGCACAGGGCTGCGAAGGTTTTGGGTGTCTTCCACCTGTTCGATCAGGTAGCGAATCTGTTCCGGGGTCAGCCTGATGTCATCGCCCAAAAATTCATTCAACCGATAACGCCCCATGGCATCGCTAACTTCTTCCAGCGGTAGCGCAATATTCCGTTGCAGTTGGAGCAACTTATCCAAATCATGCAGAAAAGCAATGACCGCAATCACCCGCAACCGCCGCTGAAGTAACGTTAAGTCCATTTCAGGGTTACGGCCCAGCCAATCGAGTGCCGCCAACAACATCGCGCCTCGTATCACCGAAAGCAAATGATCCAGCAGCGTGACATTGATGCTTCGGGCAAATTGCTCCCGCCGGGAGAGATCCGAATGCCAGCCCCCTTTCCCGGAAACCGCCATCAGGCGCAGGACTCGGGCATCAATATGGGTGCCTCTTTGAATCTTGCGGCGGTTTTCATCGCTGAGCACACCAATGCGCTCGTTGAGAACACCTTTATCAATAACCTGCTCAAGAAATTCTCGATAAATGTCGCCTGCTACCCGAGTGGCCGTTTCCATCCAAGCGGTCATCGCCCCACCCCCCGTTCCAGTAATCCCAGGCAACCAAAACCATTGCGAGTCTTCTCGCCGATCCCGGCATACCAAGCCAACTGCAAGTCTTCTTCAGTCCCTGCCAGCACCAGCGGCGCGCTCATGCCGATGACAAAAGCATGGCGGCCATTCTCCATGCGCTTTAGGCTGACCAATACTGAATGTTTCGGATTAGCCCGCAAATAAAGCGAATCAGGTTCGACATGCAACCCCACCCTGCGCCCGGCGATGCGGGATAGACGTGCATTAACCGCCGCAGACAGATCGAAAGTACCAAGCTGCTGATACCAAACTCGCTGCCCACCTTGACGCTGGCTAATCACCAGGGGCGAGAGCAACAGCACCCCCATGACTCCTTCCAATGGAGGCACTGGATTGGGTTCCGGAATAATTTCGGCGGCGCTGAAATCCACCATTTCCGCAGTAACGGCGCGGGCTTGTCGAATATCAACTGGATCGAACCTGGCCAAAAAGCCGGCCAAAACCGAATCTGATGTGGAGACCACCAAAGTATGCACCCAACCTTCATTGCCACGGCGCCCACCCAAAGTGGCAAACGTCCAAGGCGCGGCATTCTTGCCCAATACCTGCGCTGCATCAGCACCCGCAGCAGTCCAGGCGTTGATGAGCGCATCGTGCAGAAGGTCGAGATGGCGGTAGCGAGCATACTGTCGTTTAGGCAAGCTAATGCGTATCCGATGCATGGTAGAGTTCCTCGGCGAATGCTATGATTGAAGCATACGCTCATAATTTAACCTTAAGCAAATATTAATATGTCATGAAAGATGACATTACACGCTTTGCTTTTATCGAAACATGCTTGCTATGGGGAGGCGGATTGACTGCCCGGCAACTCGCTGACACATTCGGCATAGCGAGACAGAATGCCCAGAAAGTAATCACCCAGTACCGCCAATGCCATCCGGAAAATATTCGGCGTGTGGGCAGAAAACAGGTTGCCGGCGCCGATTTTTCACCCCACTACATTCGAAAAAATGCTGAAGCTTTTTTGGACTATCTACGTGGACAGGCGATAATAAGTTATTACTTAAGCAATGCAGACTGGGGAGGATTGCCCTTTCATGATGTTGATCGGTTGCTCCGGCCTCAACTGCGGCAAAATTCAGTGCAGAAAGTATTATCCGCTTTACGAACGCAACAGGTCGTTACCATTTATTATCATGCCAAAAGCGGGGCTCAGGAGAGGGATCTATCACCTAATCAGTTAATCTTTGCCAATAACCGTTACCATGTCCGCGGTTACTGCCATTATTCGAAGGCTTTCCTGGATTTTGTGCTGTCTCGAATTACCCATGCAGAGCCATCGGGTATTGAATGGGTCTCTTCCTACAATGATTCAGCCTGGAATACCTACGATGAATTGCGTTTTAAGCCTAATGAACAATTACCCACCGAAACCCAAGAATCTTTACTGCACGATTTTCCCGTTAATGAGGAAGGTATTTTTTTAGTACGTTGCCGGCGAGCTCTAGGATTTTACGTCAAGCGGGAACTGTTAGCGGTTGATGCCCGTTATGGGATATCACGGTGGGTTATTTTCTAGATTAACCATGAATACCCTTTCAGAAAAGCTCAAGCCCCATTCAGGCCGATTAATCTCCATTGATTTGCTGCGAGGTTGGGTCATGGTGATCATGGCGCTAGACCATGTCCGTGATCATTTCACTAATGCCCACTTCGATCCCACCGATCTCTCTCAGACCAACGCCGCCTTATTTTTCACCCGCTGGATCACCCACTTCTGTGCCCCGGTATTTTTCTTCCTTGCCGGGGTGAGTGCTTTCCTGTCCACCACTCGAGGCCGGACCCGCACCGAGTTGGCTTTTTACCTTTTTACCCGGGGTTTATGGTTGATGCTGCTTGAAATAACCCTGGTGGGTTTTGCCTGGACTTTTAATTTTTCTCACGGGGAGATTGGGTTAGCCGTTATCTGGGCTTTGGGAGGCGCTATGGTGGTACTGGCAGGGCTGGTCTATTTGCCCCGATGGGCTATCGCGGCCTTTGGCCTAGTGTTGGTTGCCGGTCATAACCTTTTCGATGGCCTGGAAGCAGAGGGAATATGGAAAGGAATCTGGGCAATACTCCACTCCCGTGAAGCCATCCCCATAACAGCGAACCTTTCCCTGGATCCCTTTTATCCCCTGATTCCGTGGATAGGAGTGATGGCAGTGGGGTATGCCTTTGGTCCTCTCTTGCTGCAAGAGCGGCCACAACGACAACGGCAGATGCTGGTTCTTGGCGCCCTGCTGACCGGGCTATTTATCGTCCTCCGCGCGGTAAATGGGTACGGAGACTCCCATCCTTGGTCAATACAGCAAAGCCGCCTCTTTACGCTCCTCTCATTTTTGGACACCACCAAATATCCCCCGTCGCTGCTTTATCTGTTGATGACCCTAGGGCCTGCCATCGCTGCCCTGGCCTTGTTGGAAAAAGTCTCTGGGGCGTGGACCCGGTTTTTTATCGTCTTTGGGCAAGTGCCCCTCTTCTTTTACCTCCTGCATCTGTATCTGATCCACCTACTGGCACTAGGGGTTGGTTACTTGAGCGGCTATAATATCCAGGCCTTTTTAACCCCTTTTTGGCTATTTCCCAAAGATTACGGGTTTGGCCTTCCCCTGATCTATCTTCTCTGGATAGGACTTATCTTTGCCCTCTATCCGGTTTGCATTGGGTATCGCCAGTTGAAGATCAACCGGCGCCATTGGCTGTTGAGTTATCTGTAGTCCCCAAACCGTTTTCTAGGGGAAAAGGCTGCTTTCGTCGGCACGCTTTAAAGGTGAATAAAAGAAATTGCAAAAGATATTTTAGAAATCCTAATGATGAGTCATTGTACTAAGAAAAAACATTTCTCATCACGGCCTAAATTTTTCCAACTCAATAGCATCATGGGCTGAAAAAATTTGGACTTCTTGATGGTGGTCCCGGTTCAACTGACGAAGACGTTCTTGGTTTTCCAAACGGACTTTTCTATCGACCTCCATTATTCTCTGAAAAAGGCGAAGCCCAAGCGTACAGTGGTATTTTTCAGGGTCCATCTCACCCCTAAAAAAGTAAGCATCTCCAGCATGTAACAACCACCCATCCTCGGCTCTGACAGCAACTCCCGTATGTCCCCTAGTGTGCCCTGCAAGAGGAACAAGAAGAATCTCAGGGGGGAGAGATTTAAGATCCCTCACACTCTCAAAGCCAAACCATTTTTCTCCATCGAGAGCATAAGTGACCCAGTTCTTTTCTGAACTCCACTGTTGAGAACGGTACCGCTGCCTAGCCAGGAAATTATGGGGGTGGCGAGCAGCTTCAAGCTCTGAACCTAGCACATGAACTTGGGCTTCAGGGAAATCTGTGATGCCTCCAGCATGGTCAAAATCCAAGTGGGTCAGGATAATATGACGTACGTCCTGGCGCTTAAAGCCGAGTTTTTCAATCTGGCGTAAGGCCGTCTGCTCCTCTTGGAGTTGGATCCCAATGAGTTTTAAAAAGATTCGGCCCAATCGGTGATGAGCATTCCTGATGTCTTGAAGGCCAAAACCGGTATCGATGAGAACCAGACCCGCTTTGGTCTCAATGAGTAAGCAGTGGCAAACTAATTTCGCAGTCAATCCCCGGCTAAAGCCATCAATGAAACGGCCGCCAAAGGGACACATTGTCCCGCAATTAAGATGATGAATAGTAATCACTTTTTCAACCTATAAGTTATTCATTAGACTTCTAGCTGTTAAATGCCTCAATTTCTCGCCTCCGCCCTTATAGAGTCGTCCATTTGATACCTTTTCCTCGTACCCTCATAAGCCAAAAGCCAAGCCAGCGCTTAAACTTGGTGAGTACGGCGCTAACGCGTCTTAACCCACCCTACTAAACGCCGTAACGAAGCCCCCTAATGCTCTGCTTGGGATACCCACCCTAGGTTATGAAAGGGATAGAACTGAAATAATTAAGTTATGATAAAACATTGTTGGGATCTCTCGACGCTCAGGGTAGTGCTACTTTAAAATTGCAACCCCCCGTTTAAGAGCAGATAAACAAGTTGAAAAATGGGATGATTAAACGTTAAGTCATTGCCTTCCTTGACAAAAAACGATAACCACATCATAGGTTTTATAAAAATGGACATATTCATTTATATATTGATAGCGATCGCGATCGTAGGTCTTACCTATCTTGCCTACAAGCGTCCTGAGAAATATGAACAGCTGTTTAATCCCCTCTATATTTTCATTTTCATCACTTACATCAGTCTGAGCATCTGGAATACGGCCATGATGAGAGCGCTCATAGCGCTTAATGAATTTATAAAAAAAGATGAACTAGGCGCTGCAAAAGCAATGCTTGAAACGTGGCAGATCCCCTGGATACCACTTCATACCATTGTGTGGTTTCTATTTGTCTATCTCCTGTTTCTAAGCTTTCTGCCAAGGATGCTGCGAAAAGAAAAGACGAAAAAAACAAAAAAACCCTAAGTGTGAAACCTACCTCAGAGGCGCAAAGCGCCCCTGGGTAGCTCAAGTAATAGGGATCAGGCCCCATGGGGCCTGATCCCCTACGCTGGATCTTCCCGGACCACTACGGTCTCAGCAACGGGAATGATTTCATCCGCTTGCAGGCCAGCACGCTTGGCATGCTCCCGGATCGCTTCGGGGTCGGTGGCCTGGTAAATACAGACCGTACCAAGCTGACCATCCTCTTCCTCCACCACATAGGACCGGATCCAGCGCACCTGGTCGGGCATTTCCTCATTCCCAACTCGCTTTGAGCGGTTAGCCGCTTCTTCCAGTTCTTGGGGCGTCTTCCAGGCGCTTCGACGACGGATCATATAAGTGTTCATGGGTTTACTCCTTTTTTCGACAGAGGGTTTGATGTTCCCGTCCCTTGAGCAACGGGACCCAAACAGCGGCTATTCAATATCATAATTTCGAGAACGTCCTCGAATGTCGGCAACCTAAGCACCACGCTCCTTCTTAATTATTCACCTGAATAGAACAGTAGAGGCAATCGCCCCTATTATCCAGAAGGAGCTGATTTAGAAGGGGAAGGGGGAACCCCCGCAAGCAAAGACAAAGATGCAAACTTTTTGTTACACTCCTCCTCCGTTAGGGGCAGCATTCAGGACATGAGCGCCTTAAAAAGGTTTTTCTTCTACTTTCCTTAAGAGGTAACAACGGTGGCCAAATTCTTCATCAGTGTTGGCGCAATTCTTGCCGCCTTGGGCGTCATTTTAGGTGCTTTCGGCGCCCATGGGCTGCGGGCCAAACTCGAGCCTCGGATGCTGGAAGTTTGGCAAACGGGCGTCGAATACCACATGTATCATGCCTTGGGTCTTATTTTAATTGGCATAATTTCTCACTGGATAGGCGGCGGCAGCTTAATCAAATGGTCAGGAATCTTAATGTTCATCGGCATTTTGCTTTTCTCTGGCAGTCTTTATCTATTGGCGTTCACCAAATTGGGCTGGTTAGGCGCGGTTACCCCCTTCGGTGGCACCGCCTTTATTATTGCTTGGATATTGCTCGCTGTGGCCCTGCTGCGAACCGGTTAAGACATCAGGAATAATCCGGGCAATATCAGCTATCTAGCGTTTATCCCAATCGCGTCGATACTGGACCTCTCACAAACGCCAGAGCCCGCCTTGCCTATTTCCCTCCCCCATTGAACCGGTAACCGGGTGATACGGTCCGATAGCATAGAGCCTAACAGGAGAGAGACTTCTCGTGTTTAAACGTCACCAAAAAATCGAAATGCCCACGGCTGAAGAAGCACTGCCGGGCCGAACAGAAAAAATGCCAGTGCCAGAACGGCATTATGTCAGTGGTCACCCGCTCCTACCTCCCTTTCCCAAGGGTATGGAACAAGCCCTATTTGGGATGGGCTGTTTTTGGGGCGCGGAGCGCAAATTTTGGCAAACAGAAGGAGTTTATACCACTGCGGTAGGGTATGCAGGCGGGCATACGCCCAATCCCACCTATGAGCAAGTATGCACGGGGATGACCGGACACACCGAGGTGGTGTTAGTGGTCTACGATCCCCAGGTGGTCAGCTACGCCTCACTGCTTAGGATTTTTTGGGAATCCCACGACCCTACCCAAGGTATGCGTCAGGGAAATGATCTCGGCACCCAGTATCGCTCCGCCGTCTATATTTATAACGACAAGCAGAAAATGGCGGTAGAATCCTCGAAGAAGATCTACGAAGACAAACTGCAAGAAGCCGGCTATGGCCCAATCTCCACCGAAATTCGCCCAGCACCGGAATTTTATTACGCCGAGCCTTCTCATCAGCAATATTTGGCCAAAAACCCACACGGATATTGTGGGATTGGCGGCACTGGAGTCAGCTGCCCCCTTTAAACACTATTATTCAGGAAATGGAGTGCCTTATCGCCTATTGCCGGGCGGGTTTCGAGGGCGAGTGTGCAGCAGAACTCCAGGCCCAGACTACGGAGCAAGGCTTAGCCGGTTATGCTCGCGCCAAACCCGGCACCGGATATGTAGTCTTCACCCTATATGAAAAGGGCGCAGCGCAACAATTCACCGATCGGATAAGTCTTCTCGACCTGGTTTTCGCCCGCCAGCTTTTCGTCTCCAGCGGCCTATTGAAGGATTTACCAATCACTGATCGCGTAACACCCATTGCGGCCGCCCTGGAAAGCCAGTGTGAACAATTCTCCGAGATTTGGGTAGAGACCGCCGATACCAACGAGTCCAAGGCATTATTGACCTTTTGCCGCAAATTTTCCAAGCCCTTGCGTAGCATGCTAGAGCAACGGGGCAAAGTGGACCCCGGAAATGCGACCGCACCCCGAGCACATGTTTTTTTCCTCAGCTCGGTCGCCGCCTATCCCGGCATTTCCTCTCCCTCCCATTCATCACCCTGGTTCATGGGTATTCCCCGCTTGAGGTGCCCAGCCAACGCCCCTAGCCGCGCTACCCTGAAACTAGAGGAGGCCTGGCAGGTATTTTTGACTCCAAAGCAGCGGCAGGAGCGCCTCCAACCAGGAATGCAGGCGGTAGATTTGGGGGCCGCGCCAGGGGGCTGGACCTGGCAGTTTGTGCGTCGAGGAATCCGGGTAACGGCGGTGGACAATGGCGCATTAGCACCTTCATTAATGGAATCTGGCCTGGTAGAGCACCGGCAGGCGGATGCATTTCGTTACGCACCCCGGCATTTTGCGGACTGGATGGTCTGCGATATGGTGGAGCAGCCACGCCGTGTAGCCCAGCTTGCAGCTCAATGGCTAGCCCAAGGATGGTGCCGACAATGCATATTCAATCTGAAACTTCCAATGAAAAAACGTTACCATGAGGTGCAGATCTGTACGGCCTTGATGGCCGAGACCTTAAGCAGGGCGGGGATTCCCTATGAACTTTCCTTCAAGCAGCTCTATCATGACCGGGAGGAAGTGACCGGCTATCTCCGCCGTAAAGACAAGCGCTATCAATCTAAAGCCCTCTCTCCTAAAAAGAAAACCACGGTACAATAAGCCTCTCAGCCGTTCGGAAAGGGGTCTATAAATGCCATCACAGCCGTTGTGGGTTTTACCGAAAGCTTTGCTTTGCTTGCTGCTGCTTACGCTATCTGCTTATGCTGAAACTAACAGGGAAACACCCTCCTATCAAAAGCATATTTTCCCCATCTTTGAACAAAAATGTGTTGCTTGCCACAGTTGTTATGATGCTCCTTGTCAGCTCAAACTGAAAACCAGTAAAGGCTTGGATCGTGGCGCCAGTAAGCAACCCGTCTATAACGGCATTCGCACTGAAGCTGTCGAACCGACCCGCTTAACCATTGATGCCAATAGCACCGCAGGCTGGCGTGATAAAGGCTTCTTCTCAGTTATTGATGGCACCGAGGGGCCAGAAACATCATTGCTTTATCGAATGTTGTTGCTGGGCCGAAGCCAATCTTTTGAGCCCAACAGCAAGCTGCCAGAGGATATCAAGCTAGGACTTAAGCGGGAAAATGTCTGTCCCACATCAGAAGAGTTCAACGATTACGCCAAACACCACCCCTATGAGGGCATGCCGTTGGCAACCACCGGCCTGACTGATGAGGAACTGACAACTATTCGGCGCTGGCTCCAGGCAGGCGCACCCCAGGAGCCTCCAAAAATTAATTTGTCAGAGGCGGAACAAAGCGCCATTAATCAGTGGGAAGCGCTACTGAATAAGAAAGACAATCGCAGCCGCTTAGTGGCCCGTTGGCTCTATGAGCATCTATTTCTGGCCCATCTATATTTTGAGGACCATGCCGATAAGCAACATTTTTTTGAACTGGTACGCTCCTATACCCCACCAGGGGAGCCCATTAAAATAGTAGCGACCCGCCGTCCCAACGATGCCCCCAAAAATCCATTTTGGTATCGTCTACGTCCATTGATCGGGACCATTGTGCATAAATCCCATATCACTTATCCACTCAGTGAAAAAAAACTCAATCGGGTTAACAAGCTTTTCTTTAGCGATAGCTGGCGAGTGGAACAATTACCCGATTATAGTGACGAAGGTGCCGCCAATCCATTTGCTACCTTTGCCGCCATTCCTCCTCGCGCCCGCTATCAATTCATGCTAGATAATGCAGAATATTTTGTCCGCACCTTTATTCGTGGTCCCGTTTGTCGCGGCCAGTTTGCCACCGATGTCATTCGCGATCATTTCTGGACTTTCTTTCAGGATCCAGATCATGATCTCTACCTTACCGACGATGACTACCAAGCCAAAATAACCCCTTTATTGACAACTCCCGGCCAGAATGGAGACTTACTGTCGATGGGGCCACAATGGCTATCCTATCAAGACAAACGTAACAATTACCTAGGATTTCGACAACAAGCTTATCTGAAAACAAAACCACAAGGGCCTTCCCTAAAAGATATTTGGAACGGTGATGGCCATAACAGCAATGCCGCTCTGACCGTCTTCCGACACTTTGATAATTCTTCAGTAAAACGCGGGTTGCTTGGTGCTTTTCCTAAAACTGTATGGATCATGGACTATCCGCTATTTGAGCGTAGTTACTATGAATTAGTGGTTAATTTCGATGTTTTTGGGAATGTCTCTCACCAACTTCAAACCCGGCTTTATTTCGATCTTATCCGAAACGGGGCTGAACAAAATTTTCTACGCTGGTTACCTCCCCAATCACGGGAGCAATACCTCAATGACTGGTATCAAGACACAGGTCAATTAAAATTATTCCTGTCTTATGCAAGTATAGACAAAACATCGCCAACGGCGGTTGCCTTCCATAGTCAGTATCCTAAAAAAGAATTTCTAAAACAACTACTCCCTTATCTTGGAGCTATCGCTGGTCCGAAAGATGTCATCAACCGTTGCAGCAAAAAAGAATGTCGCCGCACCGGCTCCTCCCTATTCGCGCAACGGGTTGACAAAGCTCTCACCATACTGGTAGGGCCTACCGCAAAAGATCTACCCGTGATTAATTTCTTACCCGAGATGAGTCTACTGTGTATTTATAGCGAACAGGGTGAACGCGAAATTTATTCTCTTGTCCGTAACCGGATGCATACCAACGTGGCATTCATTGCCGGTGAAAAATTGCGCTATTTACCTGAACGGGATACCCTCACCATCTCTCCAGGCATACTGGGTAGCTATCCCAATTTTGCTTTCAATATAGCGGAGAAAGAACTAGGCGATTTTGTTTCAGCCTTAAATAGTAGCAAAGATGAAGAAAGTTTTACCCAAATTATTGAGCGCTGGGGTATTCGCCGCACCCATGAAGATTTTTGGTCTCTGGTGAGTGATTTCACCTTCTATCTGGAAGAAACTCTACCCCTTGAAGCAGGTATTCTAGATTTAAATCGCTACCAGAATTTGTGATTCTTTAAAGTATAGGGTTAAAATGCCTAAGTTCACTCAACTTACATCAATACTTCTATTCTCAGAAAAGGTAAGGTCATCCAGGTGAACGAGCAATCCCCCAAAGCACAATATAACGCGAACAAACTCCAGAAGAGATTGCGCCGCCTCGTAGGCCAAGCTATCGAGGATTTCAATATGATTGAGGCTAAAGATCGGGTGATGGTCTGTCTATCGGGAGGCAAGGATAGCTACGCCCTACTCGACATACTCCTCAATCTACAGAAACATGCGCCGGTGGATTTCGAGTTAATTGCCGTTAATCTTGACCAAAAGCAACCGGGTTTCCCAGAGCATATCCTCCCTCAATACTTAGAGTCCTTAGGCGTACCTTACCAAATTGTGGAGCGGGATACCTACAGCGTAGTCAAACGGGTCATTCCCGAGGGAAAAACCACCTGTTCCCTATGCTCGCGCCTGCGACGGGGCATCCTATACGGAACCGCCGAAGAACTGGGGGCAACCAAAATCGCTCTAGGCCATCACCGAGATGACATCCTCGAAACCCTTTTTCTCAATATGTTCCATGGCGGGACTCTCAAAGGCATGCCACCGAAATTGCTCAGCGATGATGGGAAACATATCGTGATCCGCCCTTTAGCTTACTGCCGGGAAAAAGATCTGGAGGTCTACGCTAAAATTAAAGCCTTCCCTATTATCCCTTGTAACCTCTGTGGCTCTCAGGCAAACCTCCAACGCCAAGCTATCAAGGAAATGATGAAAACCTGGGACAGACAATTTCCCGGGCGCCTTGAGACCATGTTCCGGGCTCTACAGAATGTCAAACCTTCCCATTTGGCCGATTCTACTCTTTATGACTTTAAAGGACTTCGGAAACAAGGGACCCCCTTTCCAGAGGGCGATAAAGCTTTTGATGAAGAAATTTTTTTAGAATCTCAAGAAAAATCGCTGTCGTTTAACAGGGGCAGAGCACAAGCATTAAAAATCAAATAAGTACTCGCCATCCCTGGCAAATAGCATTAGGCGCCACCAGAATTTGATTTTAAGGCGATTATCCCTCTAAATGGCTTAATAAACCACATACAAGAGGACGCATTCCATGATTGGTTAAAAAATTCCGGGAGCTAACGAAATTAACGCGAATTTCTCGTATGCTGGGGTTTGAAGCAGAAGGCGGATAGAGATAGCTCAATAGCAAGCGGAGGTAAGCTAACACCTCACCGTGCTCAAACACTCGGTCAATGGCTAGTCCAAAGGCATTAGGGGTGCGGATCTCTTCGTCCACGCTGTACCAACCAGTCACTGGTGATGGATTAAAGGCAAAGACCTGGGAGACCCTTGGAACTTCAGGGTGCAAAGGTAAAGAATAAGCAAATTGCTGTGCCAAACCACCACCCAGCGAATGACCGCATGAGACAATAGAAACGTCTCTCGAGTGGTATCCCCGCCGAATGAATTCCCCCACAAATTCATCCCCGAATTTTTTTGCCACTATCGTATATTGGTCCTCGTAAAAAGGAACGAAATGCTGAACCCCTCTCCAAAACCATCGTAAATTGGAGCGCCAATCACGCCAACTTTCGAATTGAGTCCCCTTAAAAATCACCGTGATTGTTCTCTTGCCAGACAACATCTTTTCCCATACCTCCATGTATAATCCCGTCTTTTCAGCTTCCTCGGCTAAATCTCGACTTGGAAAGTCGCCCCAGAACATCCAACCAGGCAAAGACAGCCGCCCCCTTTCACCAGGTGCGCAGGCGACCTTATAATCACTTGGACCCTGGCCCGGCACTGCCACTCCGTTCCTCAATGGAGATCTCCATCCGTTACCATCTTTTACCCAATCACCCGAATAAATATTCTCGCTGAGAACAGCGGATTCCCAGAGGGTCTCGGCTAAGGCCTTGAACTCAAGGCCTTGCTTAGTTTGGTAAGTTCTGCTGCCGGGTTCACGGATAAACACCTCATCACTCCGTTGGCCAAATTTTTTAGAATTAATATCCTCGCTCATGTCCTGTTCCCCTTTTACTGTATTATAACTAAACCAGTTTCCATGGCTGAACCGGCAGAACAGACAGAATAGGTAAATTTGCCCGAACCCCCGGATTGGTATATTTTAGTACTAACTCACTGAAATTATTAAGCCTCAAGAGGTTGCGAAACAGAATTAAATTGCCTATTTTTATGGATTATATAGGATAAACCCAAGGCCCCCGAGGAAACCTTTATGTATTTCAAACAATTTTATTTAGGATGCCTTGCCCATGCATCCTATCTGATTGGAGATGAACAGACCAAAACGGCGATCATTGTGGACCCGCAACGGGATATTGACCAATATCTCCAGGAATCTCAAGAACAAGGCTTTACTATTCGCCATGTTTTTCTAACCCATTTTCATGCAGATTTTATTGCCGGCCATATTGAACTTCGAGACCAGACAGGCGCAAAAATTTATTTGGGTGCACGCGCTGATGCCGATTATGAATTTACCCCAGTCAAAGATGGCGAGATCTTGGATTTTGGCAAAGTCCGCATCAAAATTTTTGAAACGCCCGGTCACACACCAGAGGGAATTTCTCTTGTTGTCTATGACTTAGAGAAAGACCCGGCCATTCCCTATGGGGTACTTACTGGAGATACTCTTTTCATCGGTGATGTCGGCCGTCCTGATCTGCTGGCATCGTTTGGTGTCACGGCAGAGGAACTGGCAGCGGATCTCTACGACTCCCTTCACAACAAATTGCTGCAATTACCCGACAAAACCCTGGTCTATCCTGCCCATGGAGCAGGTTCAATGTGCGGAAGGAATCTAAGCACGGATACTGTTTCCACTCTGGGCGTTCAACGCCAGTATAACTATGCCCTGCAGCCCATGAGTCAAGAGGATTTCATCAAGCTCGTCACTTCTAACCAACCGGAAGCACCACAATATTTTTCTTATGACGCCATCCTCAACCGTAAAGAGCGACCCACTTTAGAAGAGGCATTAGAAACGGAAATACAACCCCTTTCCTTGGAAGAAGTCCTCAAACAGAAAGATACTGGAGCACAACTGTTGGATGTGCGCGATGCCGCAGACTTTGCAGGCTCACACCTAGCCGATAGCCTCAACATCGGCTTAGGCGGGTCCTTTGCTACCTGGGCGGGGACCTTACTGGATCGAACCCAGCCCATCATTATCATTGCAGAACCTGGCCGGGAAAGAGAGGCGGCAATGCGGCTTGGGCGAATTGGTTTTGATAGTGTTGCAGGCTATCTTAAAGGTGGGATGCAAGCATTGGATAAACATCCTGACCTTGTGCGCCGGACAGAGCGTATCACGGCCCCCACATTATCTGAGAAACTTTCCGCAGCGACCCCTCCTCTTGTTCTCGATGTCCGCACGGAGAAAGAATGGAAGGAGAGTCGGATTGGGGAGAGTCTTAACATTCCTTTGAATAAACTTGAAGAACAGATTGATAAAATTCCCCAGGATAAAGAAATTGTAGTCCATTGTGGATCAGGTTACCGCTCATCAATTGCAGCGAGCCTAATGCAAAAGCATGGAATAGCTAATTTGTTGGATCTTGTCGGAGGATTTGGGGCCTGGAAAAAATGTTGTCCTGATAAAATCACCACCTAACCAGGCAGAAAAGTTCATTGTGAGAGGCTCAGATCTCAGGAAGCGATTTAAGATTTTCCTGAGATCTGAGAAAACTCAAACCATTACTATAAAAACAAACATTTACGATTCATTTAAAAATCTTTCTGCTAAGTAACTACGCTGACTTGGACGCGCAAACTCATACTTAGCAACCGGATAGAAATTCCGGTAATCCTTAAAGTACATATAATGGAAAATGCGAATGGAATCCGCCAAAATCTCTATCCAGTTAAAAGAGTTTTTTTCCTGTTCACGTGCTACGCCACGCCGCGAAGTACTCGTGCCGCATTGGGCAATAATGATACCATGCTCCCGATCTTCCCCCGGATAAACATCCAATGAGTTGCCGACATAAGCACGGTGTAAATGACCCGCCAGGATAAGATCAACCTTTAGCTGGGTGAAAAGATCCAGCGCCCGTTTGGCCTTAGGCATCACTTCGCCGCCTTTATAGTCCGGTGCTGGCGCAAAATGATGATGGGCTACCACAATCCGCACGGCTTCCGCCGGGGCTTCCGTAAACGCTTTAGCACAGAAAGCCAATTGCTTCCGATGAATCCGACCATTAGTGATAGCAAAATAAGGGTTAGTGGAGTCTAATCCCACAATGACAGCCTTATTTTGATGTAATACGGTATCGCGCTGCTCAGAAATATAACGGCGATAGAGTTCGTAGGGCTGAAATAACCGTTCAAAAATTCGATAAAGAGGGATATCGTGGTTCCCAGGAACAACCACCTGAGGTATTGATGGCATAAGGTCCAAATAAGCACGGGCGGCCCTAAACTCCTGTGCTTTAGCCCGCTGAGTAAGATCACCGCTAACCACTAAAAGCTCGGGAGAGAGCTTCTCAATTTTACCCAGTAATGCCTCACCAACTTCGGGTAAAAAAGGCTTTCCAAAGTGAAGATCCGAAATGTGCAAAAGATTCAACATAGGGACTACAGTACTTTACCGTCAAGGCAGCTAGGGAGCATTTCCAACGATAATCAGATGCCTTTCCATATCGGTCACTTGTATTCATTTAGGGATAAAAGCATCTATTACCCCCATTTTGAAACACTTGCACCCAAAGTATAGCAAAGCACTGAATTCATACTAGAAACGGCAGTTAACCGCTTAGAAGCACAGAAAGATCACTCTGAATTCTGCCTTTAGGGTTAATATTAGCTAAACCGCTGAAAAACGCGCTAAGCAAAGAAATTATTGTTCATCTATCCTTTAAGGTCATGAAGAGTGCATCATGGCTTAGTTTTTTTCTTGGCCTTGCCCTAATTACCCTGCTCGCTCTCTGGCAAGATGTGGCAGTTATCGCCCAGCGGCTCACGGCACCAGGGTGGGGTATTCTATGGGTTGCCGTCTTTGCCCTCCCCGATTTGCTATTAAGCTCCGCCTCGTGGCGATTTCTATTTACGCCTAACGGCCATCAACCCACTTATCGCAACACGGTTGCCGCTATGTGGATTGGAACCTCAGTAAATACGGTGTTGCCGGTAGCCTCTGTTGGAGGTGAATGGGTTAAAGCCCGCCTACTAACAAAATGGGCAACGCCTGGTACCTATGCCGCTGCCTCTGTGGTGGTCGACAAAACGGTGCAGGCACTTTCCGTACTGCTAGGGGCCATACTGGGCATGGTATTTCTATTTCTGATTGCGCCCGATCCCCAAATACTATCAGCAGCGCTTTTAGGTTGCGCCCTTCTGGCAATCGGCATCATCGGCTTTGTATTGGCACAGTGCGCCGGTACCTTTGGTTTCCTAGCGCGCCTCCCTGCTAGTATAGCCCGTAGCCCTAAATGGCAATCGCTTGCCAGCAATGCGGTCATTCTAGATACTGCGATTCTAGCCATTTACCGTCAACCTAGCGCTATTCTTCTAGCCAGCGGGGTGCGCCTCCTTTTACGCATTCTCATGGCGGGAGAAGTCTGGCTGGCCGCCTTGTTAATAGGTTACCCGATTAAAATAGAGGAGGCATTAATTTTGACCAGCCTAGGAATGGCCATCCGCAGCGCTGGCTTTGTCATCCCAGGAGGACTAGGCATTCAAGAGGGCGGCTTCATAGCGATTGGAACAATGCTTAATCTACCCCCCCACGTGGCCTTATCAATTTCCCTGGCAACGAGGATTCGCGAACTGATAACTGCATTTCCCGGCCTTC
The DNA here is from genome assembly GCF_000024725.1 of Nitrosococcus halophilus Nc 4. NCBI lineage: Bacteria > Pseudomonadati > Pseudomonadota > Gammaproteobacteria > Chromatiales > Chromatiaceae > Nitrosococcus > Nitrosococcus halophilus. Next base: position 2,979,575 of record NC_013960.1, on the reverse strand, counting down.
TTGCCTGGCAGTATATAGAAAGCCAGATGCTCTGGCCACGCCTCGCCGCAGCCATTGCCAACCGGAATCGGACACGGAAAATCTGATTTTCACCTCACTCTTGGCAGGACTTAGCTGAGGTCAAGTTGACAGTGGATGAACTCTTGTCCTGGTGTCTGGACTGCTTCGACCTGGAGAGTTTCTGTGCGCCCCTCCTTAATCCCCCCCTGCTTGACTAGATTTTTTTTAATGGCAACTGCACGGGCCTGCCCTAGCTGCTGAAATTGTTTTTCACTGACTGTCTGCGCCTCAATAAGCTGTTCCTGAAGTGCTTTGCGATAGGGAGGTGCCTCCACTGCTAGATAAGGGGAAATAGCTTCTGCACTCGGTCCAGCCCTAGTCCTTGGAGTTCCTGCCTCTATTGGCTGAAGCCCATATCGGGCTCGCTTTTTGTTAAGGGCTTCAATGGAAAACTGTTCTAAATAAAGTTGCTCTAATACCTTTTGCCGAATAAGAGTAACCTCTTTTTCACCAAAAGTGCTCTTTTCCTGTTTAAGCTGGGTAGACAGGATTTCTTCAAATTTTTCTTTTTTCAAAAAATTAGCATCTGTTATCGGGTCGTACCGACCTTGAATTTGTAACCGCAATTCTGGACGCTTCTTTAGGGCTTCTGCCAATTGTAAAAGCTTCTCTTGGGCCGGGGGCAACAATTTGCTACTCCCAGGTTTAAATTCTACAAATTCCAGATCCAACTCCTCAGCACCAACCAAGCCAGCCAAAAATCGAAATGGCGAAGAAATGACCTCTCCAATAAAGCCTACCAAAACCTTGCTCACAAGATGCCCGTAGCTAAATTGAGGGTTATTTAGATTCCCGTCGATAGGCAAATGAACATCAATGATTCCTTGGGGATTCTCAAGTAATGCAATAGCAAGCTTAATAGGCGCCTCAATGGCTTCTGGACTTTCAACTTTCCTGCCTAAATCTAAATTTTCTAGTAGAATCTCATTCTCACCCTTGAGCTGGCCTTCTTTTATCTGGTAGTCAAAGTTAAGCGATAATTTCCCTCCTTCTATGGTGTAACCCATAAATTTCACCGCATAAGGCGTCAGTGCGGTAAGTGCAATATTTCGGAAGAAGGCATTGAACTCTGTGGCTCGGCTTAAAGCAAAGAAATTGACCTTTCCTATCATGCGTGCCATCCCATAGGGCTCCATGTTCCCTTCTAACGAAACATTGGCTCCTTCTTGGGTCGCCGAGGACAGATTCTGAATGTCGCCTTGGAGCGAATGAATACTTGTTGAAAACTCCGATGGCAGGCTTCGATCAGCAAAATTAACTGAAGCTTCTTTAATACGAATTGAGTCAATTACTATCGGGAGGGACGCAGAGTTAGATGGGGGTTGGGTGTCATTTTTTTCTTTTAGGGGTTTTAACATCTCCTTGACATTGATCTTTTGATTCTCATTAATGACCACTTTTCCGTAAGGAGCATCTATTTCTATATCAGCGATTTGGATTCGAGGGGGAAACAGCTCGATCAACATTTGATTAGCTTTCAAAGCATCCCATGCCACAAAACGTTCATCTATAAGGCTATCCTCTGCAGAAAATTGCTGCAGAGCAAGATGACCATTAAATTTAAAATCGGGAGTACCGTTATTCTGAGCGTATTCAATATTTCCCTTAGCTTCCAAATGACCTGAATTCATCTCCATTTTGAGAAAACGGCTTACGTAGGGTTGAAAAGGTAACAACGATAAAGATGTCAAATGAATATTAGCATCAATGGTTGGGGACAACGCCGTAAGATTACCATAGGCTGAGAACAGGCCTTGCTCATTAATGGTAAACTTCAAATTAAAATCAGATGCTAAACCTGGCACTGAACTAATGTCGGTCAGTTGCAGGGCTAGATCGCTGATATCTACCGTCACTGGCGGTTCAATCGTTCGGTCTTGGAAGTTGGCGCTAACGTTTTCAATAATGATATTTTTTATCGCCCCCTGCCAATTCCCGGCTGGAGAATTAACCGTAGAGGCTTTTTCTTCAGTCGTTTTCTTATTTAGTAATTGCTGCCAATTCAACACTCCTTGTTCATTAAGCCAAGCCCGTAAATTCGTTCCAGCCATGTAGATTTGCTCAATTCCTATGATTTTTTCTGGCCATCGTAACTGCCCCCCCGAAATTTTTAATTTCGGCACCGTAAAAATTTCTCTATCGCCTTTATCAGCTTTCAACCCTAATTGGGACAAGGTAGCGGTTGCATTATTCAGGGTCACTTGCAATGGAGCCTCACGGCTATCCAGCATGTAATCCATGCTCGCATCAATCCGTCCGCTGGTGATCTCAAAGGCGACCTGGTCTTGCAGATACCGCCATGGGGTACGGGCCTTGCCTCCCATAAGCTCAAAGTATCCCTTTGAATGTAAAGGATTTAAAGTGATCTCGCCCTTCCAACGAAGAGTTTCCCCCATCTTAGTCACAGCCTCAAAGGAGTAAGACTCCCTATGTTCTGGCAAGGTATTAAATTTCCTTAAATCCACATCAATGGATTCTAGATATTTTTCAAAGGGAGTAGGCTGGCTCCGATCCACAAAATAGGCTTCTCCCTCCGAAATGATGATTTGATTGCTTATCAGTGGCACCCATCCTTTACGCTCTTTTGGAGCTGGTGTTTCAGCTGGCGGCAGTAATTCCACCAGGTTAAGCTGCCCACTTTTGCTAATTTGCAGCTTCAAATAGGGGTTAGTGAGTCGAATCTCTTGGAAGGTCCAAGCCTTGTGAAAGACACTTAAAAGCTCAAAATTGGCATGAAATTGCTTAAAACTGAATAGCTTAGGCTCACCTGGCTGGCGGAGGGAAAAATTATTGACTGTCAGAGTCAGCGCATAAGGGTTAATAATGACTTGCTCCACACTCGCTTCTGCACCTAGCTCTGCCTTTAAGTAATGGACTAGCTGCTTCTCTACTAGGTAGGGAGCAAGGAAAAAACCAGCCAAAGTGTAGAGGAGAAAAACAAGAAATACCCCAATGGCACTATTGCGTACCCATGGTCTCCTGATCCAAGCAGGGAGGTTGCCTGCTCTTGTATGATGGGGAGGTTCTGGCATTAGAGTGAGCTTGACGCAACACTTACAGGTTCCTTAGACGTTCATTTCGATGGCCTTCCGGGGAAGGCCCCCCTGGAGCATTGAAAGAGCGATCGATGGGATCGGGTGGAAAAGAAGAGCTTTGGGTATCCTCGAAGGTGATCACCTGAACGTCGTAATTCATCTGGCAATGAGACTTAAAAAGCTTCTCACCTCCAGCCCCAAACTGCTCGGCGGCAATTTGGGTCAGTAAAGGAACGGCGCCTTGGTCGGATAAATCGCCCAACTCTTGATACTCAGGCGATGAGGCGCAGGTACCACTAGAACCAACGATCAGCACCATCTTACGTTTAACATCCTTATATACATAGATAGAGCTTCCAACACCCTCTGGAGGGCTAATTGTGTCTAGCAAAGCAGCAGTAGCGGGAACTATGAAAAAAGACACCGCCAATCCCATCATTAAACCTATCCCGCGGATAATTTCAGCCATACTGGACAACAACATGTTGCACCTCCTTACGTGTTGAATATGCCTTACTAGGGCAAAGATCAACTTTATCAATCCTAGACAGCAGATACATCTTTCTGACTAAGGATAAACCCTTCTCTTTCTACCCTCAATGGATATTTCCCGGAAGGAGTACAAGGAAGTGCGACGACCCCCTAGCGAGAGTGCGCAGCGCAGCGGAGCATCGAGCGCGAGGGCCGCATTACTTGCTGTCGTCGCCGTATTTGGTTCAGACAGCCGAAAGACTGTAGTCATAACCATCTCCCCTCTGTATTAGTTTGAAATTTTTCCAGTTGGCCGAGATCTTCCCGGCCTTGGCTTTAACATCAAAGGTGCCGCTAGCCCGAATGCTGGCCAGTATCCCAACATGATCGCCAGCGTACTTGCCTTGGGGGTGCGAGAGCCTGACGAGATCACCCGTTTGAAATCCCTTTACTCGCTTACACCGCCCCGCCTTGCCGCGAGGAAAGCCATATTTGTCGGTTCTGACGACTTGCCTTGTTCCGCGCCCCGTGGCTTTGATATGTAGCGCCCGATAACCTTCAGTTATTGTCACTTGCTCAGCGCTTTCGCCAACACATGCCGCGTCTATCCAATGGTCTTTGGTATAGCCTTGGCTGATCCTGTTTTTCTTGGTGCGCCCACCAGACCAAAAAGAAGTCGGCAATCCCACTGACTGAATAGTGCACCCGATGGCGTAGCGGGTAGCATTGACCGCCGCTGCATCTTTTAGAGGCAGCTTGGATTTGGACTGGATCTGGGTATACCCAAACTCGGCCGCCGTTTTGCTGTTCTTTTTTTTGTTGCAGGGCGCGCGGGCCAGGGTTAAATTAGATACCCGATTACTACCCCCCCTCGATCTCGGTATAATATGTTCAACCTCTAGCGGGATATCTTTCTTATTGCAATAAGCGCACTTCCTGTCCCACTTCTCTAGCAGATATTCGCGCACCTCATACCCCATCAACTCGCCCTGCTGATACTCAACGCCGTTAATTTCAGGGTTCTGAATTTTTTGAGTATCAAAGCGCACAGTTTCGATATGACATTCTGAAATGGGAACTCTATCTAGCAGACGATTAAACCAGCTCGAAACGTTTTCAACCCGCGAGTTTAACGATGGCGGCAGCCAACCCTTCGGTTTTGTTCTGTTTATACCAATTTAGCAAAAGGCTGCAATTTATTAAGGTTATAACTGGTTGTTTATACTAAGCCTATACAATGCAAAGTTACGTGAAATTGGTATTAGAAATCGTGGCGCACGATAGCGGGTCTTTCTGCCTCTACGACCTCGGCGCAAACTACGACGACTAGCCAGCCGCTCACGGATGGCGTACCCGCGATGGGTAAGATTGGCGGCCCATAACACCACGCGCCCCTGTTGAGGAAAATTCCCAACTAAAGCCAGCCCGGTTATTTTGCTGCCCGGATCAACCTTAAATTCAACCGGCTGCGGGTTGGGATCAACCCTATATTTCAGGATGATCGTAAATGGCTGCATCCGATAAACCGCGGCCTTCCCGTCTCGCAACAGCCGCCTAGCCCTTGCTGGGCTGCATGGCATCAACGGTTTTCTATCAGTGTCTAATACAAAAACTCTATTCATTAGCTTTCGCTACTCTAAAAGTTAGGGTTCTCTCGCCAATGTTTGAAGGGTCGTTCAGTCTCGGCATTCGCTCCTGTGTCGCTCCGTAGTTCATTGCCTTTGACCTCAGTGCCTGGGGCTGAGAAATGCACCCCAGGGTGAGTCGCTTTCGCTTCAACTTCAAACGTAGCCCCGAAGGGCTGAGGCTGGTTGAGCCAACCAACTCATTCGGAAAGTTCAGGACGAACTTGGAGAATGAGTTAGGCGACGACTCAACCCTTTTCGGCATCCAACCATGTCAACCAAAAACAGGTTCGACAACTGTTTCCCTGACTTCAATGGGGTTAGGCTTAACAATCAAGATATCACAACTCAAAGCATCCAATACTTTTTCTGCAGTGTTGCCAATAAATAAATTCTCCAACGTACCTTTGGAAACCGCTCCCATCACCACAAGGCTAGCATTCACTTCTTTTGCAAAGGATAACAAAGACTCCGCTGGCCTACCCTCGGCAATATGGATCCGGCGGCTCCCTATTCCATAGGGCCTAAGTAATTCATTTAAAAGCGTCTCATGTTCTTCACGGGAATCCTGCTTATAATTATCATAACTAGCCCCGGGTTGCCAGAGCCTAAAGATAGGCTCTGGCATAAACTCAATCGCATGAAAAATATGCAGTTCCCCTCGCAAGCGATAAGCAAGCCATTGCGCAATTTCGATTATCGAATTATCCAGTCCCTCCTCGCGACCATGGATATGAGAAGGATCAACGCAAGCCACTATTGCCCGCGTTGCCCACGTATCCTCACTCTTTGCCAACATTAGCGGGCAAGGGCAAGTTCGAATAAGATGCCAGTCAGTGTAGTTGAAAAGCGTCCGATTCAACCTGCTGTCATGACGAATAGTTTTAATCATCAGATCTGGTTTAATGCTGGATACTTTTTGCATAATCCCGTCGTATTGATGACGGTTCCATGCCGCATCGGAGGAAACCCTCAACTGTTCTCGATTGGCGAGTGTTTCAGAGATTTCCTGCAATCGCGACAAGGCGAAGCGGATATAGGTCTCGGGTTTCCACTCATTATGCAAAGTCTTACCAATGAGAGGTGTATAGAAGGAGGGATGGTACTCACTGACAAACAGCTCTAGCATCGCGTTGGTTTCTCGGGCAATAAACACCCCCCGATCCAGTGCTGGCTCTGGTTGGGAATCCAACTCATTCTGGCTGAGAACAACGAGTACCCTTTGACGCTTAGCCATAGCGTTTACCCTAATACCCTATTACGAAAGATTAGCGACAACCAAGAGGCAAATAAAGAGGGCAATTACCCCCAGGAGGGGGTAATCAATAGAGGTTAAGAAAAGATCAATCGTTCTTCACGACGGTGAAAGCGGCTCTCCAGGAATTCCATTTGGTCCTCCAGAATGCGACGGTTTTTGAGGACTAACCATTCTGCATAATTCGGGACATAGGGCACCGCAAGGAGGGTTATGCCAGCTTGTTCCGGGGTTCGCCCATCCTTTTTTTGGTTGCAACTCCGGCAAGCCGTCACCACATTGGTCCAGGTATCACCACCCCCTTGACAGCGGGGAATAATATGATCACGAGTGAGTTGACTATCCCGAAAAGCCCCCATACAGTAAAGGCATCTATAGTGATCCCGATGGAACAGTTCACGGTTATTTAAGGGGGGAACCACCTCATATTTATGATGGGCAATTTTGCCCTTACAGGCGATAATTGAACTCAGTTCTAAATGGGACTGCTTCCCCGTCAGGCGGCTAATCCCCCCCCGGACTCGGAAAACAGTATTGCCCGCAGTCCATGTCACCATCTCCTTGACATAAAGAACGACAGCTTCTTGCCAAGGAATCCACGCGGTCGGCGTGCCAGTGATATCAAGACGCAGGATAAGCGGGATCATTCATTACCCCCCTGTCGATTACTCAGAACATTTTAATATATGGCGAACTGAAGTCCATCATGGCCTATGTTTTAGTCGCGACACTCTTCTTGAATGCCAATGAAAGCCTTAGCACACACCCTTTAGACCCCCCTTTTGCCTAGGAAATTCCCTTTTGCCTGATTGCCTTAGAATAAGGCGCACAAGCGCAAGCGCTCATTTCTTAGCAGGACGATAAAGGTGAGTGCTTTGGCCAAAGAAGACTTCCGCTGCTTCCATCACCGTCTCTGAAAGAGTCGGATGGGGATGAATGCTGAGCTTGATATCCGAGGCCACGGCTGCCATCTCTACGGCAAGAACCAATTCAGCGATAAGTTCTCCCGCGCCGGGCCCCACAATCCCTGCCCCCAGAACCCGTTCCGTTTCCGGGTCGATAATAAGCTTGGTGAGGCCATCAGTGCGGTGTAAGGTGACCGCCCGGCCGGAGGCTGCCCAGGGAAAGCGAGCAACCTGGATGGAACGGCCTTCCCGCTTAGCTTCAGTTTCCGTCAGTCCACACCAGGCTACTTCCGGATCGGTAAACACGACTGCGGGAATGGCTTGGGGTTCGAATAACACCCGGCGCCCGGCAATAACTTCAGCGGCCACTCGCCCCTCATGGCTAGCCTTGTGGGCCAACATGGGTTCTCCCACCACATCCCCAATGGCAAAAATGGCAGGATCACCGGTTCGACGCTGGGAATCCACTTGGATAAAGCCCTTCTCGTTGAGCTCCACCTGGGTATGCTCCAGTCCAGGGATAGCCGAGTTAGGCTTGCGTCCCACCGCCACCAGCACTTTTTCGAAGGTCTGCTCCCCCTCTTCGACCCCCTCGAAACGGACCCGGATGCCCTCAGCCGCTTCTTCCATATGGGCAACTTTGGTCTTGAGCAGGAGACCATGGAGAACCCCTTCCATGCGCTTGGCCAGTACCGAGGCCAAGTCCCTATCCGCCCCAGGCAGCAAACCTTCGGTCATTTCAACCACGGTGACCTGGGACCCTAGGCTCCCATAGACGGTCGCCATTTCCAAGCCGATGTAACCAGCGCCAATCACCAGTAAACTTTTGGGAATATCCTGAATTTCCAAAGCTGAAGTGGAATCCAGTAAACGGGAACTATCCAGGGAAAGATGAGGTAGGGAAGCAGGATAGGAACCGGTCGCTAAGATAGCGTTTTGAAACCGCAATCGAGCTTCACCCTCCTGTTTCTTAATCCGCAAGGTTCGGGCATCCATAAATCCGGCTTGCCCTTGAATGTAGTTGATTTTCCGTTGTCGGGACAGTTGTCCCAGCCCTCCCGTAAGCTTGCTCACCACCTGTTCCTTCCAGGCCCTAAGCTTATCCAGGTCAATCTCCGGATCAGAAAATTTTACTCCCCAAGCACTCGCTTCCCTAGACTCACTAATCACCTCAGCCACATGTAATAAAGCCTTGGACGGAATACACCCCCGGTAGAGGCAAACCCCCCCAGGATTAGGTTCCGCATCAATCAGGGTGACTTCCAAGCCTAAATCGGCAGCGAGAAAGGCCGCCGCGTAGCCACCGGGTCCTCCCCCAATAATGGCTAATTGCGTTGATCCCACTTCATTAGCCATACCTGCTTCCTCTTATTGATTATTGGATTCCATGACTATAAAGATTTTTCTTGGCCCCGACATTCAAGCCACTCTACCCCTCCAATGACAACAACAGAGGATCTTCCAGGGCCTCAACAACCCAGCGGAGAAAGCGCACTGCATCAGCCCCATCAATGACCCGATGGTCATAGGACAGGGAAAGGGGAAGGAGCAAGCGGGGCTGAAATTCCCCCTCCATATAGAGAGGAGTCATTTTGGCCCGGGAAATACCCAAAATAGCCACCTCCGGCCAATTGATAATGGGGGTGAAGTGGGTCCCTCCCAAGCCCCCTAAATTGGTGATAGTAAAGGTCCCTCCTGCCATCTCTTCTGGGCTGAGTTTTCGACTTCTCGCCTTTTCCCCTAGCGCCGTCAGCTCCGCCGCCAACTGGGTGATATTTTTTTGATCGACCTCCCGAATGACGGGAACCAGCAGCCCATGGGCCGTATCTACCGCCACCCCGATATGGTAATACTGTTTATAAACAAGCTCTTGGGTACTTAAATCAACAGACGTATTGAAACGGGGGAAAGTCCTCAATGCGGCCGCGACAACCTTCAAGGCAATGGCGGTCAAAGTGAGCTTGCCTCCTGCTTGCTCCACCCGCTTGGCAAAGCGCTTCCGGTCTTGCTCAAGCCGGGTGATATCGGCTTGGTCGTGCTGGGTCACATGGGGAATAGTCCATGCTTGAAGCATCTGTTCTGTGGTTTTACGGCGCACCTTGCTCATGGGCTCCCGCTCCACCGCGCCCCATTTTTCAAATGGCGGAAGAGGTAGAGAGGGGCCGGCTGGAGAAATAGCCTCGGGAGCCAGAGGGGTCCCCCGTTGTGATACCAAATCGCGGACATAGTGCTTCACATCGTCCACCGAGATCCGCCCACCCGGACCGGAACCTGGCACCTGATGAATATCAACTCCCAACTCGCGAGCCAACCGCCGCACCGAAGGGGTTGCCGGAACAGGCGCCACAGCCTCAGGGGCGGGAGCCACTTCCCTTTCTGGCCTCGCCTGCGTACTGGCCTCCATTGAAGAGACTTCTGGCACTGGCTGCTTGCTCTCCTCTACTGCTGCTTCTTCTTCCAGCGCTTTGCTCTTCTCCTCGGCCTTTGGCTCCGCCTTAGGCGTCGGTGCTTCTTCTCCTTCCTCTTCTAGGGTAAGAATGACTTGGCCAATGGTCACTTGGTCCCCTTTTTGGACCCGCAACTCTTTGACTTTACCGCTGACCGTGGACGGAATCTCCACCACCGCTTTGTCGGTCTCAAGCTCCAATACCGGCTGATCTTTTTTTAGGACATCTCCAGGCGATACCAGCACTTTGGCCACATCGCCGGTTTCAATGTTCTCGCCCAATTCAGGAAGCTTGAATTCATGCGCCACAGGAAATACCCTTCTCAAGAAGTCACGGGATTAGCTTTTTCTGGATCGATATCCAGATCTTTAATCGCCTGTTGAACCAACGTTGGCTCCACCTTTCCTTCACGGGCTAGCGCTCCTAGGGTGGCTAAGGTGATAAAACGGGCATCCACTTCAAAGAAATCGCGCAGGGCGCGCCGACCGTCACTGCGACCAAAGCCATCCGTCCCCAGGGAAACTACCGGTCGGGGAAACCAACGATAAATTGAATCCGGCAGGACTTTGAGGTAATCGGAAGCCGCCACGAAAACACCGGGGGCCTCTTCTAAGCACTGTCTGACATAAGGCACCCGAGGCTTTTCCATTGGATGCAACATATTCCAACGCTCTACGGCGTGTCCCTCTAGGTAGAGTTCCTTATAGCTGGTAATGCTCCAAACGTCTGCCGCCACCTGATAATCTTCCAACAACTTCTGGGCCTCTAAGACTTCATTCAAGATGGCGCCACTGCCAAAAAGCTGGGCCCTCAGCTCCTTATCAGGATTGGATGAGGGTTTCAATCGATACATTCCCCTCAAGATCCCTTCCCGGGCCCCTTCAGGCATCTCCGGCATGGGATAGAATTCATTGGTAACTGTCAAATAATAAAAAACATCTTCCTGTTGCTCGTACATGCGATAGATTCCATCCTGGATAATCACCGCAATTTCATAAGCATAAGCCGGGTCATAGGCCTTCAGATTGGGCACCGAATAGGCCAGCGCATGGCTGTGGCCATCTTGATGCTGAAGTCCCTCGCCGGCGAGGGTGGTACGGCCCGAAGTCGCCCCCACCAGGAAGCCATGGCAACGCATATCCCCCGCTGCCCAGATAAAATCTCCAATGCGTTGAAAACCAAACATGGAATAGAAAGTGAAGAAGGGAATGGTATTGATACCATGGGTGGCATAGGCGGTACCGGCAGCAATAAAGGAAGATATGGAACCCGCTTCCGTAATCCCCTCTTCTAAGATTTGTCCGTCGGTGGCCTCTTTGTAATAGAGCAAGGTCGAGATATCCACCGGCTCGTAGAGTTGACCCACATGGGAATAGATCCCCACATGACGGAAGAGGGATTCCATCCCAAAGGTACGGGCTTCATCCGGAATAATGGGCACAATCAGTTTGCCGATTTCCGGGTCGCGAAGCAGTTTGGCGAGCATCCTGACATAGGCCATGGTGGACGCCATGGTCCGCTCACCCGTGCCCTGGTAAAACTCGGCAAAAAACTCTTCAGAAGGAGCTTGCAGGGGCTCGCAATGCACTCGCCGCGCCGGCAGATAACCTCCTAGGGCTTGGCGGCGTTCATGCAAATATTCCATCTCCGGACTGTCTTCCGGCGGTTTATAAAAAGGGGCATGAGCCACCCGGTCATCGGAGATAGGAATGCCAAAACGGGTCCGAAAATCACGCAGTTCCTGCTCATTAAGTTTTTTCTGCTGGTGGGTAATATTTTTTCCCTCGCCAGCCTCGCCCAATCCATAGCCTTTAATAGTTCGTGCCAAAATGACCGTAGGCGAGCCCTGATGTTCCACCGCGGCCTTATAGGCCCCATAAACCTTCTCCGGGTCGTGTCCCCCGGTGCGCAAACGGCGCAACTGCTCATCCGAAAGATGTTTGACCATTTCCTGGAGGCGAGGATCGGTACCGAAAAAATGCTCTCGAATATAGCTTCCCGATTCAACCGCATATTTTTGGTAATCCCCATCCACGGCTTGTTCCATCCGCCGAGCCAGCACTCCTTCGTAGTCTTTGGCCAGCAAGGGATCCCAATCACGACCCCAAATCACCTTAATCACATTCCAGCCCGCACCCCGGAAAATAGCTTCCAGCTCCTGGATGATTTTTCCATTGCCCCGTACTGGCCCATCGAGCCGCTGGAGATTGCAATTGACGACAAAAATAAGGTTGTCCAGCTTCTCGCGGGCAGCAAGACTAATGGCCCCCAAGGTTTCCGGCTCGTCCGTTTCCCCATCCCCAATAAAGGCCCAAACTTTTTGCTTGGAAGGCTGTTTAAGTCCCCGATCCTCCAGATAGCGATTGAACCGGGCTTGGTAAATGGCCATGATGGGACTGAGTCCCATGGAGACTGTGGGAAACTCCCAGAAATTGGGCATTAACCAGGGGTGGGGGTAGGAGGCTAAACCCCCTTCCGGTTTTAACTCCCGGCGAAAATTCTCTAGCTGTTGTTCGGATAAGCGGCCCTCCAGGAAGGCACGGGCATAGGTGCCCGGCGAGGCATGGCCTTGGAAATAGATGAGATCACCTTCCTGGTTTTTGCTTTTAGCCCGAAAAAAATGGTTGAAGCCCACTTCATACAGGGTAGCCGCCGAAGCAAAAGTGGAAATATGGCCGCCGATCCCTTCTTCTTCCCGATTGGCCCGGATTACCATGGCCATGGCATTCCAGCGGACCAAGCTCCGGATACGCCGCTCGATTTCCTGACTTCCAGGAAAAGGAGACTGCTGATCCGCAGGAATGGTGTTAATATAGGGCGTGTTGGCTGGATAAGGCAGGCTCACCCCCGCTTGCTGGGCATGGAGTCTCAAGCGATCCAGCAGCCGCACCGTGCGCCGGGGACCTCCCTGCTGCAATACATAATCCAGAGACTCCAACCACTCTCGGGTTTCTTGGGCCTCGATATCTTCGCTGGTTTCCGCCTTGTTCTTCGCCATACTGCCTTCGGTCCCGTCTATTCCGAATGCCGATATCTTAACAGCTTAAGACTATTCCAAACCGTAGGCAAGGATACCTAACTAAAGCGAAGCTTTCCCCCCTCCCAGAACACAGCCTGGCGATACCTTAAATATATAATTACGGAAGTGGCTTAACTTGATGATACACCCTAATCTACAGTAGTCGCAGATGGGGTATCTGATAGAGTTGAACTCCCCTTGGCCCCTAATTCTCCCATCGCCCTCTGGATTAACCTGACGGCATTGATGGGACCATTCTCCTGTCGGAGTAATTGCCCTAATTGAGCGGCTCGATCCCCCATGGCAAGAGAGCCAATCGTTGCCTGAATTCGGCGGGCTAGCCTTGCCGCCGTGAGCTTCTTTCGAAGAAGAGGTCGAGGGGCAACACCCAACCGTTTCAGTTCCTTGCCCCAGAAGAACTGGTCGGCCACATGGGGCACTACGATGGAGGGGACCCCAGCCGCAAGCGTTGAGTGGGTGGTCCCTGCTCCGCCATGATGCACGATTGCCGCGCAGTGAGGAAAAATAAGATAATGGGGCAATGGTGGCGGGCACAAGAGAATCCGATTATCTAGGAGAACACTTACTCCAGAATCCGGCCATCCTTGTATAATTGCTCGGCACCCAGCTCGCCGGACCGTATCCACGAAAAGCTCCAGAGTTTGCGGCCATGCTTGATCGCTTTTCGGCGTCAGGCTCCCAAAAGTCATAAAAAGGGGGGGAATACCTTCAGCGAGAAAGTCCTCTATCACGCTGGGAATAGAATCTTTATCTCTCGCCTGGGAAAAGCCCAAGAATCCGCACACTTGATGCTCAGCAGTCCAATCTGGCTGCCGGGGGAAAATACTCGAACTCACGGCAACCAAGTTCAACTTCGAAGATTGCCATGCCGTGACTAGATCCTTTGCCAGTGGAAGCCCCGCCTGTCGGCGGAGCCCATTGACCTCAGCCAAGAACATCTGATTAAGCAGTTTCTTAATGAGCCACCACCAGGCTGGATTCGCCCAGCGGCCCAAATCAGGTACACCCGTTGGAACGATATAACGGGACGGAATAAGATTATGGGCCAGAGTCACACTGAACTCCGGGATACCATAGACCTCAGCCGCAATACGGAGCGGGTAATGCATGAAATGTCCAATGACTAGGTCGCTCCCAGAGCACAACTCCAGGGCCGCATCGTAGAGTTCAGGCACCGTCGGCAAAAACAGCTGATCAATGATGAGCTTCCCCTGACGGGCCGGATGGTTTTCTCTAAGGATGAGCTCTCCAATACGTTCCAACTCCGTGGGACTAGAGATGACCGGCGTCATCACATGACGAACCTGAATCCCCAGTCGTTCCTCGTAAGAGGAATAATCCCGATCATCCAGGTCTGTGACCACCACTGTCACACTGTGCCCCGCTTCCGACAGGGCCCCCCCTAGCACAAGAAAAGGGCGGATATCGCCTTCACTGCCCCATGTCTGAATACCAATTCTCATTTAGCTAGTCATCGGTAAATTAGGCTTTAATTTCCCTTACAATCTGTGAACCTGCCCGCTTTCTCCAAATCAGAAACTGGTTATTAGCAGGCATTGAATAATCATTCAGCAGCGCTAATCCCTGTTCCTGGGCGAGAAAATTTACGTCTTCAAAATCGCGGAGACCACTCTCAGGATCTCGTGCCTTCAGCCACACATCAAAATCGGCATTACTATCGCTGGTATAATTTCCCCCATAGCGAAAGGGCCCATAGAAGCACAGCAATCCATCATGTTTCAGTACTGCCCCAGCACCCTGGAAGAATTGCCGGACACTGGACCAAGGCATTATATGCAAAGTATTTGCGCTGAATAGGTTAGAGCTCGACCTAATTGGCCAGGGGTGTTCGCAGACATCCAGTTCTATGGGTCTCAAAACATTCTTTGGCGAATTTGTGCGTAAATTATGCCGTAATACGCTTATAGCCGCTGGTAATTCGGTAGGTTGCCACTCCAAGTGAGGGAGGTGCTCCCCAAAGTATAACGCGTGCTGACCCGAACCGCTCCCGATTTCCAATACCTCACCGCGATCCTTGAGCACGGCCTTTAATATCTTCAAAATCGGTCTCTTATTGTTTTCACATGCCTGTGAGAAGTTTTTCATCAATTTTGGACCTAACTCTCCCCAAAAGATCAATATAAGTACAACTGAGAAAACACTTTGGCCAAGACTTCAGAAATATAAGAGAAATTCTAACAGGAGATATCTGCCCCTCATAAAATAAAGGGGCAAATCAACGCCAACCTTTCTAATGCAGTTGAAATCCCCCACTTCGATGGTTCAAATCAACCAGTACTCTAAGATCAAAACATTGCCATTTTGGTTTTGGCGCTCTAATTCTTTTGGCTGTTCAGCAGCTTATTCCCCTTCCACGGCAAATGGCATAGAAGTTGCCCAAAATTATTAAAGATACTTCCGTAATGTTGTTTTTTAAACAAAACTCGGGTCATATCCTATGTGCATTAGTCTTATCTTATAAAAGTAAAAGCCGGATCTATATTTCAGTTCATGAAACTAGATCTATATCGATCTACCAACCCTAGCCACAAATAAGAATTGAGATAATGGGATTCCTTAGCCTGATTATGATTACGCCGGTTATCGGCGCACTACTTATCGCATTTACCCCTCACCATAAAGTTATTTTAATCCGCCGTACTGCGGTAATAACATCAACGCTTGCACTTATACTCAGCTTTTTCCTATTACCCGGCTTTGACGCCAGTAATCCTCAACTTCAATACATTGAATTGAGACACTGGAATCCAGAGCTAGGCAGCTTTTATGGCTTAGGCGTGGATGGTTTCTCCTTGCCCTTAGTTCTATTATCAACGCTGCTCTCGTTTATCGCCATTTTGGCTTCCTATCATATGGCAGACCGGGTCAAAGGCTACAATGTCTCCATGCTGATGCTGGAATTTGGCATGCTGGGTGTTTTCATGGCCCAGGACTGGGCATTATTTTTCCTGTTTTGGGAATTGACGTTAATCCCCTTGTTTTTTCTCATCGACCAATGGGGAGGGAAACGCCGGCATACCGCCAGTTTGAATTTCGTGCTCTACACCATGGGCGGCTCGGTATTCATGCTGGTCAGCCTACTCATTATTTACACTTCATCCCATGAGCACTCCACGACGATGGCATCCATGAGTCAAGTTGCCGCCCAACTGCCGTTGGATAAACAAATCCTGGTCTTTCTAGGGCTGCTCATCGGTTTCGGAGTTAAAATCCCCATTTTCCCCCTCCATGGCTGGCTTCCCCTGGCCCATGTGGAGGCCCCGAGCCCCGTCAGTATTCTGTTGTCCGGAATACTGCTAAAAATGGGGGCTTATGGGATCATTCGTGCCACCGGCATGCTTCCCGAAGCAACGCTTGTTCTGCAACCCCTGTTAGCGGGACTGGCGCTATTTAGCATCATCTATGGGGGACTGCTCGCCTGGCGCCAGAGTGATCTTAAAGCCATGATCGCTTACTCCTCCATCAGCCATATGGGCATCGTGCTGCTGGGTATCGCTACTCTCAACGAAACCGGGCTCTTGGGGGCCACCCTACAAATGATGGCCCATGGTCTAGTGGCTGGAGCGCTGTTCTTGCTGATTGGGCTGCTCTATGAGCGAACCCATAGCCGGGAGATCGCTGATTATAGTTCACTGGTACAGGTAACGCCCAAGTTTGCACTGTTTACCACCTTAGCCTTGCTGGCTTCTCTGGGCTTGCCGGGGCTAGCCGGATTTCCGGCGGAACTTCATGCCCTCATCGGCGGATTTGAACGCTGGGGTTGGTGGATGCTGCTAGTCAGTCTGGGTGTCTTAGTGAGCGCCGCTTACGCCATCCGTACCATCGGGCGTTTGTTCACCGGACCCGTCCGAGCCGAAATGCATAATGTAAAAGACCTGCATGGCGCAGAGCTCGCATCCGCTGGGGTGTTGACTTTCGGCATTGTTGCCCTGGGCCTGGCGCCAGCCCCTGCTCTGGAGTTGGTTGCAGCTTCTGTGGCCAATCTCAGCGCCAGTTTTTAGCAGACCTTATATAACTAGGAGGATCTCGTGAGCGCACACCACGCCGAGCGGGCGGATTCGCCCTTGGATATTCGAGAAAAACTCATGGCAGCCGTGGATCACTTGGAGCACGTGCTGCCAGGCCAACCGCCTATACGCGATTTCGTGCATCACAATACGTTGCACGGCTACCAACACTTGCCCTTCACTGAAGCCCTGGAAGCTTCGGAAAAATTAACCGGCATCCGTGGTTACCTACCTGAAGAGGACTTTCGTAACTATTATGCCCAGGGCCGCATTGACGACACGGACCTCAACGCCTCCCTAGAGAACAATACCGATGGCCGCGACCGGGAAGTGGTGTTGCATATTAGCGATCATCGCACCATCACCAAACGGGATCTCTGGCGCATCGGGCTCATTTACAATATCAACGCCATTCCCCCCAACCATTTCCGTTGGCAGGTGGAAGAATTCAATGCCCTGGAACGCTTTCAGGACGACATCCCGGAAGCCGCACGCAGTGCTCTACTTGAGGGGGCTCGGGAAACCATGCAGGGCCGCTGCACAGAAAGCGAAGTCCTCCAGGATCTGTGGAATGCTTGCTTGGCGACTTTTCACCTCAAGAATCCCCACCTCCACCCGGAAGAACTCGAAGAATTCCCCGCCTACCAAGCGGATGGTACTAATCCGGTTACCCAAAGCCGCATGCTCGCCGAAGCGCGGGAAGAACTCAAACAGCGGCTTGACGATGTGGGTAAGGGATTATCACTACGCGGCCTATTGCTAACCCTGACCGGTGAGGATCTATTGAATCAGGTCCGTCCTATTCTGATCCGTTTCTGCGCTTCCCACCTTGATGAAGGACTCGCCGCCTGGAGTTTGCCGGATCGGGACCAGGGACTCTATGCGGCGTGGCGGAAATGTGCCTCTACCGATTTCGCGCTAGACCTTGCCGAATTGCCGGATTGGTGGCGCCAGTTCCATGCAGAATTGCCGGAGCATTCGGTGGATGCGGTCATCGCTTGCTTGGAGCGGCTACGAATCCCAGAGTCCCGCTGGGACGGTTACCTGAAAAGAATTGCACTGGAGCTTCCGGGCTGGTCCGGTCTTATTAACTGGCGGCACCAACGGCCTGAGTATAAGGCCAACCAGCAAGCGCCCACCTCGCTCATGGATTATCTAGCCGTCCGCCTATTCTTGGACGTCATTTGGATTGAGCATACTTGCCAAAAAAACTGGGGAGTGGCTGGCAACCTGGACGAACTCAAAGTCTATTTTGAGCACAACCTGGCAGAGTTCTCGGGGCGGCAGGCACTATTTTCAAATCATCTACCGGAGTACCTAGCTACCCGGGTACAAGAACTCATAATGGCGCCCCCGGAATATCACCAAAACTGGCGCATAGTGGCCAGCATGATCCAGGCTTGGAAGCATAGCCCCCTGGCTGAAAGGCCGGAACGCCACACCGTCTACCGCAGCGCTTGGCGCTTGTTCCGCCTAGCCCAGCACCTAGGCCTGAGCGGGAGCCAGGTGGACCAACTGTCCCTCGATGGCGCTGAACGTTTATTTGCTGCTTTGGATGAACTGACCTCTTCCGAACGGGGGTATATCTGGCTCTGTGCTTACGAACACCATTTCCAGGAAAACATTCTCACCGCCTTGGCCCAGAATTTTGGCCGCGGCCGTTGGGCCCGCCGAGATACCCGCCCAGAAGCGCAGATGATCTTCTGCATCGATGACCGGGAGGAAAGCATTCGGCGGCACTTGGAAGAAATCAATCCCAACATTGAAACCCTAGCGGCAGCAGGCTTTTTTGGCGTCAAAATCAACTGGCGGGGATTAGATGATACTAAACTTACGCCCCTTTGCCCGGTAGTCTTCAAATCCGCCCGTGAACTTAATGAAAATCCGCATGCTGAAAGGCCCATTTCCATTGATTGGGTGACGCCCCCCCACGAAGTTCGCGAGGAACCCCAACCGGGTGCAGAGAAAAAGTACGGCCTTCGAAAGCGACTCCAGAACCTCAGAAATGCCCTAAACCGCCTGCTCTATCAGGAAACCCGTCGTAATCTGTTGAGTTCAAAACTTCTGATTGATCTCCTCTCCCCTGGTTTCCTAGCCGTTCTGGCAGGGAAGGTATTCTTTCCCTATCAACAAGCGACTTTGACCCGCAAAGCTACTGCTGCGCTCCTTCCCCCAGTCGGTGCCGAACTGAAATTCACTGCGCCCAGCGATAGCCCTGCGGGTACCGCCGAGCATCCGCGTTTAGGTTTCACCGATGCTGAACAAGCCGCTCAGGTGGCAGCCGTGCTGCGCGCTAGTGGCTTAACCTATGGCTTCGCGCCTTTGGTGTTGCTAGCTGGGCATGGATCCATCAGCCAAAACAATCCCCATATGGCCGCCTATGACTGCGGTGCTTGTAGCGGACGCCATGGTGGCCCCAACGCGCGCGTCTTTGCAGCCATGGCTAATCGCCCTGAAATACGCGCCCTGCTGGCCGAGCAAGGAATTAAAATTCCCGATGACACCTGGTTTATAGGCACGGAACATAACACCTGCTCCGAGGAATTCTTTTGGTACGATCTGGGCCTTCTTCCCGCGGACTTTAAACCGGCCTACGAGAAACTGAAAGCTGAAATCGACCATGCTTTGCTGTTTTCGGCCCACGAGCGCTGCCGGCGCCTTGCCTCGGCGCCCCGTAGGCCCAGTTTGCAAAAAGCGATGAAGCATATCGTGGAACGCTCCACCGACTTCAGCCAGGTCCGGCCGGAGTTGGGCCATGCCACCGTCTGCTGGGCCCATATAGGACGTCGTTACGTAACCCGGGGGGCATTCTTTGACCGCCGCGTCTTTTTGGTTTCCTATGATCCGACCCAGGACCCGGATGGCAAGATCCTTGAAAATACGCTCATGACTCAAGGTGTGGTAGGCGTCGGCATCAATCTGGAGTATTACTTCTCAACCGTGGACAACGAGCGTTTCGGCTGCGGTTCCAAAGTACCCCATAACGTGACCGGTCACTTTGCCGTCATGGAGGGGGCGAGCAGCGATCTGCGTACGGGACTGCCGCGTCAGATGATTGAAATCCATGAAGCCATGCGCCTGCTCACCGTAGTGGAATCAACACCGGAAATGCTAACAGAAATCTATAAGCGCCAAACAATGATACAGGAACTGGTAGGCGGCGGTTGGCTGGTGCTAGTCTCTATGCATCCGGAAACCGGCGAAATGACAATTTTTGATCCTAAGCAAGGATTCGTGCCTTGGACCAGTACACGAGGCCCCTTGCCCGTGGTGGAACGTTCCACCGAATGGTACGACGGCCATTCCGATCCTCTAACACCCGCCTTGATTGAGCCCAAACAGACAATGGAGACCTACCATGCTGTCTGAACTTATCGTTCTGCCTCCTTTCTTGGCCGCCCTTTTTCTTGGGATAGGGATTCTCTCAGGCCGTATTGCCGGCGAAGCCAGTGAACGCCTTACTGGACGCATCACCTTGTATGCAGCAGTCATTTCCTTGATAGCGGTGGGGATAGCCATCGTCATGAAACTGCAAGGCACCCTTGCAGAACATGTCGTTCTGGGCACCTGGTTTGAAAGCGGCAGCTATCGCATTAACATCAGCTTCATTTTCGACAACCTCAGCCTGGCGATGGCCGCCACTACCATTGTCCTTTCGCTGATGGTGGTCCGTTTTTCCGTCAATTACATGCACCGGGAGGTGGGCTACCACCGTTTTTTTCTGGTACTTTCTCTATTTGTGGGCGCCATGCTATTGCTGGCAACCGCCGGCAGCAGCGTGCTCACCTTTGTGGGTTGGGAGCTGGCAGGGGTCACCTCCTATTTGCTGATCGCTTACGCCTATGATCGGCCTATAGCAGCCAACAATGCGACTCGGGCCTTCGTCACCAACCGCATTGGCGATGCCGGTTTCGTGTTAGGTATCTTTTTTGCTTTTTTCTGGATCGGCAGCATCGAATGGACGGAGATCGCCAGCAATGTTACCGAACTGCCCCATTGGCAAGCCCGGGTACTGGCCACCTGTTTCCTGCTAGCCGCCATTGCCAAATCGGCTCAAGTGCCCCTAGCACCATGGCTAGCGCGGGCGGTAGAAGGGCCAACCCCCTCCAGCGCCATCTTTTATGGGGCAGTAATGATTCATGCAGGTATCTATCTTATCCTCAGGCTGGAGCCGGTGTTCGAACATGCCCCGCTAGTCATGGGACTGCTGGCTGCCGTGGGGCTTGTGACTGCGGTTTACGGTTTCATTTGTGGTCTAACCCAAACAGATGCAAAAAGCGCGCTGATTTTTTCTACCACTGCCCAAGTGGGCTTGATGTTCCTTGAAGCTGGCCTAGGTTTCTGGGATCTGGCCCTGTGGCATCTGTGCGCCCATGCCGTATTCCGAGGGTATCAGTTCCTGACTGTCCCTTCTATTATGCACCAGGGCAGTAGCCAACCCATACGTTCCGTGCCCAAATTCATCACCAAGCAACGCTGGCTTTACCTGGCTTCATTGCAACGCCTTTGGCTGGAAAATCTAGGTGACTCGATGACCGTCAGACCGATCCAACGGCTCGGTAGCGATCTCCATTACTTCGATAGCCATATTCTCGACTCGGTTGCCGGCTTACCCGTCACCAAAACGCGTACCGCACCCACTATACGGGAAGCCAATCAAGCGGATCCGGAGGTCATTCGAGTGAGTGGTCTAGGAGGGCGTGTGGTCTACGCTCTAGCCAACCTCCTGCACTGGTTCGAAGACCGCTTGATTCTGCGGGCGGGGGGTCAAGAGAAAGTACGTACCAGCCGCCGCCGGCTGAGTATTTTTCTCAACCGGTTTGAAGCGCTGTTGAACGAACCAAGATTCCTGGTCGCTCTGATCATTGCGGCGCTACTGGCAGCAATACAATAGAGGTTTTGAAATGATTGCCGAAATAAGTTGGTCCGAGCAAGTAAGCTTTCCGATCCTGAGCACGATGATCGTGCTGCCACTCGTCGCTATGGCGGTCGCCTGGATCATCAAATCCAATCGAGCCGTCCTCTGGGGCACCATTGCCGCCACCTTGGAATTTGGGCTGGCAATTTATCTGCTCACGCATTTTATATCTGATACCGCCAGCCTCCAATTCGTCGAGCGCGTTCCATTGCTGCCGCCCTTCCTGTCCTATCACCTGGGCGTGGATGGTATCAGTATTTTGTTCGTTGCCCTTACTGCCTTGCTGACTCTGCTGCTCATCCTTTATTGCAAAACCGTTTCCACCGAAATCGTCGATGAGCGGCCTATAGGCATTTACGTCGCCAGCGTCTTTGGCTTTCAAGCCGTGATGATGGGGATCTTTATGAGTATCAACCTGCTGGAGTTCTGGCTGCTCTTAGCACTGGAGCTGATCCCAGCAGCTTTTATTTTACACCGCTGGGGGACCAGCCGAGGTCGAGAAAAAAATTGGGCCCTTTCCCGCTATCTCCAGGACATGGGTGGAGGATTAGCACTGGTGTTGGCTGCTATTTTGATCCTCGGTTGGCGTTATGCCGAAATGACGGGAAGTTGGTCGTTCGCCCTCACCGATTTGCTCGCCTCACCCATTGCCAAGGCGGCGCAAGTCCCCATTTTTGTGCTGTTTTTATTCGGTATTGCCCCCCGTTTGGCCTTATTCCCCTTTCACGCTTGGCTCCCTGTTGTCGCCCAACACGGTCCCTTGAGCACCCTGTGCATTTTCCTGGTGGGACTCAAAGTAGGCGTCTATGCCTTGCTGCGTTTCGTACTCCCCCTCATGCCCGCTGCCACTGAAGAATGGAAGGGTTTTGTCGTGGCGTTAGCTGCCATCAGCATCCTCTACGGCGCATTGATGGCGTTGCTGCAAATTAATCTGCGCCGCCTCTTAGCCTTCGCTGCGGTATGCCACACCGGTATGCTCGTCATTGGCATATTCTGCCTCAATAGAGTCGCCATGGAGGGCAGCCTGATACTGTCGATTACTTTTGGCGTTGCCGCCAGTGGGCTGTTTTTTGTGATGGGGATATTCTACCGCAGTACCCGAACCACCTTCTTGCCCCGCTTGGGGGGTCTATTCGACGCCACTCCCCTGTTGGGTTTTACTTTCTTGATCGCAGCCCTTAGTACCATGGCCATGCCTGGCACGCCGGGGTTTGATGCTGCCCATCTAATACTGGAAGGGGCGGTTAAAACCTATCACTGGAGTATCGCCGTTGCTGTCGGTTTAGGCAGTGTCGCATCCGCCGCCTTTCTGCTTTGGGCTTTTCAGCGTGCCTTCCTTGCCCAACGCCGGGAGAGGTCTCTTCATCCTAAGAAAATCAAGCTAGATGTCCCTGAAGTCTTATTGGCGGGCGCTATTTGCGGCGTTCTTGTGGGCATTGGCTTCAACACAGAGCCCTGGATCCAAATGGTCTACACCTCCCTGGATACGCTATCGCAGCGTTTTGAAACTTCCCTAGCCTTGCATTAACTTTTAGGATTGTCTACCGTGGAAACGTCTGATTTTCCCCTTCTCAGTCTTTTGATCTTCCTCCCCCTAATAGCGGGGATGGCCCTATTTCGCATTCGCGATGAACGCCGGATTTTATCCGTGACGCTAGGCGTGGCGGTCATCGAGTTGTTGCTCTCTGTCCTTCTGCTGATGCTCTTCGACCCTTACCAGGATGGAATGCAGTTCGTGGAACAGCATCGCTGGATACCAACGCTGAATATAGAATACCTCCTAGGCGTCGATGGCCTATCCGTGCTGTTTGTACCGCTGACCGCATTGCTTACCGTCGCTGTGGTATTAGCTTCTTGGCGTAGCGTCCAGACTCTGCCCCGGCTATATTTTGCGCTCCTGCTGGCGCTAGAGGGCATCACTATCGGTGTTTATTGTGCTCTGGACTTGGGGTTGTTTTTCCTCTTTTGGGAACTTACCTTGCCTCCACTGTTCTTTCTCATCAGCTTGTGGGGAATTGGCGCCCAGCGCCGCTACGCTGCAACGAAATACACTCTCTTTATGCTAGCTAGCGGAGTCGCCTTACTATTTGGCTTTATCCTACTGGGACTCAACCATGCCAATGAAACAGGAGTGGCTACACCGGCAGGGCTTTCCTTCAACTATATGCGTCTGTTGGAAACCCCGATCCCCCTAGAAACCCAGTCGTTAATTTTCCTATTGTTATTTTTTGGATTTGCCGTCAAGGCCCCCTTGTTTCCCTTCCATGTCTGGCTACCTACAGCAGCCATGGAAGGCCCGGCGGGTGTTACCGCCTTACTGCTGGGGTTAAAACTAGGCCTATTTGGCATCATTCGCTTTGCCATACCTTTGGCTCCCCAGGCTGCCAGCCAGTATTTTGTCCTGATGGTGCTACTGGGTGCGGCTGGAGCTATCTATGGGGCATTGGTAGCATTGAGACAAACTAATCTGCGCCGTATGCTGGCCTTCTCCAGTATCAGCCACGTGGGATTTGTGTTGATTGGCGTTGCCGCTTTCAATATCCAAGGGATCCAGGGTGCGGTGTTTCAACTCTTCAATTTCGGCATTATCGCCGGCGGGATTTTCCTTATTGCCGGCTTTATCCAGCATAGGCTGGGCTCGACCGAGTTGACCGCCCTTGGCGGCGCAGCGCGTCCCATGCCTATTTTGGCATCATTGTTTTTCATCCTCGGCCTAGCCAGCATTGGCGTACCTGGGACCAACGGCTTTGCTGCCGAACACCTGATTGTGATCGGCGCATTTCAATCTCATACCGGCATGGGCCTAGCCGCGTTAGTAGGTGTTATTTTAGGGGCAGCTTACTTTTTAGCTTTTTATCAGAAGGCATTCCTTGGTCCCCTGACCCAGCCCACAGTAAAAGAAACCGTAGATTTGCGTCCGCGGGAACGCTGGATAGCTGGTGCCATGGTCTCCTTGGCGTTGCTCCTGGGCCTCTTTCCACAAGGGGTGCTCGACACCACCAATAAATCCTTGCAAAGCTGGGTCGCACGTCTGGAAACTACCCCGGTGGCAAGTGACGCCGCCGAGGAGGTTTTGGCACAGCAGGCCCCTTATGAGACTGCACCACAGCCAAACCATCATTGAAGTCCTCCATGGATGGTGAACGACCCCCTAGCGAGGTCGCGAAGTGAAACGGCGCCCCACACGCGAGGGCCGGTTAAATGTTGTTTCAGCGTCAAATTGGCGCTATGATTTCCTTGCTCACGGAGCCTAGGGTCGGGAGGACCCGAAGTGAAAGCGCGTGGAGCGGTAAAAACCCCGAGGCCAAGGTTAACTCTTCGCCGAGGACTGCTAAGAAACGCGAATTTGTCGGACTGATGGAAATTTTGAACGGACAAAATTGAAATCAGTCACGATGAAACTCCAACTGACTAGAACCCTTCCCTTGCTAGGGGAGATCTGATACGGACTTACTCCCGCTTCAGTTTACTGAAGCGGGAGTAAAATAAAGCCCCCCTTCCTGCAATATTCCAAGCTGACCCACACTCAATCCTGGGTCTCCAGCCCAAAGAGATCTCTCTCCTTACCTCCCAACCCTAATCCTGTAATCCTTCTTCACCTTCAAGATCTTCGCGATCCAATTTCGAAGCAAAAATCACTTCCCAATAGTCAAATATCCCTGCAAAAATTTTGAGAAGAATCGCTCGCGCAGTTCAACCGCTCCTCTGGGCCGACAAACAGCGCACGAAGAGGCTGAGTATTTTGTGAACCTAATCTAGGTATTCAATACCTATTTTGGCACATACTTAAAAAGTAAAGTTAGGCAAAAAAGAAACATAGCTGGCTAAAGCTGTGTTAGCAGGCTTTCAAAGATCTTTTTTCTTCTAATTGACTAGCAATAGGAATTATGAAATGCGCGCAGATATGCTGACTGCTGTCCTGCATGACCTCAATGGTACTTCAGCCGACATTGAGGCATCGGGGGTAATCTCAACAGACGGCCTAATGATGGCCGCCGTCTTGCCCGCCACCCTTGATGAAGACAGAGTGGGTGCAATGAGTGCCGCCATGCTGTCACTAGGCGACAGAAGCGCTAAAGAGCTGGAGCGTGGAACCTTAGAACAGGTTTTGATTAAAGGGGATCATGGCTATGTATTAATGACCTATGCAGGCAATGAAGCTGTGCTTACGGTAATGGCAAAGCCCAATGCCAAACTCGGATTAATCTTTCTTGATGTCAAAAGAGCGGCCGAGAGCATCGCTTCGATGTTATAAAAATAAGTAATCGCAACATAAAAGATCACATTTCCGAAGATTTATTGCCGGTTCTGGTGGTATTTTCAATTCATCCGGGGGGAGAAACTAAATGATTAAGGATATGGTGCCCGAGGATATTGTGGGAGATTATAAGGAAACGACTCTGGAACTCTATGGCATCGGGCCGCGCCGTATTCTCTATACGGATATAGAAGCGCCTTATCCAGACGGCCGCCTTATTGTCTCAAGAACGGATCCAGAAGGGCTCATTACTCATTGCAACAAATCTTTCGTTGATATGTCCGGCTATACCAAAGAAGAATTAATCGGTGTTCCTCATTCCATTTTAAAACACCCCGACATCCCACCGGTAATATATAAAGATCTCTGGGAGACTTTGAAAAAAGGAAATAAATGGCAGGGATTTATCAAAAATCTTCGCAAAGATGGAGGTTATTACTGGGTAAAAGCAACCGTACTCCCCAATGTCCGCAATGGTGAAGTCATCGGCTACACCTCGGTGCGCCGCAAACCTTCCCGTAACAAAATTGAAGAATGCATCACCCAATACCCAAGCATGTTTTAATCTAAAATCGCGGAGACAAATCAATGCCATATAACTTTACAGTCAGTCCAGATTTTACTCCGGATCATTTGTCTGGCTGGTATATTTTTAATACTTGGCTACAGAAAGCCCTCGGCGAAGCCGTTCACCTAGAAATGTATAATGATTTTAAAACTCAGCGTGATGCCATCGAGGCGGGAAAGGTAGATTTGATTTACGCTAATCCCTACGATGCCTCTATGCTGGTAAGAGAAAAAGGGTTCACGGCTTTAGTTAAACCCAAGGGTGAGTCCGACGAAGCCACTATCGCCGTTAATGCGAACAATCCTACAAAATCCGTAGAAGATTTGGAAGCCGGGGTAAAAGTAGCGATTACCAATGATCCGGATGTCCACATGATGGGACTAATTATGCTTGAGCCGGCCGATCTGAATTCCGCCAATATTCAGTTGAATATACGAGATAATTACATCATGGTTGCAAAGGATTTATTACGAGGTGAAAGTGATGTGGGCATTTTCCTTGCAGAAGCTTTTGATAATTTGTCTTCTGTCGTCAAAAACCAGCTTCGGGTTTTAGTCAACAGCCAGATTCATGTCATTCATCACTCACTAATGCTCGGACCTGCCCTAGCGGCGAAACAAGAAATCCTATTACAGGCGTTAATGGACATGATGGAAGATGAAAAAGGCCAAGGCGTTTTGAAAAGCCTCGGTTTCAGCGGCTGGGAACCCGTCGATCAAGAGAACACCGAATTTATGATTGACCTCATGGACACCTTGATGGTTTAGGCATTCTCTGTGTTTGCAATGGTACAGCACTTATTTCCTAGCTTCCAGGGGCCCCAACCCCTTACCATTTTTCCTTGATTACCCTAATAACCCATTGGAAGTGAAACTCCCCCTTACCAACCTAATTATATAAAAATAACGTCAGTTCGGCATAAACTAAATGCCGATGGGCAAGGAAGAACAGGTTTACGGAACACCACCGGTTCGCTCCCCAAATATCTCATATTTTCACAGGTACTTTATACCCTGCGTAGAGCCATGAAATATGTCGAACTGACGTTAATATAATACTGTTTCATGGTCCCTTTATTGTCACTAGACCACACCACAAAGCCGACTAAGGAAATGCCGCTACTCAGAATCTATGAAAATCTCATAGGTTCGTTCGCGCCGTCTCTGCCATTGCCAGGCTTTAAAACCGTGGTCTTATATGGCTCTTGCGCGCATTTAACGTCTCGCCGCAGCCTGTCGGGACGGTGCTCAAGAGCACGAAGCCATGATAAACGCGAGGATTTAGGCGTGTCAAGGGCGCGGCAAAAACTGATATTTTCAGAAAAAATCATAGATTTAATCAAACAGTTAAGGGCCCCTAGTCTTGCGGAATCACCTCATCAGGAAAGGCACTCTATCCGCTTAAGATTCCCGACCCCTTTCAACAACCTCAGATACATTGCGAGGAAATAAAATCAAACAGCGCAACAACAATCCAAAAGCAATTGACCAAGCAGCAGCCGAACCCCATAAAAACAAGGAAGTATACTCCCCGCCCGCCAGCGGTGCACCCAGGCGCAGTACCGCAGCAAGGCTCACCAGCAACGCCGCAGCACCCATATCCTTAAACTCCCCCAATCCTTGGCGACTCCGTTGCAGACGAATGCGAGCCATCATGACTAGAGTCAAAGTTCCTAAGGCTCCCACCGTAATGCCATGCAGAAACCAATTCAGATCGGGCCTTCCCACAACCTGCGCCCACCCCTTGAGGGCAAGAGCCGGAACCAACCAAAGATAGCCTAGCCCCAGAGCCCATAAATGCGGCTGCTCCAGCACGCCCCATAACCGCCAGCGCCAAAGACGGACCCCAGTCACAGCGGCAGCGCCTAAAGCAAACACGCCCCCCATGGATCCTGCATTGGGAATCAAATCCAACAACAGCATCCCGATCATCAACCCAATTGCCATTCGCTCCAGGCGAGGCTGGACCCGCGCAGCAAGAACTCCCCCACTCCGATAGAAGTAACCCGCTACCGCAGGCGCAATCACACGTCCTCCCATGAGCAATAACAGCAACGCGAACAGATCCACGGCTATCAGCAAAGCAAAGGGTTCCGCACCAGGGAGCACTTCGATATGCCCCAACTGGTAAACAAGCTCGCAAGCGCCAATCCCAATAAACAAAGGCCCAAAAACTCTGTTTTCAGCTTTCTTTGCTGCCCGCAGAAAAGGAGGTGCAATACAATTAACCACCAATCCGGCAAAAATCAAACCTGGCAGAGCGGCAAACAATCCCGCTCCCATAAGACCAAGGGCAGCCAGGCGCGCAGCTAACCAACTGACGAAGAGAAGTCCTAGCATCACTAGCGATGCCCGGGTAATAAGATACCCGGAAACCACGGCAAGGGCATAACCAAACAACATCTCATGTCCATGCCAGTAGAGTCCAGGGAGGGGTATCCAACCTTCCACCATTGCCATCCAACTGGGGATGGTGAGCATAGCAAAAATGGCTGCAGCGGGAAAAAAAATCGGATCAGCCGATAGGGTTTGAGATAAACGGTAGTTCATCCCGCCAACATTGATTGCCTAAAAAAGATCCTCGAAAGCTTCCTACTGACCGAACCAACCCAACTGGCGTTTAGCTCGCTCAGACATCCTACCCGGGTGCCAGGGGGGATCCCACACCACTTCTATATAGACTTCTGTTATCTCTGGCAAGTGGCGCTGGATCGCTGTCTCCATCCCCATGCGGATGGATTCGGGTAAGGGGCAAGCCGGGGTTGTCATCGTCATCCTGATATCAACACGCCCCCCTTCCACCTGGATGTGATAGACGAGGCCTAAATCGATAATGCTAACGCCAACTTTGGGATCAACTACTTCATGTAATGCAACAGTGAGTTTGTCTTGGTCCAAAGTAAATTTGCCCCCAAGTAAAAATGTATTTTTTATACTTTTTTAGCACAGCTTCTAAATATAATCAATAATTGAAATAAAGGTAAGAGTATCATCCACTTGCGCCAGAGCAAAGTGCCCGACTAACGCTTCATATCCCAAACCAAGAGTGGGGGCAAAAAAGCGTGCCGGGAATCTTTACCATAAGATAGTATGATCCAAGATGAGAGTCATGGTTAAATTCTTTTTGGCACCGCCTAACTAACCATAGGTGAACAGGATGCAGATAAAAAAATTGGATCACATTGGAATTAGAGTCATGGAGACGGAACTGCCTAAGTGATAACTTTCAAAATATAACCGATAATTACGATTTTCCTGTTTTCGGCTAACCCTAGACACCAAAATCAAGTGCTCTAATGAATATTTTATGAACGATACTAAAATCGCAGAAGCCGTCCGGCTGGCCTGTTTAGAGGCTGCGCTAGAGGCTTACGAGGATGCTGGAATAAGCGGACTTTGCGCTGAAGGCCGGTGGGAATGTGCAGTAGAGGCCATTCGAGAATTGGACTTAGAGCCGGTTTTACGCGAAGCTAATTCAGATTACCGAGATCAGCCCAATTTTCCAAAATAAAAAAACCAAAAAAGGAAAACCGGCAATTACCCCAAATAGTCACCTAACCATTCAAGGTTTAATGACCTCAAGCGCTTCCTCAAGTGCAGGCAATGCCGCCTTAAGATTCGCTCGCCTAGCCTCTGCATAAAGCTGCTGCAATGTTTTCCCCATTGTACTCTCCCAAACACCAGCTCCTAAGGCGGCGAGTACCCGGGCCCGTCCTATAAAGAAATCACTCCAAGGCAGTGGTTCTAGCCGGGTGTATTCCTCCAACAATGCGGCATAACGCTCTGCCCCATACCAATCCTTTTCTACCAAGGCAGCTTCAATAGCATTTTGATAAAAGTGAAGAAAATTGTGGCTGACACTGTTTTCTTGCAAAAGCCTCTCCCCCTCCCCAAGAGCCCAGCGTCTTTTCTTAGTATCCTCCGTAACTAGCGCTAGGGAACCGAGTATCCAAGGACCGAGAAAAGCCGTCCCCGATTCACAACGATTCACAAATAAGCCCATAGGCTTCTTGCAAACAGGCCTCACCTTCGAGCCGCTGACCCGATGCGGCCAATACGCTTCCCAGGTTGTGGAGAAAACCGGCAATGAATCGCTTTGCCCCCAAATCCCTCGCCAAGGCCAGGCCTTCTTCAACTTGTTGCTTGGCTGCCTCCCAGTCTCCTAGGTGAAGCAATACTGTTGCCACATTACGTCGGGCTAAAACCTCTTCACGCTGTGCCCCTACCTGGGCCACCAGGATGATTGCGGCATGATTATCTTCCAATGCCGCCTCCATCTCATTTCGATAAAAGTGATGAACCGTCAGCAAAAGCAGACGGCTTCTTGCGGCACGCTCGCGCTAATGCGCCACGTTAAGCCACACAGGCTCCATCCGAGCCTGGCCACGCGCCAAGATATTTCTGGCCGCGTTGACATCTCTTTGCAGAGACAAACCGCATTCGGGGCATCTGTGCTGGCGCACGGAGAGCGCCTTTCGCACGACTGCTCCGCAGCCGGAGCACGCTTGCGATGTGCCTTGCGGAGGAACTTCGACAAACACCGACCCGGCGCTTTCAGCCTTGGCACGGAGTATGTTCAGAAACTGGCTCCAGCCAGCATCCGAAATCGACCGACTCAACCGGCGGTTCCTGACCATGTTTTTTACGGTCAGGCTTTCCGCCGCGATGAAAGCGTATCGACTCACGAAATCGCGGGCCACCTTGTGGTGGTGGTCCCGTCTTTTGTTGGACACTCGGGCGTGTATCGAGCGCAGCTTGGAAACCGCTTTACCTCGGTTTCGGCTGCCTTTTTTCTTACGCGAAACAGCGCGCCCAACAACGCGCAGCCGGCGCAATGCTTCTTTTTGGTAGCGCGGATTATCGACCTGCTCGCCTTGATCGGTGGACAGGAAATGCTCCAATCCAACATCAATACCGACAGCCGTATCTTCAGTCCGAGGCGGTGGCGCATCACCGATTTCGCAACTGGCGATGACGAACCACTTTCCGGCTTCAATCTTGATCTGTACGGTTTTGATCGTGCCTTGCGCAGGGCGATGTTGGCGTACCCTAACCACGCCAATGTGCTGAAGGCGCAGTTTGCCATCGAGCAACCGCGCGCCGTCGCCGTGCGCCGGGTATGTCCAGCTATCGAAGCGACCACGCGCCTTGAAGCGCGGATAACCGGGTTTATCGCCTGTCTTAATGCGCCGAAAAAATGCCTGAAACGCCTTGTCGAGGCGCCGCATCGTTGCCTGGGCAGAGGAGAAATTGAGCCTAGCGTACCAGTCGTTCGCGCCGCGGGCGGATTTAAACCAAGCCGATTGCTGCGTGTACTTCACGCTTTCTTGAGCTGTTTCGTAGCGCTCTTTTCGTTGAGCAAGACACTCGTTATACAGGCGTCGGTGCGTTTCAAGCATGATCTCAAGCTCACGCACCTGGGCGGTGTTCGGATACAGTCGGTATTTGAATGCTTTAATCAACTACTTTCCCGTTTGGTTTTCAATGTAGCGGCGAACGCTCTCTTCGGATACGTGGCCCACCGTGCCAGCGTAGTAACTGCGACTCCAGAGGGTCGGCAAACGGCTACGCAAAACTGGAAATTCGGAACGCAAGATACGACTGCTTCGACCCTTAAAGCGATTGACTATCTCGGCAACGCACCAGCGAGGGTCGGATTCGACGAACAGGTGTACGTGGTCCGGCATGATCTCCATCGCATGCACTGTCATTTCAAATTCGTTTGCGACTTCGCGTATCAACTGATCAAGACGTTTAGCGACGCCATCAACCAACACGCTGCGACGGTATTTGGGGCACCAGACCAAGTGATATTTGAGAGCGAAAACCGCCCCAGAATTCTTGGCGTAACGAGACATGCCATTAATTATACGCCCGGCAGACATATACTAGCAACAACCAAACGGAGGGCCGCGCTTCCTCTGCCGCCTAAAGTCGGCACTCCCCGCGCGGTGTAATTTATAGATAAAGAGTGGCCAGTTTCTCCCGGGAACAAGCCTGCCTCGGATGCAACGCTAGATAGGCTAGCAGGGCCTTAGCTTTTTTGGCCCCGATGGAAATAGGCGCACCCGGGCAGGAAACCACCTGAAAACCGCCAAAAAGAACAAGTCGTAAGGTTGCCATGACATCCCCAAGCAATGGTCGACTCTAGATCGAAACCAAAACCTATTTTTGATGATTTTTTGACGCCTTTTCAATAAACTCGCCTTTAAAGGGAACAGAGTGCAACCAGCACCCCAAGCTTTTACCCCAATACTGAGAAAGCTACTATAAAGACAATCAATATTGAGAAATAAAACCCAAAGAGGTTCGCCATGAAAGAAAGATCTTACTTTCCCACTTGCCATGCTTTTGCGCTGACTCTTAGCGTCATGATCCTGATGTTTTTTGCCCCCCGGGTTCAGGGGGAAATACTCGCTATGCTTAATTACGAGACGAAACCGGAGCAGATCGTCCGCAAGGAAGGGCTAGCAATCATTGATGTTGACCCCAAATCACCCACCTTTGGCAAAATGTTAATGGATATTCCCCTCCCTCCTGACTTGGTAGCCCACCATATTTATTACAATAAGGATCACAGCAAAGCCTATGTAACTGCCCTTGGGAAAAGCATTTTACATGTCCTGGATATGACCCAGTTTCCCTACCGAATGAAAGGGGTCGCCATTCCTGAATGTAAGGTTCTGGAAGACATGACCTTCTCAAAGGATAACCAAACTTGGTATCTCACCTGCATGGGCTCCGATAATGTGATTGTAGGCAATGCCACCACGGATAAACCCATCAAGAGCATCGAGGCCCCACCCCCAGGCCCCCCCTTCGTGCGTTATCCCCATGGAATTGCCCTTCACGAAGGCATTGATCGTCTATTGGTTACGAGTACGGTACGGCACTCGGATCTAGGCGATCCGGGAGAAACGATTACGGTAATTAAGCCCAGCACGGGGAAGGTGCTTTCTACCCACAAGGTCTCCATGAAACCTTCTCCTTCAGGGGCAGCCCCCGTAGAGGTTTACTTCCTGCCCGACTCTAATCCACCACTGGCCTATATCACCAATATGTATGAAGGAACGCTCTGGTCGGCCGTTTGGGACCCGAACCAAGAAGCTTTCGATTTCCAGCAAGTGGCGGACTTCGCCCCCCGCGGCCAGGGCGTTCCCCTAGCCATGCAGTTCAACCGCAAGGGTGATCGGCTTTTCGTAACCACCGCCAAACCCGGTCATTTGAACATTTTTGATATTAGCAATCCCCAAACCCCTAAACTGCTGCAGACCATTCCGGCGGCTCCCGGCGCTCACCACTTGGAATTGTCACCCGATGAACGTTACGCTTTCGTCCAGAATAGCCTCCTCAACTTGCCGGAAATGAGCGATGGTTCCATCAGCGTGATTGATCTCGTAAAAGGCGAGGCCATTGCTCAAATTGATACCCTTAAAAATCAAGGATTCAATCCCAATTGCCTCGTACTTCTCCCTGAATGGAGTGGGGGTAGCCATTCACATTAATTGCAAACTTGCTTAGTGAACGCGGCGGAGCTAGGGCTTGGAGCTCACAGCCCGCCGCGCCTCCGTTTTTCTGCTCCAAAAACGAACCCGATTTAAATCCGGGTTAACTTCTTCAAATAACCATCCACCCTTGACGATTTGGCAAACCCCCATTAAAGTTAGTAATTAATCACTAACTAATAAGGTCCTACCCCTATGCGGGAGCGTAAAAGCGCCGAAGCGCGGAAAGCACAGATTATTGAGGCCACACTTCGGCTTGCAGACAAGCTAGGCCCCGAGCGTCTCACAACCGAAACGATTGCGAAGCACGTGGGGATCACCCAACCCGGATTATTTCGGCATTTTCCAACCAAGGATCAACTCTGGGAAGCTGTGGCTCACTTTGTAGGTAGCCGTTTAGAGGAGAGTTGGACAGCGGTGAAGGATACGAACGAACCCGCCAGTCAGCAGTTGCGCGCCCTTCTCTGCACCCAGCTCAGACTCATCCAGGCCATACCGGCAATTCCGGCAATTCTCTTTTCCCGGGAACTGCATGTCCATAGAGAAAGCCTTCGGAAAGGCTTCTACGAACTCATGCAGCATTTCCAAAAGATACTCACGGAAATCATTGCTCGAGGCTGCGCCAGCGGCGAGTTTCGCCCTGAAGTAAAGCCTGAGGAAGCCGCCCTCTTGATGGTCAGCATCATCCAGGGAACCACACTCCGTTGGTCCCTGAGCGATCGCGCCTTTGATCTCGCCGCCGAAGGCGAACGATTATTTGATCAATTGCTGTGCGGACTAACCGCCTGCAAACGCGATCCGGCTGGGTATCCCCTAGCCCCAGAGACTAACCGAGAATGAAGCGTTATTTCCGATATTTTACGGCTGTCCTGGGGGTGTTAGTGCTGGTAGCCGGGATCTTCCTATTCTTGCATCTGAGACCCCTGGCGGTTGAGATTGCGCTCCCTCAGAGGAATATCCCAGTCCAGATCTACGGCCTAGGCACCGTCGAGGCCCGGATTGCTTCCGAGATCGGGTTTAAAGTCGCCGGCACCTTGGCCGAACTTCACGCCGATCATGGAGATCCTGTCTCGGCCCAGGCCACGGTGGCCCGATTGCAACAGACAGAGCAACAGGCCCAGGTAAGCAGAGCAGCGGCCGCTGTTTCCCGCGCCATGGCTGAACTCAAGCGGACCCGCGCCCGGGTCGAACAGGCCCAAGCGGCGCTTGTCCAGAAACAACAGGCCAACCGGCGTCAACAGGCACTCGCCGCCCGCCAGATGGTCTCTGTTGAAACCGCGGAGGAAACCCAGACAGAAGTCGAGATTGCCGAGGCCGAACTGGCGGTGGCCCAAAGCGAGGTGGCCGTCGCGGCGGCGGCCCTCTCCGAAGCCCAGGGGACCCACAAACTGGAAGCGGTGAGACTTGCCCACCATACCCTCACCAGTCCCTATGAGGGGCTAGTAGTGGAACGCCATAAGGAACTTGGCACCGTCCTCGCCCCCGGTGAACCAGTATTTACACTCATCGATTCCCACACGGTATGGGTCCAAGCCTATGTTGACGAGGGCCGGGCCGGGGAGTTACAAGTGGGCCAACCCGCCGAGATTCGGCTGCGTTCCTTGCCCCATGAGGTCTTTTCTGGGCAGATTGCCCGCATTGGCATAGAGAGCGACCAGGTAAGCGAAGAGCGGCGGGCCTACGTTGCGTTTGAGAATATCCCGGATAGCTTTCATCTCCATGAGCAGGCGGAAGTCCTTATTACGACGGGGTGGTTGGAGATCGCAACCCTGGTCCCCCAAACGGCCGTTGAAGCCTTCAAGGGCACCCAAGGCCAAGTTTGGACCGTGGAAGACGGCCGCTTAGCAAAGCGCGAAGTCCAGTTGGGCCGCCAGACCCTTGACGGCCGGTTGGAGATCGTCGCTGGCTTGTCGGCGGATGCCGGGGTGGTAACGACCTTAGTGCCCGGCATGCGCCAAAGCCGATGGGTGACCGTTGACAGAGAGGCAGAAAAGTGAATCTTGCCTACCGTGACATCCGCCACCATCTCGGGCGTTTTATCCTGACCTGCTTCGGCCTGAGCCTCTTGCTTGGGGTCGTCCTCTCGATGATTGGTATTTACCGGGGCTTGGTGGATGATGCGCTCGTCCTGGTGCGTACCCCCCAGGCTCAGCTCTGGGTGGTCGAATCCGGCACCCGAGGTCCCTTTGCCGAAGCCTCGCGTATTCCCGGGGCCGCCCGCGAGGCCATTGCCCGACTCCATGGCATCACCGCGGCTGGAGCAGTCACCTATCAATCCTTAGAGCTGAAGCACCGCGGCCGCAAACTGCGACTTTATGTGGTCGGCTTCGAACCTGGCAGGCCCGGAGGTCCTCAAAAAATCACCGCCGGGCGACCCATCACCCGCGCCCATTATGAACTCATCGCCGACCGCCGAACGGGATTGGCACTCGGCGAGAGAATCCGCCTTGGCGACCAGACATTCACGGTAGTGGGGTTGACCGAGGACCAAGTGGACTCCGGGGGAAACCCGGTCGTCTATATGACGTTGCTTGACACCCAGGAGTTGCAATTCGAGCTAGAAGGGGCCATCGCCCGTCATTACGCAGCCCACGGTGTATTACCGGAGACTGATACCATCAATGCCGTCGTGGCCAGGGTCTCCCCCCATGTATCGGTTGAAAACGTGGCCGCAGCCGCCTCACGCTGGAAACATTTATCAGCCCTAACGCAACCCCAGCAGGAGGTGCTGCTGCTGGAATCGGTGGTCGAGAAGGCGCGTCAACAAATCGGGCTGTTCACTGCCCTCCTGCTGGCTGTCTCGGCCGTAATCATCGCCCTTATTATCTATACCATGACCATAGACAAGACGCGGGAGATCGCCACGCTTAAACTTATCGGCGCGCCCGATCGGACAATCGCGGGCCTCATCGTGCAACAGGCACTGGCGATGGGAGTCATCGGCTTTGCACTGGGTGCTGGCCTCATTGCGTCCGTTGCGGAACACTTCCCCCGCCGAGTCATTCTCCAACCCGAAGACGGACTGGCATTGGGCGGCGTGGTAATCCTCGTATGCCTGCTGTCCAGCGTGCTCGGTCTACGTCTGGCGCTCCGTATCGATCCCGCCCAAGCACTCGGAGGATAAGTGATGCCGCCGCATGCCTCCTCGCCCCTCCGCTCGCTGGTCGAACTGCGAGAAGTCTCCAAGCACTTCGGCAGCGGGCCCACCCGGGTGGATGCACTGCAGCAGGTGAGTCTGGATATCTATCCCGGCGAAGTGGTTGGGCTTCTTGGCCCCAGCGGTTCAGGCAAGAGCACGCTGCTCAATGTCATCGGCGCCATCACCGATCCCAGCGATGGCCGTATTCGCCTGGAGCAGGAGGTCGTTTACGATGGCCGCTGGCAGAAAGGGGACCTGCGGAGGCTGCGGCTGGAGAAGATCGGCTTTATCTTTCAATTCCACAATCTGATCCCCTTTCTGACTTGTCTAGAGAACGTACAGGTAGTCCTGGACCTTGCTGGGTGGAAGCCAGAAGTAGCCCACCGGCGAGCAATGGAATTGCTTGATTATCTGGGAGTGGCTGACCGTCGAAACCAGTATCCCGCCCAGTTATCCGGCGGACAAGCTCAACGGGTGGCGATTGCCCGGGCGCTGGCTAACCATCCCCACATTATTCTCGGCGATGAGCCGACAGCATCCCTGGATTCCGTCCGCGCCAGACAGGTAATGGATCTCCTGCGCCAGCTCGCCCAGGAGCAGGAAGCGGCCATTATTGTGGTGACTCATGATGAGAAAATCTTCGACTGCTTTGATCGTATTTTTCACCTCCGCGATGGGCGATTAGAAAGCGTTGAGGGCAAAGCACCGGTGAGAGAGGGAAATGCCGCCACATAAGGGTCGCCGACACTACAAAACTGCCTTTCCCGTAAATCTTGATAGGGACTTTCTCTTTAATCCTCACACCTCGTGCTGACGTTTGAGGGTGATGGACCATGATGACACCTTGCCACCTCTTGCTAGCAATGCCCCCCGCCCCAGGTAACTCTCATCGTTCTGCTTAACCAGCACTTCCATGCCCTTATGCTCTCCCTTTTTACTTTCAAACAGGGAAAGGATCATCTCCCCGACCAAGACAAATCGGCCGGAAAGTTTCCCCAACACGGGGTTCACGGATACCCATGAGGTGGTATCACGTCCTGGCGCAAAGGGAATAATATCGTAGCGATTCTCAATGACTAAGGGCGGCTCGCTCAGTACGCGCATCCGCCCCTCATTACGCCAACCTCGAGCGGTATGGGTTACCTGTGTTTCTCCTTCCAGCCGCAGTGCATGCCCCGTCGCATCAAAGAAGGTTCCCTCAGCTTCCCATACTGCAGGCTCGAATAGAAATGTGTGGCGCATGCTCATTAAGATCCTACTGATTTGGGTGAAAAGGGGAACTGTACTTTGCTGCAGGGATCATGCCGATGTTTTTCTCCATTTTGAACCGTTCGAAGAGGACCCCATCCCGCACTGCAAGTTCTCTTTCCATCAGTGAAAAAAAAACCGCACTGCCGCCTCCACAGCATCAAAACGACGTTCCGTGAGACCCAAAAAGGCCGGAAAACTTCCCTTTGGGCCGGGTATTGTATGCCCGCCCCCGTGCACGATGTAAAGCCGTACCTCGGGTTTTCCAGGCGTGCGCCAAGCGATTTCTTCAACCCAGCTCTCCCCCGGAGCCTGGGCAGCCACCACTGTTGAGCGAAGCGGCTCGCCTTTATGGCCCCCAGTATGGGCAAAGTAACCCATAGTCTGCAAGGCTGACTGGACATGCCCCAAACTCCGGCCCCCTGGCGCGATCACCTCCCCCCCCTCATAGGGGTTGATAGTAAATTTGCGAACTCCTGCTTTACAAAGGGCTCCAAGAACGGGGTAGTGCTAAACAGGTAGTCAAATTACACTATTTCCTTTTAAATCGAAGCCCTTTTCTCTAACGCTCAATGGGCCCTTATTTATTCAAAGATTTATAAAAACTCTATGCGCTGGCAAAAAATATTACCTTCTCTAGCCCTCGGGTTAATGATGTTGCTGCTGATCTCGGGGCCCGTGGGCGCCCAGATCCACCATCAATTGCATATCACTCTTGACCCGGAGACCCATCGTCTCACCGCGACAGATACCATCACCCTACCGGAAGATGTTTCCTCCCCGGTGACTTTCCGACTTCATTCGGGCCTCCAGCCCCAAACCATAAGTCCAGGGGTCCGGCTTCGGCAGGTAAGAAAAACCCAATTCATTGAAGACTACGCTGTGGTTCTTCCCACAGGACTCCGCCAATTCACCTTGGAATACAGGGGGGAAATCTTTCATCCCATCACCCCCATCAGCGAAGAATATGCCCGCAGCTTTAGCGCTTCACCGGGATTGATCGCCCCCGAAGGGGTTTTCCTCGCCGGTCCCAGTTACTGGTACCCCCACTTCGGCGAGAACATGGTGACCTTTTCCCTGGCGACCCAGCTCCCTCCAGGATGGCATTCCATCAGTCAGGGCAATCGCACCCAGCAAGCTAAAGAGGACGACAGCACCGAGGAAGTCTGGGCCATTGATCACCCCCAGGAGGAAATCTATCTGATAGCGGGCCCCTTTACCGAATACCGGGAGCAAGCCGGTCAGGTGGAAACCATGGCATTTTTGCGCCAACCCGACCAAGCCTTAGCCCGAAAATACCTGGACGCCACCGCCCAGTATATTGAAATGTACCGCCAACTCATTGGCCCTTACCCTTACCGCAAATTTGCCCTGGTGGAGAACTTCTGGGAGACGGGTTATGGAATGCCCTCCTTCACCTTGCTAGGCTCACGGGTCATTCGCTTCCCCTTTATCCTCCGCTCCTCCTATCCCCACGAGATTCTCCATAACTGGTGGGGTAACGGGGTGTATGTGGACTACGATTCCGGCAACTGGGCCGAGGGGTTGACCAGCTATCTGGCGGATCATCTGCTCAAAGAACAGCAAGGCCAGGGGGTAAAATACCGGCGTGAGACGCTGCAAAAGTACACCGATTATGTGCGGGAAGAAGGAGACTTCCCCCTGACCGAATTCCGCAGCCGCCACAGTGCCGCCACCCAAGCCGTGGGCTACGGCAAAACCCTGATGCTATTTCACATGTTGCGCCAACAATTGGGCGATTCAACTTTTATCGAGGCCCTCCAGCGCCTTTATCGCCAGTATCGGTTCCAAGTGGCAAGCTTTAACGAGGTAGCGGAAATTTTCAATCAGGTGAGTGATCAACCCTTGCAATCTTTCTTTAAGCAGTGGGTAGAGGGCACCGGAGCGCCCTTTTTACGCGTTCGCCAGGCACAGGCTGAACCCTTAGAGGAAGAATACCTCTTGACGGCCACTATCGAGCAGCTTCAGCCCGGCAAACCCTATCAATTGGAGCTGCCCCTGGCCATTTATCTGGAAGGTACCGAGAAGGCGTATCAAACTCGCCTCTCCATGGGGGAAAAAACCCACTCGCTTAAACTGCGGTTACCGGCCCGCCCCTTACGGCTGGAGGTGGATCCCCAGTTTGATGTTTTCCGGCGACTCCACCGCAATGAGATTCCACCGGCACTCAGCCAAGCTTTTGGCGCTGATCGGGCCCTGGCGGTATTACCTTCCCAAGCCCCTCGGGCGGTGCGGGAAGGCTACGCCGCACTGGCCCGGGCCTGGCAGCGGGGGCGGGAAAATTTGGAAATCAACACCGATGCGGACCTGGACGTGCTGCCAACGGATCGGGCCGTGTGGCTATTCGGGTGGGAGAACCGCTTTCGCTCCCAGCTCAATGAAGCCCTCACCGATTATGCCTATAAGGCAGAAGCAAACCGCCTCCGCTTAGAGGGGAGCGAGCTCCGTCGGAAGCAACATTCGGTCGTGGTGGTGGGCCGCCATCGGGAAAACCCCGATCATGCCCTCGCCTGGGTGGCTACGGACCAGGTGGCGGCTATGCCGGGACTGGCCCGCAAACTCCCCCATTACGGCAAGTACAGCTACTTAGGCTTCACCGGCACTGAACCTGAAAATATGGTGAAAGGCCAGTGGCCGGTGGTCAATTCGCCCATGTCGGTCCTGCTGGCTACCGATTCGCCGGGAGCGAATCGGGACCTCCCCAGGAGGCCCGAAGGGGGCGCACCAGGAAAGGCGCGCATCAAGGATCACTCTCCCATTAAGGCCCAACTTGCCCCTCGCAAGCCCCTGGTGGAACTCCCTCCCCTCTTTAAAACCCAACGGATGATGCAAGACATTGCTTACCTGGCCGATCCTAAGATGGCTGGCCGGGGTCTGGGCACGCCGGAACTGGACCAAGCCGCCCAGTATATTGCTCATGAATTCCAGGCTGCGGGGCTCAAGCCTGGCGGGGACGGGGGAAGTTACTATCAGACCTGGACCACGACGGTCGGCGAACCGGAACGAACCGTCACCCTTCGCAACGTGGTGGGCATACTCCCCGGCACCCGCCCGGAACTCCCCCAGGTGGTGGTGGGCGCCCACTATGACCACCTGGGCCGCGGCTGGCCGGATGTGCACCGAGGTGATGAAGGCAAAATCCATCCCGGCGCCGATGACAACGCCAGCGGCATTGCCGTGATGCTAGAATTGGCCCGGGTTTTGGGCCCCCATTGGCGGCCCGAACGCACCCTGGTGTGGGTCGCTTTTACCGCCGAAGAAGCCGGTAAGCTGGGCTCAGCTCACTATGTGGAACACTCAGGCGAGTCTCCTGCAAACACTACCATGGCCATGCTCAACCTGGATACGGTAGGCCGCCTGGACAGTGGTGAACTCCTGGTGCTTGCCGCCAATTCTGCCCGGGAGTGGGTGCATATCTTTCGGGGAATAGGTTTCGTTACCGGCGTGCCTATTAAAACCGTCCCCCAGGACATTGGCTCCAGCGATCATACCAGCTTCCTAACCGCAGGGATTCCCGCTGTGCAGCTTTTCACTGGACCCCATGCCGACTTCCACCGCCCCACAGACACCATTGATAAGATCAACCCTGAAGGGCTGGCCAAAATCGCTGCCGTACTGAAAGAGGCGGTAGAATATCTGGCCTTCCGTCCTGACCCCCTGCACTCAAAACAGCTAGCCAACCAGGGAGAAACCAGGGATCACCCCCGCCAAAGCCGGCGGGTGGTGTTGGGTACCGTACCGGATTTTGGCTGGACGGGAACGGGAGTCCGGCTCTCAGGGGTCACTCCCGAGACCCCGGCTGAAGCAGTGGGTCTACAAAAAAATGATATCATCATCCGACTCAATGACACGGCTATCCATACTCTGGCGGATTTCGCCAACGTCCTTCGCGCCCTCAAATCGGGCGATTCATTAACGATTGAATTTCTGCGCGACCAGCAACAACAGACTGTTACCGCTCAGGTGGTCGCACGATGATTTTCGGAGGTAAATTTATGCAAAAAATCAAGGGTATAGCTTCAGGGTTCTTAGCGATAGCACTGGGAGCGGGAACTGGAGCTATGGCGGCAGAACCCACTGACAACCCGACTCCAGCGGCGGAAGATCTGCGCTATCCAGGGGAAAAACACCTGACCCATATTCGCCAACTCACCTTTGGCGGCCAGAACGCCGAGGCCTATTTCTCCTTTGACGGCAGTGAACTGATTTTCCAGTCCACCCGTGACAATCTAAAGTGCGACGCCATCTTCCGCATGGATGCCGATGGCAAGAACGTACGCATGGTCTCCTCTGGCAAAGGGGTCACCACCTGCTCATTTATCGCCCCCGATAACCAATCCATTATTTATGCTTCTACCCATCTGGCAGGTGAGCAATGTCCCCCCAAGCCGGACTACTCCCAGGGCTATGTCTGGCCCCTCTACAAGGGCTATGATATTTTCCGGGCCGACCCGGAAGGGGATAATCTGGTACGCCTGACCGATACTCCTGGGTACGACGCCGAAGCGGTCTACTCACCCCTAGGAGACAAAATCATATTCACTTCAGTGCGCACCGGGGATCTGGAACTGTTCACGATGAATCCAGACGGCAGCGGGGTGGAACAACTTACCGATGAACCTGGCTACGATGGCGGGGCCTTCTTCTCCCGCGACGGGCAGTGGATTGTCTGGCGGGCCTCCCGCCCCCAAGGCAAGGCGCTGGAGGATTATCAACATCTGCTCAAGCAAGGCCTGATCCGTCCCGGTCAGCTGGAAATTTTCATCATGAACCTAGAAGAGCGCAAGCCTATCCAGCTCACCGACAATGGCGCCGCCAACTTCGGTCCCTATTGGCACCCGGATGGCAAACACATCATCTTTTCTTCCAACATGCATAATCCAAAAGGCCGTAATTTCGACCTATTTCTCATTAACGTGGAAACCCGGGAAATCGAACAGGTCACCTACTATCCTGATTTCGACGGTTTCCCCATGTTTTCCCATGATGGCAAAAAGCTGGTGTTTGCCTCCAACCGCAACGGCAAGGTGAAAGGGGAAACAAACGTATTCATGGTGGATTGGCGTTGGTAACGGTCTCTATAGCATTCTCGTTTAATGAGACCTAAGGTATTACAGAAAAAACCCCCGACGGTTGTCGGGGGTAAGGAGAGGCATATAAATACAACTATGAAGCTGTAACACGGGTGTAACAGATTCCCGGGATGCCCTCAGAAAAACTAGTCATCCCAGGACCGTCGTCGTGTTGCAAATAAGATACTATTTTTCGGTGGACTCAATAAAGAGCCACAATTAGTCTTTTATATAGAACCAAAAAGGTCCATAAACCCTATTATAGATGGGACCAGTTCACTTCGTTCCTCTACGGCTCTACGCTAGAACCTACCGACAGGGACAAAGAAATAGAGATGAGGGACAACCTAGATTCGGTTTTTAGCCGCAAATGCACGCGAATAAACGCTTATAAAAATCAGAAGTGGTTTGCCGTACGCAATTCATCCTATAAAGAATTTTCCAACGGCTTCTTACCCACTCTTATCCCGTAGGAAAGTCTTCGGGGAACCATAACATCCGCCCATAAAGATACCCCACTTGGAACCCCTTTTAGGGGAAACGCTGTAACGCCCTAATTCGACTCAAAGCCACTGAAGGATCATGGTAACTGAAGCGGATAGGAAAATACTCATCCGTCTGCTGGAGAACTAAACTAGGAAAGCCCTGTGCCCCAATGATCTGAGCAAACTGGATTTGCCGAAACAGCTCTTCCTGGGTTTCCGATGAGTTCAAATCACTGATAAAACGCT
This sequence comes from Nitrosococcus halophilus Nc 4, assembly GCF_000024725.1. Classification (NCBI taxonomy): domain Bacteria; kingdom Pseudomonadati; phylum Pseudomonadota; class Gammaproteobacteria; order Chromatiales; family Chromatiaceae; genus Nitrosococcus; species Nitrosococcus halophilus. The sequence continues at coordinate 2,935,250 of NC_013960.1, read as the reverse complement.
GTTCGTCCAATCCCAGCTCCATAGCCAACTCAATGAGGGTGCTGTCATCCGAGGGGTTACGTGCTTGCAGGTAGTAGGCCCGTTGGATCAGCAAAATCATCGCTTCTCCAAATTTATCTTCCTGCCTTGCCGCAGCAATCACAGCCCGGCAAGCCGGATAAGTAGAACGGCGTGGCTGACATTTAATCCAGAAATCAAAATTAAATTCCGTCCCCGGCACCTGCTTTTTTATAGTCCCCCAGATTCCTTGAATCTTCTGTTGCAGTTCAAGGGGCATGGGCTGATGGGTATCGGAGGCAAGCCCCCCCAGGACATACTGAATAAGAATCTCTTCGGGAAGAGCCGCGCGGATTTTCTGCCAAGTCGGGCGAAATGCCCAACACCAACTACACATGGGATCGTGAATATAGTAGAGAATAGTTGGCATCAGTGGAAATTTTAAATAGAGTAGCTGTATTTCATCAGACTGTTCGGAAACGAGCTACAATTGCAATGATAAACATCATTGGAATACCCAGTTCAAAAACTTCTTCTATAATTTCCGTCAACTGCTCCATGTTATTACTCAGAGTTACACCCACGCTTGCAAGCTTTCTCGATAGGCCATCAAGGATTTTAGTTAAAAATATAAGCAATATTCCCACTCCAACTCCTATAGCGGACGGTTCTCTTTTTTTTACTGCACTTATAAATCCATGAAAATGAGTTTTTGCTAAGTGAACAATAACGTATAGAACCAGCGAGACTATAGCTACACCAATCATTTTCTCTAATAGGGGCACCTCAGAACTCACATAAAACGTGATTTTAGACAGGCTCATCGTGGTGAAACGATTATGGAAGTCTAGTTCTCTTAACCCCAAGAGAACCAAAATAAATATTACATGAGTAGGGTGGGGAATTTTTCTTTTTATAAGGATCGCTAAAATTGCCCCAGCAAAGTAGCCGATGGCAGACAGTGACTCGATAACCCCTCCCTCCTTAATAATCGAATCTTTAAGAGCCACACTAGCTGACTGCAAAAAAATAGTAACAATGACCAATCCCGTTAAAATAAGTCCGTACAACCTATAATAAATTTTATTATTCACAAAAAACTACTCCCTCACGTGGCTTTCCAATTTAATGCCTCTAAACAATTCTCGGCCTTCTCTGTCTGAGGATCGAGGCCGAAGTCTACGCTGGGGCGGGCTGAAACTAAGTTGAGATCACGAACGGGGGGCCAACCGATGAGCCAGAGCGGAAGGGCGACATAGCTCGAATCAACCTGGACACTGAGATCCGTTGGCTGACGCAGCCAAGGGAGATTTTTCGCAGCGGCGATTCGCAGGCCGATGGTCAACAGCATACCATCCTACGGGATAAGGTAGGAATATCGGTAAGGTTAGGATAGCTTCCTCGATTTTTATAAACGTTTAAGAGATACTAGGCGGTTTTAGACAAGACTAGAAACCCGCTTTGAAATACCTTAGTAGCTATCTTTCATTATTATTTTTGACGTTCTTAGCGACAGAAATCCTAGGGGCACCCACCACATGGTATGAGGTAGAGATTCTGATCTTCGAACATTTGCCCCCAAAAACCAGAGTCTCGGGAACTGGCCTCTCTAATCCTGCCCCACTAGACCTAAGCCGCGCCTTGAAATTACCTTCTACGGGTACCCAAACACTGACCGAAGAAGGCACGAGCTTATTCCCCCTCCCCTCCCGCACTTGGAAACTCACGGGCATCGAACAGCGCTTACATCAATCGTCCCGTTATCGCAACCTATTACATCGCTCCTGGAATCAACCGGCAACCTTTCCTCAGGGTGCTCGGCCGGTCTATTTACGGCTTCCAGCTTCGGAACTTTCCAGCCGTAGGGGAGAAACCATTCCGGAAACAGAGCCGACATCTTCTCCTAGGGAATACCCAGGCCCTCAACTAGAAGGGACCGCTACACTTAGCCAAGGGCGCTTCTTGCAAATATCCCTCGATCTGCGCTACCGGCACTCCTCAAAGGCCACCCTCCCTGGAGCAGAAGAGGAGGCTTCTCAACCCCCGCCCCCCGGCAGATATTTTCGTCTTACCGAATCACGGCGCATTCATATCCAGGAACTGCATTATTTTGACCATCCTCTATTGGGGGTATTGGTTCAGGTCCGACCGGGCAACGCTCCCCATGCCGACAACCTGAGTACCCCCAAAACATTTCCCTTGGAGGCCACAGCTGTTCAGGAAATGTTGCCGGATGAAGCTGGCAAAGCCATCAAGCCAGGGGAATGAGATGCTCCAGCAACCGACGGACTTTTTCCATCCCTATTTTAAGATTTTGCTCGAGGCTGGCCATCTCAATCAGCCCTTCGCTACGGCCCGCCGCCCGGTTAACAATGACGGTAATCGCGGCATAGCTCAATTCCAGTTCCCGTGCGAGGGCAGCTTCGGGCATGCCGGTCATTCCCACCACATGACAGCCATCCCGCTCCAGGCGATCGATCTCCGCTGCGGTCTCTAAGCGCGGCCCTTGGGTCGCACCATAAGTCACCCTATCGGCTACCTTTAACTCGGCGGCGGCCGCCGCCTTAAGCAACAAGTCCCGCAATTCCGCAGAGTAAGGGTAGGTAAAATCCACATGGACGACCTGCCTTAAATCTTCTTCAAAAAAAGTATGGGCACGGCCCCAAGTATAATCAATAATCTGGTCAGGAATGGCTAGCTCGCTGACACCCAAATGGGCGCTAATCCCTCCCACCGCGGCGACGGCCAACACTCGGGTGACGCCTGTTCTGTGGAGAGCCCAGAGATTAGCGCGATAATTAATCTTATGGGGAGGAATGGTATGCCCAGGACCATGACGTGGCAGAAAAACCACTTCCTTACCACAAAGTTGACCATAAGTCAGCGGACAGGAAGGCTCTCCAAAAGGGGTATGCACCACTTCTCGCCGGGTGACCTCCAGGGCTTTCAAGGTCGTTAACCCAGTGCCACCAATAATTGCTAGATCCGTCATCCCAGTGTGCTCACAACCCTTTCACCGCATAGATTCCAGGAGCATTGCGAAGATACTCCTTATAATCCATGCCATACCCGAACAAGTAACGGTTACCCGTTTCAAGCCCCACGAAATCCGCCGGCGAACCCTGTTTATGGTCCCGTAGCTTGTCCACTAATACGGCACTGTAAGCCGTGGCGCCTTCCCCTCGGCAATATTCCATGATCGCAGCCAAGGTATGTCCCTCATCGAGGATATCATCCACCACCAGCACCACTCGATCCTGGAGGGAAATCATAGGCTTGCGCAGCCAACGCAGGGTCCCTCCGGCAGTGTTTCCCTGATAACGGGTAACATGGATGTAATCAAGTTGCAGCGGGAAGTCAAGACGCGGCAGAAGACACCCGCAAGGAATAATCCCCCCCACCATACAACACAACAGCAGGGGATTTTGGGTACTTAGCTTGGCGGTAATCTCTATCGCGAGCTGATCCAGCGCGGCCTCCACTTGAGCCTGGGTATAGAGACGGTCCGCTTCACTGTAAACCGATTGAATCTCCTCCAACATATTTCCCATCAATAGAGTCTTTTCGATAGCAGAATAAGGGCAAGGATCACTTTAGGGCGGTGAGTTCCGATTGAACCCGTGCTACCGCCTCTCGCCCTTCGGCAATAGCCTCCTCTGCTCGGTGAAAATCTAACAGGGCAAGGTCGTTAAGACGAGGAGCGATCAACAGGTCAGGAGGGTCCCCTGCCAGACGGCTACGGGTAATGCGCACTTGCATGATATTAATGCTACTGGCGACGATATCAAACAGTGAGGGCGGCGTATTGTTCTCTTGATCCTTGGTACGTCCCTCAGACTCACCCCAGAAGCTAGCCCAGAGGGCTTGGGTTAAGGTAGAGCCCAGATCCCGGAAGGGGGGCGTTGCCTGCTCCTGGGACTGAATCGCTGAACGCACCCGACGACCCAACAAACCCGCATTAAGGTCCACTGCAATGACCTGCGCCGCACCCAAGGCCCGGCAAACACTCACCGGCACTGGGTTAGCTAGGCCACCATCCACCAACCAATGACCGTTGCAGTATACTGGAGTCAATAATCCGGGTAAAGCAACAGAAGCACGCACCGCTTCCAGCAAGGAACCTTGTTGCAACCAAATTTCCCGCCCATTTTCCAAGTCGGTGGCCACGGCGGCAAAAGGCATCGGCAAATCCTGAATTTCCCGATAAGGAAAACGCCGGCCTAAAAATTTAAAGAGTTTTTTTCCCTCGATGAGGCCACCACGAAGCCGGATATCAAAAAAGCCAACGGTGTCTTTCCACACCAGGGAACGGGCCCATCGCTCCAAGTTATCCAAAATCCCAGCAGCATAGGCGGCTCCCACCAGGGCCCCGATGGAGGTCCCCGCCACTAAATCAGGAATAATGCCGTGCTCTGCTAAAGCGCGAATCACACCGATATGGGCCCACCCCCGGGCAGCCCCTCCTCCCAGAGCAAGCCCGATACGAGGGCGAAGCTGAGTTTCCCCATGAGTTGTTTTAACCCCGTAGTCAATATTATCTTTAGCCAACAGAAAATTCCTCGGAAACTATTCTAAAATGGCCCACTTTAGTGTGATCGCCCTTACCCGCTGGCAATGTTGCCTAGGCTTAGGATAGTCTATGTTTAAAAAATTGTTTTTTATGACATCCGCTTACCATAGCGTCTAATCACCATCTGAATAACAGAAGCTTTTTTAAGCTTTGTAATAAAGGGAACACAACCATGCGTGAATTTGCCCGGTTCATTATGCGAGGCCGCCTCTATGCAATAGCGATAGCAGGGTCGTTCGGCGCGCTCGCAGTTGCTCTGCCGCCCCTATCTTTATTCAGTGGCGCCGCAGTCGGCTTAGTGACCTTGCGGCACGGCATGAAAGAAGGGCTAACCGTTACCGCAGGTGCGGCCTTAGTGGTGGCGGTAATATTTTTAGCCATTGCGGGGAGGGCGGATTTATCCTTTCTCCTGATACTGGGACTATGGCTACCCAATGCCTTAGGTTGTTGGGTCTTGCGGATCACTCAATCTCAAGCCTGGACCCTGTTAGTTGTCGGAGGATTTGCCGCTTTCTTTGTGGTGAGTATGCATATTTTAACGGGGGACGTCATCGCCTGGTGGCAACAATGGATTGAGCAAACCATTACCCAGGCCAATATTGAGGGCGTCACGGTTGAACAGATCTCCCAAGAAGGCGCCCTAGCCTTGATGAACGGCCTGGTGGCCATGTTTTTTGGCCTCAACCTCATGTTGACCATTCTGCTGGCCCGCTGGTGGCAAGCCCTTCTCTACAATCCGGGAGGGTTTTCGAAAGAATTCCACTCCTTGCATTTGCCCCGTAGCCTGACCTATCTCGTCATTCTTCTCTCCGCCCTGGTGCTGACAGGAGTGCTTGATGGCGGAGGTCACGTCTTGACCGATCTGTTCATCGTGGCAGTGATGATATACCTATTCCAAGGATTGGCAGCCATGCATGGAATGGCTGCCCTTCGCGGCTTATCCTCATGGTGGCTCCTGCCTCTCTACATAGGGCTATTTGTCCTTCCCCCCCATTTTATCATCGGCCTGGCCATGGTCGGGGTTGTGGATAGCCTAATGAATCTTCGCAGCGCCCCCCCTCCCCCTCCTAAAACTTAGCGGAGACGGTGACTATTCCCACTAATACCAATTTAACCAAAGAATGCAATCTATTAAGGCTTCAAGTGGTTGTTTAGACTGAATCCATACAATGCAAAATCACATGAAATTGGTATAAAACAGTTAGCCGCGAATTAACGCCCATGAACGCAAATATTTCAATGGCTTAGCGCACAAGGGGTCAGGTCTAACATTCCAATAACCCGTGCGAAATTAGGGTGTTCGATCAACTCCATGGCGCTCATGACACTGGTCGAACGTCTCCGGCCATTGCCACGCGCCGTGATAGACGCGCAGAATCTCCAGGCGTTCCTTCACGCCCCGGTAGGGCAAAAGGTAAGGCATTCGTGGAACAATCAACTCCCGTGTTCCCGGCACCCGGCCGGGACGGCCAAGGGACCGATTTTCTGTCAACAACGTCACACACGCCTTAATGCGCTCCTGGAGCACGCGCGCGGCGTGAGGATCGTCTTCGGCGATATACAGATAGATCTCCCGCAGATCCCGCCGCGCCTGCGGCGACCAGACAACTCTCACGTCCGGCCTTCGTGCGCCCGGATCTTCGCTTCGATGAGCGCCTCCATCTCGACCATGACATCTTCATGCGCGATGCCTTCACCTTGGTCCAAAGCCATCATAGCGTCCCGAATTCCCTCGACCTGCCACGCCTGCTCTTCGATATAGTGCTTTAGCGCGTCCTCGATGACCCAGTTTCGCGAGCGCTCCATCGCCTTGGCAAGTGCCGTGATCTGCTTAGCAATCTCTGGATCGGTACGAATCGTGATTGTGCTGCTCGTCATGGATTTGGCCTCTTAAAAAAATGCAAAGCAATCATTTGTGTTCATAGCACGATCCAGCGTCTAGGCGCAAGCAAAAAAACCGGGTGAAGAGATAAATAGATAAAAGAAAAGATAAAAGGACATCCACTTTATATTGATCTATGCTCCAGCCATGGCCATACTCCGATTTCCGTGCCCATTTAGTGAGGAGTAAGATCATGAAATTAAAGGTCTTGATCCATGCTGCCGAGGAAGGAGGCTACTGGGCCGAAGCGCCCGCCCTGCCAGGCTGTGTATCCGAAGGAGACACCCTTGAAGAGGTCCTGGCTAATATCCGAGAAGCAGCCGAATGATGGCTGGAAGTAGCCGCTGAGAGACCTGTGCTAGATCCCCAAACTCAAGTCATGGAAATCGATTTGTGAAATCAGTCTCCGGCAAGCGCTTGTGCCAGATACTGAAAAAACATGGATGGGAATTACAACGGGCACGGGGAAGTCACCATATTTATGCAAAGTCTGATAACCCAACGATTTTGACTGTACCCCTTCACGGCAACAGAGAATTAAAAATCGGCACGTTTCGCCGTTTGCCCAAGGACGCGGGCTTGACGGAAAATGATTTGAAGTAGGGAATGCGCACGAGAACCGGGTCAGGCTTTGGCGACAAAAAGGCCAAAAAAGGACATCCACCTTCGCAGCCCCCCCTGCCCCTCCTAAAACCTAGCGTAAGCGGTAACTGCCTGCACCGCCCTTTGCCAGGCCGAATTCCGGGATAACTGAGAACGCGTCAAGGGATAGCGTCCATAAAGGCGAAGCAGGCGGGCGGGGGTGCCCGGAAGGTGGTCCCCCTCCAGTTCATCCAGCAAGGGGGCATAGCCATGGGGATCATTACAAACCAAGGCCATATCGCAACCGGCACTTAAAGCCGCCCGTACCCGCTCGCTCATGCCCCCTACTCCCGCCGCGCCGGCCATACCCAAATCATCGCTAATAATGGCCCCCTGAAAACCCAATTGCCCACGCAAGACTTCCTCTAGCCAAAAGGGGGAAAAACCGGCGGGGAGGAGATCTACTGAAGCATAGCGTACATGAGCCGGCATTATCGCCGGCAAACCGGCACTTATCAGACGTTCGAAGGGCAAAAGATCCCGCTCTCGGATCTGCTGCCAAGGGCGCTCATCCACTGGAAGGGCCACATGGGAATCAGCCGCCACTGAGCCGTGTCCCGGAAAGTGTTTCCCCACCGCGGCCATGCCCGCCCAGGCCATCCCTCGAACATAGGCCTTGGACAGGGCTATCACGGCATCAGGTTCCGAGTGAAAGGCCCGGTCCCCTATCACCCTGCTGACTCCCTGATCCAAGTCCAAGACCGGGGCAAAACTAAAGTCCACCCCCACTGCTCGCAATTCAGCCGCCATCAACCACCCGGTGATGGCCGCCAAACGCCGAGCTTGTGGCGGATCCCGGTCATAGATCTGCCCCAGGAGACGCACCGGAGGCAGGGAAGTGAAACCCTCCCGAAAACGCTGTACTCGCCCGCCCTCGTGATCCACGGCCACCAATAGCCGAGGCCCCCTGAGAGTGTGGATACTATCGATCAACGCTGCAATTTGTTCTGGAGATTCATAGTTACGGCTGAATAAAATCACTCCGCCTACCCAGGGATGCCGTAACAGCTCCCGTTCTGCCGGGTCCAGAGTCATGCCTTTTAAGTCAATCATCAACGGGCCTATGGTCATGGCTTACCTCCCTGACTGCCTCACATCTAGTCGATCCCGCAACCAATCCCCCAGGAGATTGACGGCTAGCACCACCAGCATCAGGGCAATTCCCGGGACCAACACCATATGGGGGGCAACCAGAAGATAGCGGGTCCCATCCCGGATCATGCTGCCCCAAGAAGCCGCCGGCGGCTGCACCCCCAGTCCCAGGAAAGACAAGCCTGCTTCCGCTATCACCACCCCGGCCACCCCAAAGGTGGCCTCCACAATCAGCGGCGCCAGAATCAAGGGGAGTAAATGCCGCCCCACAATGCGCATCGTCCCTGCCCCCAGGGCAATCGCCGCTTGCACATGCTCACGGCGCCGGAGACTGAGCACCTGAGCCCGCGCCAAACGAGCGTAACCTACCCACCCCACCGCAGCCAAAGCAAAGACCACATTTTCAATCCCCGGTCCTAAAATCCCTGCCAGGGCGATGGCCAGTAAGATCCCGGGAAAGGCCAAAAAAATGTCCATCAGCCGGGCGACCCCATGATCCCACCAACCTCCCAGATAGGCGCTTAGCATCCCCAGCAAAGTTCCGCAGAACCCAGCAACAGACACCACCCCAAACGCTACGAGAAAGGAAGTGCGGGCCCCCACCACCAAACGATCCCACAGGGGCCGGCCCAAATCATCAAAACCCAACCAGGCCTCCGGGCAGGGGGGCATTAAGATTCGTTCCAGATGAATAGCATTGGGCTCCAACCCCCACCAAGGTCCCAGTAAGGCCAACATCCCCCATGCCAGAAGAATCCCCAAGGGTAGCCGCGCTCCCCTCATTGCCGAGTGCCTAACCGCACCCGGGGATCAGCCCAACCATAAATAAGATCCGTCAAGGTATTGACTACCACGTAAATCAGGCTAATCAGCAATACGCACCCCTGTACCACAGGATAATCCCGACGTTGAATGGACTCCACAGTGAGCTGGCCGATTCCTGGCCAGGAAAACACCACTTCGGTAATCACCGCTCCCCCCAACACGGTACCCAATTGCAGGCCCAGCACCGTAATCACCGGAAGCAGGGCGTTGCGCAGGGCATGCCGTCCTATCACCCGACTTAAGGACAAACCTTTCGCCTTCGCCGTCCGGATATAATCCTCGCCCAAGACTTCCAACAGGGCCGCCCGAACCATCCGGGAGAGAATGGCGGCCATGGCACTCCCCAATGTCAGGGCCGGCAACACCAAAGAATCCCAGCCGGTTCGTCCACTAACCGGAAACCACCCTAAACCAATGGAAAACACCAAGATCAGCAGGGGCCCCAGCCAGAAATTGGGCACCGAGACTCCCACCAAAGCAAAGGTGGTCGCCACTCGATCCCAAATCGTGCCCCGCCGCACTGCGGCTAATATTCCTAAAGGAAAGGCAATGATTATCGCCACCAGGAGTGCCGCCAAGGCCAGTTCCGCGGTTGCCGGTAAACGTTCAGCCAGCAGCTCCACCACCGGCCGTTGGGAATAGAGCGAAGTCCCTAGATTGAATTGGGCCAGCCCCTGGAGAAATTGCCCCAGTTGCACGAGCAAGGGGCGGTCCAATCCCAAGGCCTGACGCAATGCCTCCCGATCGGCTGGCTGAGCGCCTTCCCCCAGAATGACTTCCACCGGATCACCCGGGATGAGGTGGATAAGCAGAAAAACGAGGCAAGCCACCCCCAGCACCACCACCATTGCACTCAGCAGCCGGCTAAGAAGGAAATATCCCATGGCATCCACTCAACCAATGAATATCCGCATTCCCGGCTTGACCCGCGCAAACAACTCCAACAAGGGACCATTGTGGATACGGATGCAACCATGGGAGCCCGGTATGCCCATGGCCGTCTCGTCCGGAACCCCATGGATATAGATATAACGGCCCATGGTGTCCACCTTGCCGAAACGATTCTTCCCTGGTTCCAAACCACTCAACCATAAAATCCGGGTCAATATCCAATCCCGCTCCGGATAGGCCCGCCCCAATTTCGGAGTATAAATCTCACCCGTGGGCCGCCGTCCCCGAAATACGGTGTTCACAGGACAACCGGCGCCGATCTTGGCCCGGATCTGGTGCCAACCCCGGGGCGTGCATTCACTCCCCATTTCCTCCCCAGGCCCATTTTTTGCCAGGGAGACGGGCGTCTCAAACACTACCTTCCGCCCCTGTCTCAGGGTAAGCCGTTGTTCCAGGAAATGGACCCGAATGTAAGATTCAAGCTTCACCATGGTCTAATTGAAAAATTAAAAAGCAAAAAACTCCTCCCGCTGGAAGTATTCTTCCCTGGAACTAGATTAACAGGTTCGAGAAAACCAGCCGCGCAATGCTCAAATAAAGCACTAATCCCAATAGGTCTACCAGGGTACTGACCAAGGGAGCCGAGGCCGTGGCCGGGTCAAAATCCAAGGCGTGCAAAACAAAGGGGAGCAAGGAGCCCACCAACGTCCCCGTGGTCACCACGCCAATGATACTGAGCCCTACCGTCAAGGCAAGCAAGGCGGTCGAGTGACTATCGCCCCCCCAAAAAAAACTGGCCAGAAACAAAACAATCAGTCCCAGGGAGGCCAAAATCCCGCCCAGGGCCAACCCCGCCCGAATTTCCCGGAGGGCCACGCGCCACCAGTCCTGAGGCCGAACCTCCCCCAAGGCAATGGCGCGGATCACCAAGGTGGAGACTTGAGATCCGGCATTGCCGCCACTGGAGATAATCAAGGGAACAAACAAGGTCAAAGCGACCACCTCGGCCAGCTGTTCCTCAAATTGGGACATGGCCCCGGCGGTCAACATGGCCCCCAGGAACAGCAGCGCCAGCCAACCGACCCGTTTTCCCACCATGGCCTTAAACCCCGTTTGTAGGAAGGGCATATCTAACGCCCTCGAACCACCGAGTTTCTGAATATCCTCGGTCGCTTCCCGGGTCAACACATCCACAATATCATCCACGGTAATGATTCCTTTCATCCGCCCTTGTTCATCCACTACTGGCACGGCAAGCAGGTCATGGTGGGCAATGACCTTGGCCACGGCCTCTCGATCAGCATCCTCAGGAACCGAAACCACCTCGGTGTGCATCAAATCGGCGACTTTGATATGGCTACGGGCGGAGAACAATTCCCGAATGGAGATCACCCCACAGAGCCGTTCTTCCCTATCCACCACATAGGCATAATAAATGGTTTCCGTCTGATTCAGGGCTTGCATGCGTAACGCAATCAGAGCCTCCTCAACACTGGCTTCAGGGCGCACCCTTGCAAAGCGGGGGCTCATGATACCCCCCGCCACATCCTCGGCGTAGTGGAGCAAGTGGAACACTTCCCGCCGAGTCCTTACATCCAGCATGTCAAGCAGTTCCCGGCGCATCAAGAGGGGAGATTCTTGGATCACATCGGCGGCATCATCCGGGGCGAGGGTTAAAAACCAACGCCGGCGATCCAAGGGGGACAATTCCATCAATAGCTGGGATTGCTCCAATGGCGTCAGTCTGTGGAAGAAATTTTTCGCCTTCCTTGAAGACAAGGCGCTAAATTTTTGCGCTTGCTCTGCCGGCGACAAGGTAGACCATACCTGACGCAGTGCTTGAATACTCTCATGGGTAGCGTTCATTTCAGGGGTTTCCAACTGCTTCTAGGGCGAGAGTTTGTCTACACTATAACGCTATAAATATTAATAAATATGTTAGGGAACCCAGCTCTTCAAAACCACGAACTGGTGAGGTAACTCCCATGAACGATACAGAAAACAGCTTACTGGCGTTGCATGAGCTAGGCCAAGCTATTTGGCTCGATGGGATTGACCGTCAGAGACTTATGGATGGCACCTTAGAGCGCCTCATTGAAGCAGACGGCATTGCGGGCCTCAGTACCAACCCCGCTACTTTCGAGAAAGCGATTGAGCAAGATGAAAATTATCAGGCTGCCATCGAAAAAGAGGCCAAAGCAGGACACTCCGCCACCGAGATCTACGAGCGCCTGCTAGTGGAAGATGTCCGCTTGGCCGCCGATCGCTTCCAATCTCTTTACCGCCAAACCGAGGGACAAGAGGGCTTTGTCAGCCTGGAGATTTCGCCCCTCCTCGCCCATGACACCGAGGCCACGGTGAATGAGGCACGGCGCCTGTGGCAATGGGTGGATCGACCTAATGCCATGATTGCCATCCCCGGAACCAAAGCCGGACTACCCGCCATCGAACAGCTGATCAGCGAAGGCATTAATGTCAATGTCACCCTCCTGTTCTCCGTGGGACGTTACCTGGAGATGACTCACGCCTATATGACCGGATTGGAAAAACGTTTGGCAGCGGGCCAACCTATTCAGCGGGTCGCTTCGGTCGCCAGTTTTTTCCTCGGCCGCATTGATCTCAAGGTAGATCGTCTCCTGGATGAAATTGCCAAGGAAAAGGATCCCCAGCGTGTTGAACTGGCCCGGGGATTGCGGGGTAAGGCGGCCCTAGCCAGCGCGGGATTTGCCTATGAGCGCTTCGAGGAATTCCATGGCAAGCCCCTCTGGGAACATTTAGCCGAGCAAGGTGGCCGGAAACAGCGGTTGCTTTGGGCCTCCACCTCGACCGAGGATCCCCTGTACAGCGATATTAAATACGTGGACTCCCTCATCGGTCCGGAAACCGTCAATGCCATGCCCATAGCCACCCTAGAGGCCTACCGCGAACACGGACAACCTGAAATTCGGATATGGACGGCTGTTCATGAGGCCCCTGAAATCATGCATCGGTTGGCGGAGTTGAAAATTGATCTGCGCATTGTGGATGAAAATCTGGAAAAGGAAGGAATAGCGCAGTTCATTGAACCCTATCAGCAATTGCTAGCCACCCTGGAGCAGCGCAGAAGGCAGGGCTAGTAATCGCCTCTCCCTAGCGTTATTACTAAACCCCTTCTCATCAAAACAACCCCAGGAGTCATGTTGCCAGGCGATCAACGCTTAAAATCACCCCCTTGGCACCAACGCCACCTCTGGCAAATTGTGCCGGTGCGTGATGTGCTGTGGATTTTACTAGGCGTATTCCTGTTATGGTTTGGCTATCAACTGCGGGCTATTTTTATTCCCTTGCTCCTCGCCTTCGCCCTGGCCTATTTATTTGATCCCCTGTTCCGTTGGGGGGAACGCTACTACAAACTGCCCCGGCCCGTGACCATCAGCCTTATCCTGATCCTGTTAGTTGTTGGCGGCATGTCTCTGCTCGCCTGGCTAGGACCGGAGCTTCTCAAACAATTTGCAGAGCTGCTGCGGGGGCTGACCCACTACCTCCAGATCCTTACCCTTAAATACGATCTCGATCCCCTCAGGACCCTGGAGACCCAACTGGGAAAATGGGTTCAGCGGATGGAGGAAAACCCGGTAAGGTTCGTCATCGAAAACACTGAAATATTACTCACCGGCACAACCCAAGCCGTCACCGTGGTGGGTCGGGTCCTGGGCACGACCACCTATATGGGGGCCATGATTTTATTAGTCCCTTTCTACTTTTTTTTCATCGCCTGGCATTTCGGTTCCATCATGGACAAGATAAAGGGACTCATTCCGGTCAAGAAAAAAGAGCAAACCCTCGCTATCGCCAAAGAAATGGATGAAGCGGTAGCGGCCTTTTTCCGCGGACGCTTGGTGGTTTCTTTGATCACTGCCGGATTATTTTCTATCAGCTGGTCGCCATTACTGGCGGATGTGCCCTATTGGCTGATACTGGGGATTAGCGGGGGATTATTGAACTTCATCCCTTACGCGGCGGCATTAGCGTGGTTGGCGGCCCTTATTTTTAAGGGGCTGGAAATAGGCTTCGGCAACGGTTTTCAACTGTGGGCGGTAATCATTTGGCCGAGCCTTGCCTATGGCATCGTTCAATTTATCGATGGCTGGTTGCTTACCCCTTGGATCCAGGGACGCAATCTCAATTTGAGTACCATCACCGTGATCATCGTGGTGCTGATTGGCGGTACGGTTGGCGGGATTTATGGACTGTTGCTCTGCATTCCCATTGCGGCCTGCGCCAAAATCCTGTTCACTGAGTTGATCTTACCTCGTTTACACCAATGGGCCGAGGAGCATTAGTCCTATTTAATCTGAGCTCTAAACAAGAGAGGGATGTCTAGGGTGGTAAATCCAACTAGCGGTTATAATCCCCAGCAATGCCTGGAAAGTTATCTCGCCCGAGCCCTGCAACGGATTGGCGCTAATGAAGAGATGAATCATCTTCTTCAGGCTTCCTATCGGGAAATAAAATTCGAATTACCTTTAGTGCGGGAAAACGGATCATTAGCTGTTTTCCATGGCTACCGGGTCCAACACCATCGCAGCCGTGGTCCCTTCAAAGGGGGGATCCGTTACCGCCCCCATGTGGATTGGGAACAATTTCGCGCCCTTGCTTCCATCATGACCTGGAAAACGGCACTGGTCGACATCCCCTTTGGCGGCGCTAAAGGGGGTATCGATTGTGATCCCAACACTCTCACTCCCCTAGAGCTGGAGACTCTGAGCAAGCGCTTTATGATTAAATTAGGTCCTTTAGTAGGACCGGATCGGGATATCCCCGCGCCCGGGATGGGCACCGATGAGCAAATCATGGCCTGGCTCTATGACGCCTATTCCCAAGGTCATGGGGATGAACCGGCGGTGGTCACCGGCAAACCCTTGGGACTGGGGGGCTCCTATGGCCGCACTGAAGCCACGGGCCGTGGCTTAGCCTTAGTTACCGCTTGGGTTATGCAAGCCAGAGGCCTTCCCCTTGAGGGCGCGACAGTGGCCATCCAAGGCTTTGGCAATGTCGGCAGCCACATTGCCCGTTTCCTTGCTGAAAAGGGAGCCAAAGTGGTGGCCATCAGCGATATCCGGGGCGGCCTTTACAAGGGCGATGGTCTGGATATCAAAAACCTTATTGCTTCCAAGATCGCTGCGGGAAAATCTGTTTCCGTCACAGAGCTAGACGTAAAAGGGGAATCCATCAGCAACGAGGAATTGCTGACCCTGGATGTGGATATTCTGATACCGGCAGCAATAGAAGGGGTATTACACGAAAGCAATGTCGATCAAGTCAAAGCCCGCCTGATTGTGGAAGGGGCCAACCTGCCCACGACCTGCGGGGCGGCTGAGGTTTTTAAAGATCGGGGGATCCCGGTGGTGCCTGACATTCTGGCCAATGCGGGGGGCGTCACGGTTTCCTATTTCGAATGGGCCCAAAACTTACAGCGCTATCGCTGG
The DNA here is from genome assembly GCF_000024725.1 of Nitrosococcus halophilus Nc 4. Taxonomy (NCBI): domain Bacteria; kingdom Pseudomonadati; phylum Pseudomonadota; class Gammaproteobacteria; order Chromatiales; family Chromatiaceae; genus Nitrosococcus; species Nitrosococcus halophilus. The sequence continues at coordinate 2,919,883 of NC_013960.1, read as the reverse complement.
GAACTGGAAACAGTGGACCAACGATTAGAGAGAACCCTGAAAAAGGCTTGGGAGAAGGTCCGAAAAAGGGCGGCAGAAGATAACCTCTCTTACCGGGAAGCCGCCTACGTGATTGCTACTAAACGGGTGAAACGGGCCATTGAATTACGGGGGTTTTGATCTCAGCCCCAAGACTTTCTGACCCTTTCCCCTCCTGCCATCGCCTCCAAGGCCATTACGGCGGCAATAAGAGAAAGATGGGTCAGACCTTGAGGGAAGTTGCCCAACATCTCTCCTCTTTCGGTGTCGTATTCTTCCGAGTATAGGCCAAGATCATTGCCCGTAGCAGCAGCCCGTTTAAACAGCCCATGGGCCTCCTCAAGGCGGCCTTGGTAAGCCAAGCACTCTACCAGCCAAAACGAGCAGGCCAGAAACACGCCCTCTTTGCCCTCCAGGCCATCGTTGTTGGCCCGATAGCGGCGCAGCAGACCCGCTTCCCCCAATGCTTCCCAAATGGCGTCAGTCGTCCGTACCATACGCTCGTCTTGATAATCCACAAACCCCACCAGGGGGAGCAACAGCAACCCTGCGTCCATTTCAAAATGGTCAAAGGCTTGGATAAAAATACCCCGCCGAGGATCGTATCCCTTTTCCTCTACGGCCCGGCGGATCGCTGCCCTTTCCCGCGCCCACCACGCCACCGGCGCATGATTGCCCAGTTCCTCTGCCAATTTGATTCCTCGGTCCAGTGCCGCCCAACACATGACCTTGGAATGGACGAAATGGCGGGGTGTACCTCGTATCTCCCAGAGACCTTGATCCGGCTCCTGCCAGCGTTCAGCAGCTCCATTCACCAGTTCCACCAAAAATTCCCAATAATCTTCATCTGGTATATGCCCCCGCTGGTACCAACGCCAGGCCAGTTCGAGCAGCTCTCCATAGACATCCAACTGCAACTGCCCTTCTGCGGCATTGCCTTGACGCACCGGCTTTGCCCCCCGATAGCCCGATAATTCTTTGATTTCATACTCATGCAAACGCCGCTCTCCCCCAATCCCGAATAAAATCTGGATCTCCTCTGCACTCCCTGCTGCAGTGCGCTCGATAAAGCGGCGAAAACCATCCGCCTCCTTGACATATCCCAGCTCTGCCAATGACCTTGCCGTAAAGGTGGAATCACGAATCCAAGTAAAGCGATAATCCCAGTTCCGTGTCCCCCCGGGCGCTTCGGGAAGAGAAGTGGTCGGTGCTGCGGCAATGGCCCCAGTAGGGGCATTGCAAAGGCCTTTGAGAACCAGGGCTGAGCACTGCGCTTGTTCGGCATAGCAACCCTCGAACTGGCCCTGGGAAGACCAGGCCTCCCACCATTGAATCGTTTCCTCAAAACGCTGCTCCAGTAGCTCAATAGGGGGGATATCCACCCGGCCTTCATCGAGCTTTTCTGGGAGTCGATAGAGCAGCGAAAGGTACGCTCGCTGCCCCTCTTCCACCCTCTGAACTCCCACCAACTCATGACGATGTTTCATTGTCAGGGGGAAATTACCGGAAATCAACAAACCATCACTGCCGCCGATGGCGAGGTAATGCTCTCCTTGGCAATCTTCACAACGCCGCCGAATCCAAGGTTTGATAGCGCCGTAATCAAAACGCGGCGCAATCTCAACCCGGAATTTCAACCGCCCTCTTATCCCTGCAACGACTCTTAAGATCTGCCGATGAGGATGATGTTCTCCCCCTTCTCGCATGGTGAAACAATCCAAAAGGCGAGCTTCCCCTTCCTGAGTTCGAAAGGTGGTTTCAAGAATCAGCGTTTGGGGAAGATAACGGCGGGAGATCTCATAAGGACCTAGGGGGGCAATTTGGCAGTACCCGCCTTGCTCCCAGCCAAGAAGGCGACCAAAACAACTGGGGGAATCGATTCTCGGCATACAGCACCAATCGATGGAGCCGGATTTGGAGATCAGCGCTGAGGAATGGCAATCGGCGATATAGCCATAGTCGCTAAGGGGAGGGTATTTATCCTTCAAGGGCATTTATCCTTTATAGTCGGGGAGTTGACACTCTTAGATAGAGAGGCTGCTCTATTTGGCTAGAAGCCTAGTCAAGTTATCTGGGATAAGCTACTCCTAGCCTTCCACCCTTAATCTAAAATAATTCATATGCGAACAGGAGAAGAAGATGGCCGCTCCACAATCACCAGCGTCAGCGGATATTGGCCTCATCGGTCTTGGCGTGATGGGCGCCAACTTGGGGCTGAATATCGCCGAACACGGCTTTACCGTCAGCGGTTATGACCGGGATCCGGATAAAGGAACCCGATTCGCTCACGCCGCCCAAGAACAGCTTCCGGAGCCGGAACGGATCAAGGCCTATAGTGATATCGCCCCCTTCATCGCCGCCTTGCGCCGGCCCCGGGCCATCCTTATGCTGGTTCCTGCCGGGGCGGCAGTGGACGCAGTGATTGAGACACTTTCCCCCCATCTCGACCAGGGCGATATCCTGATTGACGGGGGAAACTCCCATTTTCAGGACACTGACCGCCGTCTTCAGGCACTGACGGAGCAAAATATCCACTTTGTGGGGATGGGCGTGTCCGGCGGCGAAGCCGGTGCCCGCCACGGCCCCAGTTTAATGCCGGGAGGCGATCCGGCGGCTTGGGAACGGCTTCGTCCATTACTAGAAGCCGCCGCTGCAAAAGTAAAGGGAGAGCCCTGTGTCGGCTGGCTAGGGCAAGGCTCCGCCGGCCACTACGTGAAGATGGTTCACAACGGCATCGAGTATGGCCTGATGCAGCTTATCGCCGAAAGCTATGATCTCATGCACCGGGGATTGGGCCTCAGCCAAGAGGAAATGGGCGCTATTTATAGCCATTGGGCCCAAGGACCCATGGGAGGCTTTCTCCTGGAAATCACAGTGGACATCCTGGAACAACAGGACCCTCTAGGCGAAGGTTACCTGCTGTGCAAAATTCTCGATTCCGCCCACCAGAAAGGCACCGGCCAATGGACCTCCCAGGAGAGCCTAGCCCTCCAGGTCCCCACTCCCCTCATCAATACCGCCGTCACCCAACGGGTACTGTCAGCGGCAAAAGCCCAACGCCAGCAGGCCAGCCAGCAACTCGGAGGGCCTATCGAGTTGGCACCCATTGAGCAGGAGACTTTTATCACCCACTTGAGTCATGCCCTCCAAGGGGCGATGCAACTGACCTACCTCCAGGGCATGCATCTGTTGCAAGCGGCGAATCAGCATTATGACTATCGTCTTTGCTTAGAACTTGTCGCCTCCATCTGGCGCGGAGGATGCATTATCCGCTCCCAACTGCTGGAAGACTTGCGCGCTGTTTACCAGCGCACCCCGGAACTCATCAATCCCCTTCTTGACAAGGATTACGGGGCCGCCCTCACCCATACCCAGGAGGGGCTTCGAGCGGTAGTCCAGGCGGCGGCCTGTTGGGGACTTCCCGTGCCAGGCCTTATGGCTGCGCTAGGTTACTACGACAGCTACCGCAGTTCTTGGCTCCCCGCCAATTTGCTGCAAGCCCAGCGGGATTATTTCGGCGCCCACACCTTCCAGCGTACCGACCGGGAAGGGAGCTTTCATGTAGAATGGGACAAAAAATAAATCATGGAACCTAACCACCCCCAGCAACAACCCACGGTTTTTGTGCTCTTTGGCGCTGGAGGGGATCTCTCCTGGCGTCTCATCCTGCCGGCGCTGTTTAACCTCTACTTGGATAAATACCTTCCGGAGCAGTGGCTCCTGATAGGTGTCGACCGCCAAGACTATGATCAGCATTCCTTGGCTCAACACTACCGGGAAGGCATCCAGCAATACTCCCGCCGTGGCATTCCTGATGACAAGACCTGGCAATCCTTCAGTCAAGCGCTCCGCTATCAGCAAGCCGATATCACCGATCCGACCAGTTATACCCAGCTCGCAAAAGCACTCGTGGAACAGGATAAAACCTGGCATGGAAAGGCTGAACGAGTATTTTATCTAGCCACGCCGCCTTTCCTGTTCGCCGATATTGCCAAAGGGTTAGGTGAAGCCAACTTGGCCAAAGCGCGGCAACGGGCAAGGATCGTGGTGGAAAAACCGCTAGGTCACGACTTGGAATCCTTTCGTGGGATCAATCAGGCCTTAAACCATTATTTCCAGGAGTCACAAATCTATCGTATCGATCATTTCCTCGGCAAAGAAACCGTGCAGAACATTCTCGCCCTGCGCTTTGCTAATCCCATTTTCGAGCCTATCTGGAACCGCCGCTATATTGATCATATCGCCATTACCGTGGCCGAAACCTTGGGCGTGGAGCACCGGGCCAACTACTATGAAGGTGCCGGCGCCCTGCGGGATATGGTCCAAAATCACCTCCTCCAATTGTTATGTTTAGTCGCCATGGAACCCCCAGTCGTCTTTGATGCCCACGATTTGCGGGATCGCCGGATGGATGTCATGCACGCCATAAGGCCCATATCGGCAGAAGAAGTGCAACGCTATGCTGCTCGGGGTCAATATGGAGCAGGCTGGATGAATGGGACTCAGGTGCCCGCCTATCGAGAAGAAAAAGGGGTCGCCCCTGATTCCAATACCGAAACCTATTGCGCCTTGGAATTCCACGTGGACAATTGGCGCTGGCAAGGGGTGCCCTTTTATCTGCGTACGGGCAAGCGCCTGCCGGTGGAGGCTTCGGAGATCTCCATTCGCTTCCAGGACATTCCCCACCAGGCCTTCCCCACCTCAGCGGGACTCAATGCTCAACCCGCCCAATTGGTTATTCGGCTACAACCGGAGGAAGGGATTGTGCTCAAATTTATGGCCAAACAGCCCGGCCCCCATCTGGTCCTGCGTCCGGTGGAGATGCGCTTTAGCTATCAGGAAGCTTTCCAGGCCACTTCCCCTACCGCCTATGAAACCTTGCTCTGGGATATCATGAAAGGGGACGCCACCCTCTTCACCCGCGCCGATCAGGTAGAAGCAGCTTGGCGCCTGCTGATGCCCATCCTCGAAGTATGGGAGGCCAACCCGGCCACGGATTTTCCCAACTACCGCGCCGGAACCTGGGGGCCGGAAGCGGCCGAGGTTTTAATCGCCCACAGTGGCAGGAGCTGGCTGGCCCCCACTCTACCTGAGCCTAAAGGGGGCGCGCCAGGGAAAAGCACGCATCACCCCCGTTCCGCTTGAGCAATGGCCCAAGCGGCGTTAATGAGGCCAATATGACTAAAAGCCTGGGGAAAATTGCCGAGCAATTCCCCACTCTGAGGGTCCACTTCTTCCGCGAGCAGGCCCAGGTCGTTGGTAAAGGCAATGGCCCGGGAAAAAATCTTTTTGGCCCGGTCCACTTGTCCCGCCAATGCCACTGCGTGGGCCAACCAGAAAGTACACAACAGAAAGGCCCCCTCTTCTCCTTCCAACCCATCTTCGTTCCGGTACCGGTACACCAGACCCTGCCCATCAGTCAAATGGGCTTCGAGAGTATCGATGGTGCTCAGCATTCGGGGATCATCCGCCGGCAGGAAGCCCACAATGGGCATCATCAAACTGGCGGCGTCGAGAACATCGCTGCCAAAGGCTTGGGTAAAGGCCCGCCTTTGCCCATTCCATCCCTGGGTGAGAATGGCCTGGCGAATACTTGCCCGCATCTCTTGCCAATATTCCACCCGGTGGGAAGTTTGCAAGAGATCCGCCAAGGCAATGGCCCGGTCCAGGGCGACCCAACACATGAGCTTGGAGTAAAGAAAATGCTGGGGCGGGCCGCGCACTTCCCAAATTCCCTGATCGGGCTCCCGCCAACGGCGGGCGGCCGTGTCCGCCACCTGGGCCAGAAATTGGCGGGTCTCCTCGAGGTGGGGAAAATAGTCCCGCAGCCGATGGGCCGCATTCAACAGCTCTCCATAAACATCCAACTGGCGCTGGTCCCAGGCGCCGTTGCCTATCCGCACCGGCTGGCTCCTCCGCCATCCCGACAGATGGGAGAGCTCCCGCTCGCTGAGATCATGCTCCCCCCCCACCCCAAACATGATCTGCATATCCACCCCCCGCTGAACTTGGGTCAGGGCCGAGGCCGCCATAAAATCAAAAAATTTATAGGACTCATCGGGACAGGCGGCGATCCAAAGGGCATCGAGGGTCAGGCTGGCATCCCGCACCCAGCTATAACGGTAGTCCCAGTTCCGGGTTCCCCCCACCACTTCCGGCAAGGAGGTGGTAGGGGCGGCGATAATCGCCCCGGTGGGATAATAGGTTAACGCCTGAAGCACCCGGCCGCTGTGCTGAACCAAGGCTTTCCACGGCCCCTGATAATTTTGGTGCAGTTTCGACCAACTCCGCCAAGCCCGGACGGTCTGCTCCAGCTGGTGGGTGATGCGATGGGGCACCCAGGGCGTGGGCGGGGGCTCCGAGCTGGAGCGGTACTGCAAGGAAAACTCCAGGGCCTGACCCGCATCGAGCCGAAATCGTCCCCGGGCCGTGGAACCGCTAATTTTCAAGGGTACCGTGGAGGACAGCAGCAATACCACCGCCCCCCCACGGGCCAGCACCCCCCCCTCCACCTGCCGCAGTTGGGGCAGCACCAAGCCATACTCCGGGCGGGGGGCATATTCGATTTCAAATTCCACCTTTCCATGGGTGCAACGCACCCGCCGAAGCAGTCCATGGGGAACCTCAGCCCCTAGATGGTGGCCGTCTAGATTGGGTCCCACGGCCAGGGTATCCAGCAGCACCGCCGTGCCGGTGGGGGTCCGAAAAGTGGTTCGAAGAACCAGGCTGCCTTCCAAATACCGCCGGGTGATCATCGCCTCCGAGGTAGGCCGGAGAGACCAGTGGCCGCCGGTGTCATCCAGCAAGCGGGTGAAGACGGAGGGGGAGTCAAAGCGAGGAAAGCAGAGCCAATCCACCGAACCCCCCCGGCTAATCAACCCACTGGAGTGGCAATCGGAAATCAAAGCATAGTCAGCGATGGGTAATTGGCTCATGGCAGAACTCCCTACCGCTTGCCCGGGCGTTTTTTTCAAGAAGAGCGCTTGGGCTTTTTCTTCCCCGGCGTATGGAAGATACGCATGCTATAAGGGGCGACCCGAATCCGCTGATGTCCCGCCAGGGAATCGGCTTGATGGAGAGGCGTGATTTCCTGGATGGCGTCGATGTCCACGCCCATCGCCTCCCCCAAGCGGTCCAGTCCAAAATCATGGCTGTGTTCCGTATCCGTGTTAATCAGCCCCACGGCGCTTTCCCCAGTGTGCTCCGATTGGCGCAGCAGCCCCACTAGGGGGTGGCCGGACGAAGTAAAACGCCTTTGGGGGCCTTCTTCGTTCAACACCGGCGTATTGGCCTTCATGGCATTGGCCGCGGTGACAAAAGAGGCCAGATCGAACAGGGGCTCCTCCCAGTCTTCCGGCCGGGTCTCCACCACATGCAATTTGCGCTGGAAACCGTACTCATAGCCGATGGGCAACATCACCCCCGCCGAAAAGAAGGCGGCAAACAGATACCAAGTGCGGGACCGCCGCTCCTCACCGCCCCACTCCGCCGCCAAGCGCTCCGTATCATGGCTTTCCGGAAAAGCAATGGAGGGGGCAATGTGGCGAAACTGCTCGTACTGCTCCAGCAACCAATCGGCGTGAAAATCCCACCACTTGGCGCTATTGAAAAAGTAATCAAAACCCGCGGAATGGAGCTGCTCGATTTGATGGAGGGGCGCGCCCAAGGTTTCGGCGAAAAAATGGACCTTTGGATTGAGTTCCTGGGCGGTCTCAATCAATTCCGCCCACACGTCCCCCGGAACCTTATAGGCGGCATCGCAACGAAAGCCATGGAACCCCAGTTGAGTATAATGGCGGACCAACTTTTTCCAATAGGCCAAGAGGCTTTTCCGGGCCGGCCGTTGCCGGTAGTCAATCTCGGCCAGATCCCCCCACACCGTGACGTTTTGAGGATCATCCGGGTCCACCACAAAGGGGGAACGGACCGAACCGTCTTCCCCGTGGAGATACCATTCCGGATGCTGGGAGACCAAGGGCGAGTCTTTAGCGGTATGATTGATGACCAAATCCATCATCACCCCCAACCCTTGCTTCTCGGCCTGGCGAACAAACTTTTTCAGCAACTGCTCCGGCGGTTCCTGATGATCCCCCTGAAACAAGGGATGCAATTGATAGTAATCCTTGATGGCGTACAGGCTTCCCGAAAAACCGGGGGCATGGAAAGGATTTAGAAAGACCCAATTAAACTTCATGGCGGCAATCTCGGGAAGACGCTGCCCCCAATCAGGCACCGAACCCACCAGCAAGGGGAAAAGATTATAGATGCGCGGACCTTGATGCGCGCCCTCCCTGGCGCGACCCTTGGGGGCATCCTCCGGATGTCCCGATTCGCTCCCGGCGAATCGGTGAGGTATTTTTTTTTCCACGGCTCACCTCGTTAGTTGCTCGTTCTGCTCAAGGGCTTCCAGAAAGTCTTCCACACCGCCGGCAAAGAGGTAAATTCCCTCCGGAAAAGCCCCCCTGCCCAAGCGCTGGAGGGCCAGTTTCTCCGGCAGAGGGTAAATGCGAATATCATCCTTGCGGGGATGAATCCGGTGGGCCAATCGGGCCGCCAAGAGGCTGATCTCCCGGCGATTCAGCTTAGCCACGAAAACCGAGTACTGCACCGGCGCGGCCCGGCCTTTGAGATAGCGATGAATCCGGCCGAGCCGCCTCGGACAAGCGATATCATAGCAAATCAAATGCAAACGTCTGGCATTGTCCGGCATTAGCTCCGCTCCACTAACCAGCCATGCAAGCTATCTAAAAGACAGCGAATTTGCCCTTCTATCTGGGGACTATGGCGCTCATAGGCCCTAATCAAAGGATAGCGCAAGCGGGGCCACATGCTCGGAGTAAGGAGCCCGTAGCGGTGGTGATAATGCTGCAAAAAGTGAAGTTTTTCCAGCTCCACCGCCCATAACGCCAGCTGAGTCATATCAGGAACAAGCTTCAACCCCTTGTGGTTGAAAAAGGCAAGGTGGCGAGCCAAACCCCGGCGCTCAATCTGTTCCGCCACCTGGGCGCTGACCAATCCCCCCAGCATCCGCTCCACCTTGAGCACCAGGGGCTTTCGAGCATACTGAAGCGCCAAGGTGGTCACGGCCCGGCGCAGGGATTGAACCCGAGGATTGACCTGACCTAGCGGCAATGTGACCTGCAAATTCAGAATGACTCCCTGCTCCGCCGCTTGCCGCCATATCTGATAAGCAGATTCCCACCCAGGCTGGCTGACCAACTCCCGTAACCGCTCCCCCAATCCCAACTCCCGGACCCGAGCGCCAAAACACTGCCCCCGCAAGCGCCCTCCTCGGTGGAGAAAAGTCAAGGTAACGCCCCCATCCAGGCAAGCTAACAAGGCCTCTATCTCCCATTTGCCGGCTCCCGTATCCACCACCCGCGCCAACCGGCTGAGAGGATACCAACGATCCGCCGAACCCTCTCGCTGAAGGCGCAAGGCCGGCCCATCCAAAGTCACCGCGTAGGGCTCTGAAATATCCAAGTAGAGAGTCTTCATGACCGGGGCTCCTTTACTGCCGGCAAAATCTCCTGGGGACTGAGCGCCAAGACCCGGCGAGCCATGATTCTGGACTGTTGCCGCAGCCAGCGCCGCCAGGCGGGAGCGGTGGCTTCGTAGTCCCGGTAGAAACGCTGCCGCCCGGCCTTGCCCAGCAGGCAGGCCGAATCCTCTTGCCGAAAGTTATCCGCCCGCAGAGTCCGCTGACGGAACAACCGCCACACCCAATTATCAATCCGGGGACGCAGGGGCTCTATCAGATCGCAGGCCAGGGACTCGCGGCCATAGGCCGGCTGGTGAAAAAATCCCAGGAAGGGATCCAGCCCCGCCCCCTGACAAGCCTGCACCCCCTCAAAATGGACCAGGGTATAGGCCAGGGAAAGACAAGCATTGACCGGATCCGTGGGCGGCCGCCGGGTCCGCTTGCTAAAGGTCAGCTCCAGCGGAAACAAAGCACCATAGCCGCGAAAATAAGCCGCCGCTGCCGCCCCTTCGTAACCATTCAGCACCTCCAGGTTCTCGGCATCTTTGACCTTATCCCGGATCGATTCGATACTCCTCAGGGCGCCGGTCAAGACCCGGCGCTGATCGGGCCGGCCGGCCAAAGCCTGCTCCAGACCCCGATGCTGAGCCGTCAACTTGGCGGCGATGAGACGCCAGGACCAGGCCAGGCGTTGGCGCGGATCAAAAAACAGCCGGTATTGCCCTAAACGCCGGGCCACATCGGCGTGGGGCCGGCCCAAAAGACAGGCGGTGCGGCGGCCATGGCGGCCGCTCAGCATCAGCACGCCCACCCCCTGTTCCGCCAGAACCCCCAACAAACCGCTGCTCAGAGTCACATCACCCCGGATCACCACCCGGCTGATACCCGTCAACGGAATTCCGCTACCCGCGATCCCTGCCGGGTAAAGCATCATCCTACCCCCGTCCCGGACCAGTTCCAGGCCCTTGCGATCAAGATATAAGGTTGTCATCTCCATTGTCTCTCCCTATGCAGTATCCAAACCAAAACGCTAAGTTTTCTATCCCGCCTTGTTTTCACCCCCACCCTAACCCTCCCCCATCAAGGGGGAGGGAATGCTATAGCGTTTCCTCACTCAGGCGATTTCCGAAACAGAGTTCTCCTTCTTATCCACTTCCCTTAGAGGGAAGATGCCAATGCTGTTCCTGTGCTAGCGCCGCTATTTCTTATCCCCCTCCCCTGGAGGGAGGGGGAAATTAAATTCCCACTGCGTCGGATATTCGCGCCCTATTTATTTGGGGAAACGCTATACCTTCTCAACCCACATAAAAAAATGCCGGGTCCACGGGCTTTACCGCGATACCCAAGGTTCTAACCCGACTGCGAGGGTCGAGACGCAATAGCAAAAACCGGTCCTCTTCGGCATCAATGATTCCTTCCATCTCACGCAACAGCTTCCGTCGCTCGGTTTTCGTGAGGTAACACTCAAAGACAGATTTTTGCCCACCCGTAGCGTACTTTTTCAAACAATACAAAGCCTGGCGCAGACGAGTCGCGCTGGCAATGTCATAAGCAGCAAGATAAAGCTGTCGAGATGCCATTGTTTTCTCCACATTCCATCATGGCGGCCATTGAAACATAACCACCCAGAAAAGTCTGGCATGACAAGCTTGCGGGATAGGGTGAGGAAAGTTGCGGCTAAAAAATTTTTGGTGCAGTAGAAAATAGATCAATAACGAGGCGATAAATAGGCCTCAATCCCTTCTTTATCAGGTCTACGTTTCAAACGGAGGGTCATAATGATTCCATCAGTAAAAATAGGTCTTAATCCCTTCTTTATCAGGTCTACGTTTCAAACCTTCCGTATGCTACTTCATTCCGTCGATCCTCCTCGTCTTAATCCCTTCTTTATCAGGTCTACGTTTCAAACTATAAAGGAATCGAACTGCTAGCCGGTCGGCGTCTTAATCCCTTCTTTATCAGGTCTACGTTTCAAACATATCAGCGTTTCAGAGATAGCTTTATTGCTCGGGGTCTTAATCCCTTCTTTATCAGGTCTACGTTTCAAACGGCCAATTTTAGCGATGATGACTACCTAACACTGTCTTAATCCCTTCTTTATCAGGTCTACGTTTCAACCGACATTCCGCACCCCTATAGTGGATTTTCAAGAATAAAGGGTTTCATAAGGGGGACCTAAGATCGCCAAGAGGCCTCGGTGGTGGTCGTGGAGATTGAGGACGTAGGTCTGGCTCTGTTGCACAATTAATACATGGATGCCGACAAAGCACTGAAAGACCCAACGGGCAGTAGGTTTGGAAGTGGGTTGACCTTTTTGGTCGGGGAAAGTCTGTTGATGTTGGGTGAGGGCCTGGCGCATCCGATACTCCAGGGCGGCGTAGACGAGCAGAGACAAGGTCATGACCATCATCAGGGCCATAATACGCTGAGGGGATTTGAGAAACAGCGAAGAGGCGAGAAACAAGGGGTCCTTCATAAAGCGAAAGCCACGCTCTACTTGGCTCTGTTGCTTGTAAGCGGTCAGCAGTTCAGCCGGTGGGAGTTGGTGGGCATCGAGTTCGTTGGTGGCCACAATAAAGCGACTTTTGCGGGTGAGCAGCGCTTCGCGGGTCTGGGGAGCTGAGGCCAGTGCTCCGCGCAGGCGAAAGCGGACCGTGGTGGGAGGTTGTCCGGTCGCCGGTCGTCCTGGCTTGTCATAAGCGGGAAGCGCTTCAACGGCGCCTTCCTCTACGGTGGTGAACTTGAGGGTGGCTTGAAACTGTTCGAGCGCCTGTTGGGCATCGCTGGAGCAGGCAAACGTTTGTTGGCAAAGGCGCTGGAAATCCTGGGCTTCTTTGCCGCTTTCTTTCAACACCTGGCGGTTAACGGTCTTCAGTGCCCGCTGGCGGGCCGGCGTGGATTCGACCAGCAACCAACGCTGTTCGATGTCGGCGTAGGTGGAGACCCGTTCTTGGTAGCGATAATCCTCATCCAGGACGTTCATGGGCTCTGAGGGGGTGGAGGTCAGCACCCTCTGTGCTTCTTTCAAGGTGGCGGGCACCCGGGTGATCCACTTGCGCTCACCCAGACTTTGGAGCGTGGCTTGGGTGTACAAGGCACTATCGGCGACCAGGTATTCAAGGGGGCTGGCCTGGCAAAGTTGCTCTAGGTGGGCTTCGACCACTTGCTTAAACTGGGCCTTATCTTCGCTGTTGCCATTGAGCGGCTGCATGAAAAGGGGTAATCCTGCCTGGTGTTCGGTCATCAAGTTCAGCACCACTTGATTAAGGTCGGGGCGGTGATCACGGCTGTAGCCCCGGGTAATATGAATGACCCTGGCTTGCGGTTCCTCGGCGCTGTTATAGTCTCCATCGACATGAAAACTCGTGCTATCCAGCTGCCCAAAGCGGCCCTCTAATCCTAGCCGCTTTGCCGCCTGAGCACTCAGTACCGCATACAGAGCGGTCACATCATGGGCATACAATGTGTCCAAGGCACGTCCCAGGGTGTCGTCATTTAAATGGGCCGGTTCCACCCCCGGACCCATCAGTCGCTCGGTAGGCTTGTTCTCAAAAAAACGCGGCACCAGATAAAGCCGTTGATTAACAAACCCTAGCCCATTGAGCACCAGGGCTTTCACCGCTTGACCTACCGAGACTTTTCGCTGCTCTCGATCCTGCGGGATCTGTTCATCCAAACCCTCGCCCAGACCCAATTCATCAAACATTGAGGCCACTAACCCTAAATGGTCTAAAGTCTGGCTCTGGTATGCTTCGGCCATGCCCCCTTCCTCCCTTGGCTCAGCTAAAATAGAAAAGCTAATTTGGAGGCTAAAAATCCTTTTGTCTACTCATCAGGGTGCGGAAACACGGTTTCAAACTAAAAGATAAATATAAAGATACAAAGATTGATGGTCTTAATCCCTTCTTTATCAGGTCTACGTTTCAAACAGAAGGATAGGAAGGAAAAGATCATCAATACTGAGTCTTAATCCCTTCTTTATCAGGTCTACGTTTCAAACGAAAGCTTTAACAGACTTTTCCAATATCCCTAAGTCTTAATCCCTTCTTTATCAGGTCTACGTTTCAAACAGAAGGATAGGAAGGAAAAGATCATCAATACTGAGTCTTAATCCCTTCTTTATCAGGTCTACGTTTCAAACTCGCCACAGGCATTAAACGTATCACCGTGGATGGTCTTAATCCCTTCTTTATCAGGTCTACGTTTCAAACGCTGATATAGAATTCAATGGGGTATATTTAGATGTCTTAATCCCTTCTTTATCAGGTCTACGTTTCAAACCAACTCACAGAAGAAGACAACTCCGAACTCGAGTCTTAATCCCTTCTTTATCAGGTCTACGTTTCAAACCCTCAACACCATCAACATAGGAGACATATCATGACGTCTTAATCCCTTCTTTATCAGGTCTACGTTTCAAACACCCTATTCGATATACTAGATAGCCGGTTCGACAGTCTTAATCCCTTCTTTATCAGGTCTACGTTTCAAACAGACGGTGAGCGAGATATTCCATAACCAGGTACGTGTCTTAATCCCTTCTTTATCAGGTCTACGTTTCAAACCGAAATTCGTGCTAACGTAATGTTGGCCGTGCGTCTTAATCCCTTCTTTATCAGGTCTACGTTTCAAACTCCTCGCTGTTATTCCTCCTTTTGTTTCAAAAAGTTGCAGAGGGGGTTCCCAATTTTTTCGATAGCTCAAAAGCTGACTCTCCATAATCTTCTCTTTAATTCTATTTCCAAGCACTTATTAACAAACAAAAATGGCAATGAACCCACACTGGGGTTCCCCCTATTACAAGCTACTACTGCACCCAAGCCTCAATTTTTTTGCCCAGCCCAGAGGTCTCGGCGCCGCTACAGACCTGAATGTTCAAATCCCTGGCCCTTTGTCGGTCCACGGGAGGCAAAACTTGATAGGTCACCAACATTGCCCGCCCCTGCAACCCTCCGAGGAGATCCTTGAGGGCATCGAGCTTGTAGAGGGCAGCGGCACCTCTGCTGCCCGGCCCAGGGGCGCTATTATCAAAACGCTGGGTTTTGCATTCGATGATATATAGACGGTTATCGGCCAGGAAAGCCACATCTAGCTCGTTTCTCACTAACTCCCTACCCACTCGGCGGGAAACTTGAAGGTGGCGGCCAAAATCCTGAATAGAACGTCCTTTGGATTGCATCCGAGCCCGCAAACCAAAGATCACCCCATACACATGATCCTCAAACCAACCCCCATTGACATAAGCGCGGGCTTCCTCATCAGGAAAGCGTAGCCCATCGCCCTCCCATGCCAGCAGCCCTTCCTCTTCGAAGCGGCCGATGAGATCCAAAAGTAGGGGATTTCTCCGCTGCGCCGGGTTTAACGGCGGCGATACCAACCCCTTCTGGGCTTGGGCGGCCGCCCAATTGAGGGTGGTTAGGGCGGGAGCCAGGCATTTGACATCGTTGACCAAGCGGTTAGTCAGTTCGCGCCGCGCTGGGGATACCCCCTGGTTGCCGCCCTGTTTCTCCAAACGAGCCCCATGGGCCTGCAAAAAAGCCGGCAACTTTACCCGGTCACCCAAATCATGGGATTCCCCATGAGGATAAAGCCAGACCACCCGGTCCTTCTCCGGGTGCACATAAAAGATAGGCCGTTCCAACGCGCGGAAGGCTTCGTAGGCGGCAATGCTCATGGGTTTGGTGCCGCCGGTGGCGTTGAGGGCGACCGCCTCCCCCTCCCTTCCGGCGAGGAAATCCAGCACCCGATCCCGCACATGCTCAATGTCCCATGCATTCTCAATGGGCCAGCGAGAAACCTTCAGACCATAGGCGGAGAGCACCTCCGTCAAGGCGTCCGCTTGCCGGATCATATCCGGGCTGACCAGCAACGCCACTTCCCGTGGCCGGAAATCCGGGTCCAAGGCCGGAGTAATATTGGGCGTTGCCTGCCGGGAAACGAGCGCCAGATGAATTTCATGGACCATGGAGAATTACTCCGGTTGAGAGATTTGGCGCAGAGTCGCGGTGCGCATATCCGGCACCTTGAGATGCTTATCGAAATCCGTGGCCACATATAAACTGGCAACACCGGCCTCTTCCGCTGCCATAAAAGCCCCTAAACTCATGGGGAGCTTGCCGCCGGTCAGATCCACGGCGATCTCGCGGCAACCGGCCCGGCGGAGTTCGCTCAATAGCAGGGCCACCTGGGAGCGGCTGGCCGCCGGGTCGTTGGGATCGGCCACTTGCAGAGGGCCATGGACCTCGATGCCGCGACGGCGGGCGACTGCGGCCACCGCCTCGGCGGCGGCCAGGGAAGCTTGGGTGGCCACCAACCCCATATAGGCCGGTTGGATCTGGGCCATCACCCACCGGGGAACGCTCTCGTTGCTCACGGTAAACACCACCCCCTCCCATTGGACGGTGCTTTCGCTAACGCCGCCAACCCTAGGAAAACGATTTCGCGTGAGCCACGCGCGGAGATCCTCGCGGCGGATAAACCCCACCACGGCGCCCCCCAAGGCAAATAGGAACGCGAGATTGCTGAGCAAAATGCCCATTTGATCGAGCAGCAGCCAAATTCCGTCATTCCAGCCGAAAAGATTCTCGTTCATAATGCATAAATTTTCTGCTGGTGCGCATCGCGATGCTCTGCGCACCCTACCAAGAAACCACTGCCAACCCCCCTCCCTCGTAGGGTGGCGTTGAGCGCAGCGAAACCCACCGTCACTCTAGCTCCAAACCTTGAAGGGAATGGGGCATAGACTCTCCCCAATCCGGCGAATACACTCCCCACTGCACAAAACGTCTAAAGCTACTATAGGGCCATTCCCTAGGCGCCACCGCGTAACCATGCTTAACCGGGTTATAATGAATGTAATCCAAATGCCGGCGGTAATCTTCCTCATCACGGAGAATATGTTCCCAAAAGCGGCGCTGCCATACCCTCTTCTCGCGACGGCGACGCCGGGAAGAGGAACATGACGAGAGGCCCTCAAACTGAAGCGAGAAACGATATTTGATCCGGCGCCAACGCTCCGAATAATCGCTGTCTCCCGGCGGCAACCTCCACACCGCGTGAAAATGATCGGGCAATACCACAATAGCCTCCATCACGAACGGCAGTTGAGCCTTGACATGGCGAAACGCCTGCTTCAATTGGAGCACAGTGTCCTCATCAGCAAATAATGGACGGCGTTCATAGGTCACCACAGTAAAAAAATAGGCGCCGCCTTCTATATATAACCGTCGGTAATTAGGCATCGCTGGGGATTATCCCTTGCCGATAGTTCTTTTAGCGGTGCGCATCGCGATGCTTCCCTACCTGTAGGGCAGCAAAACCCACCATCCTCTTTATCATTTTGATGGTGCGCATCGCTATGCTCTGCGCACCCTACGAAAAAACCGCCGCCGAATCCTTTTCCCCTCAAACCATACCCTCCCGCCAAAAGGGGCGGGTGGGCAACTGGAGCGGGGACAACCTTACCCCCGCTTCCTCGGCTTTGGCCCGGAGCAGGGGCAAAAAGGCAGTACTCATCCACCCAGCCAATGATTCCCAATCCCCCTGGCTCACGGCCCTATAGCCATGGGCCAGAATGGATTGATTGCGAATCTGGATATGATCCTGCAACACTTCCCGTTGCGCCTGGGCAAATTCCCGCGCCTCCCCGCCAAGATAATGGGCCACCAGATCCCAGGCCGCCAACAAAGCCGCCTGCCACTTTCCCTTCCGGTTGCGGATGATGCTCACGCCCTCAACAAGCTGTTCTTCCCGGATATCCGAGGTATCCAAATCGCAACCCGTCCGCAGCAGCCATTGGGCGGTCCATTCCAACAGCCGGTAAGCACGGGCGACGGCGTCGTCGTAACGGCCCTGGGCCGCCCGCCGTTCGGCGTTGAGCCACAAATCCAGAAGTTGAGCGGGTTCCCGGCGCGGGTCCGTTTCCTCCAGGGTCAACAAATCGAGAAATTTAAGCTGTAAACCAGCCACCGGCCCAATCCGCGCCCGGTAAAGAGACAGGTATCGCCGCGCAGTCCCATGATCGAAGCGATCCCAGGCGTCATAACCCAGGCTGAGATCCTGGGCGATTTGGAGTTCCGCCCGCCATTGCCGATCCCGCGGCATGGGCAATGCGTTCAAACCTTGAGCCGCTTCCCCATAACCAAAACGCCGCCAAGCGGCCAAATGGGTTGCGATGGCCCGCTGCAAGCGGAGATTTTCCACACTAGCCGCCGCACTCCGTTGGGTTCCGTCCCGAACCTTAAGCAAATCGGCTCGGGCGCCGGTGACCAGCCGCAACTCGGTCTCCTCCCCCTCCAGGGCCGCCATGACCAGGGCCGCGGTCATGGTCTTGGTGCCGCCGGTGTAATCCGCCATCAAGCGGGCTCCAGGAAAACGCTCCCGCAGCTCGGCCAACTTCCGTAAAATTACCTCTACCCCCTCTTCCAGATCATCCGCCGGAACGATACAAAGCTCATACTGATCGGCTTGGAGACCCGCTTGAGTAGGGATATTAGGCAAGGTAGGGGAGCGGTCGTTGGGATTGGCTTTGATGATATTACCCTGCCCTACAATCTGCACCTCCGATCCGGGTTTTTCCGTGGCCAGATCTCTGCCCGTGCAGATAAAGCAAACAAAGTCGGGGCGGGCTTCTTGGATAGTAGTGACAATGGGTTGATGGGAGCCGCCCACGGTGCAGATTAAAATGGTGGTCATATTAATTATCGTTATCTTTATTTTTTTGTGAAAAACTCCGCCTTGCTATTTCCAACCCAAGCCGGCAAATGACAGTTTGAGATCGGGAAAAGCCTGGGGCGAAACTACCCCTTCTCGGTAAAAATCAATATGCTGGTACTCACCTGCTTTCGGGCCATAATAGACTTCCAAGCGTTGTTGCTGGAGATCCATCAACCAGGCTTCGGGTATATCATGGCGGGCGTAGAGGGGCACCTTGACCTCTCGATCATAACGCGCGGACGTGTCTGAGATTTCGACGATAAGGAGAATATCTTCCCTGCTCGGATGACATCCCGCGTAAAAGTCCTCCCTCCTCCGCAACAGGGCAAGATCAGGTTGCGGTTCCGAGAGATCCCCTAGCACCACGGGATCTTGAACGGAAACAATAGCCCGTCCCCGCAAAGCAGATACCCACCCTTCGTTGATCCTTTTCACCATGGAGGCATGTTCGCTTCCAATGGGCGCCCTATCGAAGATCTCCCCTTCAATTAATTCCACTCGCGCCTCGGGCGAAAAAATACCGGCTTCTCCCATTTTGCGATAAGCCTCGACAGTGATGAGGTGCTTTGCAGGTAATGAGTTCGCGGCTCGACCCGCCTGGGATGCAACAGTAGGCATGAGACTTGTCCTTTCAATCACCCTTTCTCGCATAATATTAACAATAGCCAGCCAAAGGGCAGCCGCTCGCCCTGGTCATTGTATTCGCAGAGAGTTCGGGTGCTGCCCATGTCAGTAATGCGCTTATGGCGAGGATTCTTAGCCTGGGGCCGATGACCGTTCCGCAAATCATCCACGGACAGGGACTCAAAATGGCTGAAGCGGCCCACTCGCAGCAACAGCCGATCCTTCCACGGTGGGTGAGCTAAAATTCTGCGGCCATCGGCATCCTGCCAAGCAATCCCCCCTTTGACCTTCTGATAGATTTCACTGCCCTTGGGATAGAACTTATTCAGCTCGGCGTTTAACCGGCCCCAGTAAAACTGATTACAAGCTTGTTGAATCAGGGGCCAATCCAAGGAACGGCCTAGCAGTTTTTTGATGTAACCATGCTCTGCTTGGATCTCATCAAAATGGATCGTAAGATTAAAATGAAAATCAGAGTCATCCTGGCGGCAATGCAAGCGTTCAAAGTGCATTTGCATTCCCTTCCTGGCGTCGCCCTTATCCCCCTTTTTCCATTGAACGGCCCGATCCACCTGAGTACAATCCAAAGGTAATGGCGCATCCGGTATTTTCAGCAACCGCAACGGATCTTTTTCCGTGGCCGAGAACCGCCGATTTAAAGCCTGTTCTTCCAAAACGCGCGCCTGCTCCTTCAATGGCTTTTCTTTCACAACGGAATGAATTTCATCACGATTCCCTCGAGGAAAATGGTTAGTAAAGTAGTTAATCACGGCAGTACGAATGGCCCCCTTAAGGGAGGAACCGGGTAAATAAGGGCGGCTATCTCCGGGATTCCGCACAAAAGGATGCACTTCGCAGTTCCGCTCCGGGCGCTGCAAAATATTATTCAATTCATGGTAGCTTTTTGCACCCACCCCACAAGAAGAAAGGCTGTGGCGTGCGGGATCGCAGGCATGGCGAATTACTGCCTGGGCTTTGGTGAACTGATTGTTATCCAACAGCCGCTGTAAATCCCGCTTCTGCGGAGGAGACATATTCTGCAACACCGCCGCTGTGGAAAACCGCACGAGTCGGTTGCCGTCCAACACATACTCCTCAGGCGCAATTTTTTCCCCGGTTCCGATGTGAATAGGTGTTAAAGGTTGGGCACGAAAGGTAAAAGTGGCCATCAATGAACCTCCGTTTCCGTGTAAGGCAAGCACAAATGCCAGGCATGGTGTCCTATCTCCGGATGGTCGGGATGCACATCACTCAGCCATTCTCCAAAAGGCTCCTCACCAGCAGGCTCGAAGGTCGCTCCTGGCTTGAGCAACAGTAAAGGACGTTTAAAAGGGCTACGCACCCCGCCCGCGAAAAGCCCTCCGAGCTTGCCGTAGTGCACGTGCAACTTATAGCGGGGTGCCCTCATGTTGGAGGTGAGACTGCCATGGGAGAGGCTGAGAAGGCGGTTGCCGGTATATTGGAACAAGGTCGAATCGGCAGTGTCGATTGCCTCGACCGAGAATCTTCCCCGGCCCAGACTCGCATCCCGCCCAAACCCCTGCTCGCCTATCGTCGCAAACAAATGGCGCAACTGTTCCGTGGAAGCATCCGGCGCTTGGAGATAGACATCCAACTTTTCTGCTCCTTTCCCATGCCACCGTTCTTCCATGAAATAGAGTCCGCCGGTCTCGGGAGTAGTCCCCGTCAGTCGGTGGATGGTGTTATGAGGTTGATGGTAGCTAACCACTTTACCGTTGGCAGCAGTTTGCTCGTCAGCGTCAGCCAGGCGCCAGTTTAAAGCCTCTCCGCTCAACCCCTCTCGCAGAGCGAGAAAATCCCGCACCGATATCCAGGACTGCTTTTTTTGTTTTTTTGCTTTCTGCAACCGCTCGGTGAATGCCGCTTTATCTTCTTCCGGGGCTTGCCGGGGCAGCCGCTCCGGCGCCAACAGGGGGCGTGGCAAACACCCAGCAGGGAAGGCATCGGAGATAAGCCAGGGGGATTCTGGCAATGCTTTGAGCCAACGGATCAGGGAATCCTCCCCCTTCATAAGGCGATGCGCCCAACAAAGATGGCCAAATAAAGTCCCCGAATGCAAGGGGGTGGCAATAGGTCCCTGTAAGTGCAGGTGGAGACACCAGACCGTCACGCCGCCACTCCTGTCACAATCTTTATCGGCTTTTCTTTATCAAAATGTTCAATGGCATCAAAAGAGTCCTGAATATCCCGTTTATCCAGCTTCAAATCGCAAAAACATATCCGCCCATAACCACGGGAGCCTGAGCCGCCAAGGGCGTCCTGCTCCAATAGTTTCATCGCTTCCAGCAATCGGTTAAGACACAGGAGATCTGTTGCACCCTCATCTTCTCCAATGGAAAACACCTTGAAGATAAGCTCCATTTGGAATTGCGCTCCCGCAGGCACCCGCTCGGTTTGCCGTAAGCCTCCATTTCGGGCTTTTCCCTGGATCCGGTCAATAGTAACTTCAGCTTTTTCCTCAAGAGATAATGTTTCGAATGGCGCTCGAGCTAGCCAATCAGGATTTAGAAAGGCATCCCGCACCATGAGCCGGGTCGGCCCTCCTTGCCATTTTTTATGGCTGGTGCCGAAGATTCGAAGCACCGGATCGGTGTCCTCATAATTTTTTTCCCCATCACTCCCCCAAACCTTGCCGTCTTCCTCGATCTTGCCCAAAGACCATTCCAGCAAGGAACGCAACTTGCCCTTGAGGCTGGAACCCGGAATATAAGGCTCCCCCGTCAAAGGGTGTTTGATTACTGGATTATCGATCCCGCCAATTTCTATGGCGTCATTGCCAGCGCCAATATGCAGCCCCGAAAGAATGTCGATGACTCCAGTAATATGGCGGGTGGTTAGGTATTTTATGTCCTTTCTCATCGTTTACTTTTTCTTCCCATAAAATTTATGAAATGCCACAACAGCTTGAAAGTGCTTACAGAAAGCATCAAACTCCTCAACTCTTCTCACCGAGTAGGTATGATTGATAATAAAGCCGAGCAAGGGGGCAAAATCTCGATGACCTAAGCGGCCATCGGCGTAGACTGCCTTGGCTTTGAGCATCTTGAATTCCGGCAGCAATTCACGAAACAGCGACTCCTTTTCAATTTTGCTTGCTTTCGCTTCTAGCCGCCTTCGCAAACTGAGCACATCTCCATAAAACCGCCTCAACTGCGTATGGGAAACCTTCGACATTTCTTGGGCAAGTTGCTCAGCTTCTTCATCCACTAAAGCCGCGCGAGGAGTTTTCCCATCCGCTTCGAAATAGCATTGTGTTTCAGGTTTGGGTATCCGAGGGGGGCCTTGTTCTCTTGAAGAACGATGAGGTAATGGACGGTAGGACATAACAATTCTCCTTATTAGCTCCGGTTACGGTAAAGGGCAATGCTTATGGGAATAAGACTTGTCAATTCGATTTGCTCCTTCTGGCGCAGATCTACCGTTAAGCCCAGCAAGCGGTTGTAAAAAAAAGACAATTCAGCTTGCTGTGCGGAAGTTAAACCGCGCTGCTCACCAATATGGCGGGCCAGGTGATAACCCCAGCGGGCACGCCAATCGGCGCAGTTCATATCCTTCTCCTGTTCCAATTTCCGCCGCTGCTCCAAAAAATACCGCAACTTATAAACAAATGAGGTGCTCACAAGCTTGTTGCGAAGATGTCGGTGCAGATCTTCAGCGACTTCCAGCACACCGGGTAACAGCTCCCAGACCAGGGGCTGCCCGGTAAAAAGGGAGACTCGATTACGACCTTTATGACCCTCGTCTTTGATCCCCTCACCTTTAGCCTGCTCCAATCGTTCTTCGGCACGCCAAACGGCCCGGTTCAAGGGTTGATTGGCCTGGATCAACTCCACCCCTGCCGAGAGGGTGATATTGGGGTTATCGCCCACATAACGGCGGAATTCCTGGTGAAGATCGGGGAGCAATTCAGTGATGGTTTGACGCCAAGGGCCAATCAGGAGCAGATCATCCCCGCCGGCGTAGACGGTGTAGGTGGCCCGATGCCGAGTCGCCAATAGCTGATAAAGCCGCCCGGTGAAAAAGAAGTCCATCATTCGGGAAAGTTGGGCGAAACGACTGATAGTCGCCCGGTCCTGCCGCTTATCGGGATCACATAGGCCATGACCAAAAATAAACCCAAGCCGATCCACGTCGGCTTTCAGTACGGCTAGAAAGGGCTTGCCAAGAAGGTTTTTGTCTCCTCCTTCCCCCTCAGCTTCACGGGCTTCAGCCGCCAAGTGCTCAAAGGTTTTGAGATCACCCGCCTGCACGGCTTTCGCTTCCTCGCTCAGACAAGCATATTCTGGCCGAGATCCCTCTTCTTCCCCCAGCAGGGGGACATAAGCGGCGAGATAACGCTGGGCCAAAGAGGAATCCTCTATCGCCTCACCTTCACCTTGATAAAGGCGGCAAGCAGAAAGGTGCTCGCGTAGCGGCCTAGGAGCAGTTTCCTCTAGCCTCAACACATAGCGATCAAAGAAAAGCTCTTCCCGCTTATTTGCCCGGCCTCCTTCCCGCCAACTCAATCCCTGGGTCTTGGGTAGCCAACCCCCTATCCGCTGCTCTTTATGGCAGACCGAGCAGCGACGAATTTCGGCGCCATCCTCTCCTTGTTCGTAATGGACTGCGGGGCGACGATCGCAGACCTGGCAGGGGCCAAGCTCCTCATAGGTCACCGGCTGCACTGCTTGATAGGCAGTCTCCAAGGCTGTTTGTTTGGCCTCCTCCAAATTTAGCACTAAGGATTCATAAACCTGCTGAAATTGCCCCCCCAAGAAATCCTTCCCCGCAAACAGAGGAGATAAAGCCAGATTTAACGACAATTCCCCCAAATAACGGTTCTGCATCCAGCTATCAATTCTCCGCCGGAGCTGCGCCACTTGCCCTTCAAGTCCTTCGGATGTAGGCAGCAACAGCACAAAGCGGCCGCCAGCCCGTTGAATGAATTGGTAGGGAGACGCTAGCAACGTTTCCCGGCAAAGCAAGGCCGCCGCTTCCAGGATCATGCCCATGAGAAAGGAACGCGCCCGAAGGATTTTATTCACCCCTTTAACCTGCTGGTGGGCCAGTAAAAACAAAGAGTGCTGAATTCCCGAAAGATCGCCTACTAACAATCGGAATTTAGGGATTTCCCGATCCCGAATCGCGGCCTCATTATCTAATTCCCTTCGGGCTTCATGGAACTGATAGAGACAAGCGCCAATGGCGGCCACCGTTTGATTGTGGTCATGCAGCGAGATGTCAGGCAGATCCACCGTGGAAGACGGGATTGCCCAGGTGTAGCGCTCCGAAAGGCTTAACAGCGACTCATGGAAAAGGGGGAGGTTATTCATCTCTTGGCAAAGGCGCGTAAATTCGCCGCAAAACCCTTTCCAAAGCTGACGATACTGGGCAGGATAGCTATCAATCGCCAGCGCCTCTAAAGGGCGAGGCTGGATGTTTTCATGGGGATTTAATTCCAGTAAAGGGTGATAGCGCCGCTGCGGCTCACCGAGTCCCAGATCCACTTGGCTGAAAGTAGAAACCAAGGGAGTTTTGATAAAATGATCCCACCCTCTTTCCCCAGTCTTTAATTCATCTTCTTCATCCTGGGCCTTCCGATCCATGCCCGAGGATAAACGATCTGCCTCGGCAGCCAACCGACCCAAAGCGCCAAAG
This sequence comes from Nitrosococcus halophilus Nc 4, assembly GCF_000024725.1. Classification (NCBI taxonomy): domain Bacteria; kingdom Pseudomonadati; phylum Pseudomonadota; class Gammaproteobacteria; order Chromatiales; family Chromatiaceae; genus Nitrosococcus; species Nitrosococcus halophilus. Next base: position 2,895,387 of record NC_013960.1, on the reverse strand, counting down.
GCTTCGGGTTTGTGGTGAAATACCGCCATGTTACGGACTTGATTGAGGTTCACTCCACCAGGGAAAGAAAGACCTTGCCGCTCCATCCAATGGAAAAAGGCTTCGCTCCATAGCACATGCTTATAACCATAACGCCCATTGTAAACGGGCAATAGCACCGATTCCCGTTGGCGGACTTCAGCGGGCATCTGGCTGACGGCGCCATGGGCTCGCTGCATAAACTTGCCTAGATCCTGGAAAAAACAGCCTAAGATCACTTCATCGAAACTGGGGATATTTTTATTCATAATGCAGCTAGGTCCTTGCTGGTTTCAGTAGGTAGAATTCTTATTTGCTCAACTGGCAATGCCAGTCCAAACCGAGTCCGGGGCCGATTACCACTCGCCTGCAATAAGTAAGGTTGTGCGCGAACACCCAGCACACGGGTAATTCCACTATTGACCCGACTCTTTCTCTGCTCGAAATATTCCTTGGTAAAACCCGATCTGAGAGCCATTTCCACTCGCTCTATGTTGCCTGACAGCTCACCTGTCACGGAACGATAAAGGTTTATAAAATCCTGCGCGGGGGCTTCGCTCCAGTGAAGGAGAGGTAATTGCTGTAACTTTCGCCGGACGAACCATAGATAGAAAGCAAAGTCTGCCGGTGGCAAAGGAATCACTTCGCCACTACACAGGATTTGACGCCGTGTGGTGTCAATTACCAGATCCGGTGGCCCCAGCCTCCTTTGGGCTGCCGCTACGGTGCCGCTGAAGCTGGCCTTACCCGCCAACAACCCCTCGGGTATCCCGTGGCGCAGGCTCACGAAGGGAATCTCCGCCAATGTCACCTGGGCCTGCCGGGTATCCAACGGTCGGCTATCCGGTCCCGGCGTGTAGATCACCCGGGAATAGGGGGTGGGGTAAAAAAAATCCGGATGGGATTCATAGGGAGGGGAAACCAGGACATGGGAGAGCCGGTCCTGGGGCCGACCAAACAGGGACAGGGCATAACCGGCATAAAACCCCATGGTCTTGCGCCCGCCGGCGATGGAAACGTGCAGGCAGCTTTCCGGGTCGGCGGTCAACATCCGCACGTAGTCGGTAATGGCGTCGGCGGCTTGCTGATTATCTTCGGGGGTGCGGATATCGCTCAACGGCCGGCCGTCCTGATCCGTGAGCCGGTGAATGGAACAGTCATCGAAGTGGACACCCTCCAGTCCATAATCCTGGCACAAGCGGCGGAACCACCCCGGTTCCTCGAAAAGCAAGGTCAAATGCGCCCGCTCGGCCCCCTCCTCGGTGGTCAACACATGGACCTCGGTCGGTAAAGCATCATCACCGGCCTGGGCCAAGGCATACACCGTTTCGGTCACCACTTGGGGCGAGAGCGGGGGTGTACAAATAACTGTGTAACTGGTGATCTGTAATTAACAACAAGGAGAAAGCACTGATGACCAGTATTGAAAAAAAGACCGATGAGTTGCTGGATGAACTTCTGAAGGAGTGCAATAGCCCGAAAGAGGTTCTGGGCGAGCATGGGTTATTGAAGCAGCTGAGCAAGCGCTTGGTGGAGCGGGTTTTGGAGGCTGAGCTGACTGAGCACCTAGGGTACGCGCCCCATGCTCAGGAAGGTCGGGGCAGTGGCAACAGCCGCAACGGCAAGAGCAAGAAGCGGGTTCAGAGCGAGGCGGGGCAATTGGAAATCGAGGTGCCACGGGACCGCAATGGGAATTTTGAGCCGCAATTGGTCAAGAAACGTCAGCGTCGGCTGGAGGGCTTTGATGAGAAGGTGCTAGCGCTGTATGCCCGGGGGCTCTCGACCCGAGAGATTGAGGCGCAGCTGGAAGAGCTCTATGGGGTGGAGGTCTCCCCGGCGCTGATTTCCCAGGTGACCGATGCGGTGTTGGAGGAGGTGCGGGCCTGGCAAAGCCGGCCCCTATCGGCCGTCTATCCCATCCTATATTTTGATGCCTTGTTTGTGAAATCACGCCAGGAGGGCATGGTGAAAACGAAAGCAGTGTACTTAGCCCTGGGGGTCAATCTAGAGGGAGAGAAAGAGCTGTTAGGGATGTGGATGAGTGAAAACGAAGGGGCTAAATTCTGGCTGTCGGTATTCAATGAGCTGAAAAACCGGGGGGTCGAGGATTGCTTTATTGCCTGCGTGGACGGGCTCAAGGGCCTGCCTGAGGCCATCGAGGCGGTGTTTCCACAGGCCCAGGTTCAGCTGTGCATCGTGCACAAGGTGCGCGGCTCGCTGAAGTATGTCCCCTGGAAACAGCGCCGGGCCGTGGCGGCCGACCTGCGGGCCATCTATGGCGCCGCGACCCTGGCCGAGGCCGAACAGGCCCTAGAGCGCTTCTCAGCGCGTTGGGATGAGACATATCCGGCCATCAGCCCCAGCTGGCGGGCCGATTGGTCACGGCTGACGGTCTTCTTTGATTACCCACCCCAGATCCGGCGAGCCATTTATACCACCAACGCCATCGAATCCTTGAACTATTCACTACGAAAAGTCTTGAAAAACCGGGGCGCTTTTCCCACGGATGAAGCCATTTTCAAGGTGCTCTATCTGGCCCTGAACAATATCACCAAAAAATGGACTCAACCCATTCGGGACTGGAAGGCCGCCCTCAATCAATTCGTCATCCTCTTCGCTGAGCGGATGCCCAAGTGAAAATTAGTTACACAAAAAACTTGACACCCTCGCGAGAGCCCCGTTACCGCCAGCAAGATGCGGCGGGGATAATGGCGCGGTTGAGATGGATTATTGGAATTAGTCATCAGGATTTTCTTCGGCTATTTGAGATAGCCCCCTCTTTTACTGGTCTCTCTTGCCCATTCGATGGTGCGCATCGCTATGCTCTGCGCACCCTACGCAATCCAAGGGGTCAACTGCCGTTTCTAGAATCATCGGTCATGGAGTCTTCAATGTCCGCTCCGGCAAGCTTGCGGCGGCCTCCAACCGATAGCGCCCTAAGCCCATGCTGGTGTTCTTGCCGGCATGGGTCCATTGACCTAGCCAAAGGTAAGGCCAAAAAGGGGCTATCTGGGCCCCCTCAAGGACGACCGTACCTTGCAGCCCTCCCATTTGCATGGTGGTTCGCTGGCGGGAGGAGTAACGGGTCCAATCCTTCCAATAAAGATCCCCATGGCGGCATTTCACCGTCCGGGCCTTTGCCATCAGTCCGGCGAAATCCGCCTCCAAGGGGGTGTCGGTGTGAAAGTAAGTCAGCATGGAGAAACGGCGCAGTAAATTCCCGAATAAATCGGCAAAGAAGAAATCCTGGGGGCGCACATTGCGACCTTCTCGCTTTAAACGCAGGGGGGTTTGGAAATGAATTTGCACTGCCTCCGGCAACGGCGGTATGGGCGGCATTCGCTCAGGCCATGGCGTTAGCTTTTTATCCGGCTGAAAAATCGTCAACCAACGATCTGGGGATAAATTTTCGCGCTGCTGCACTTCCAGGAGTTGGAAATTTTGTCGCCGGGGTCCGATCCCCTGTTCTCCGGCCCGGATAAACGCATGGATAAAATAAGGTAGATAGCGATTGCCCCGCCCAAACAAGGTCAGGCCAAGGGTATATCTTGTGCTGGCGGTTGAGTTCTCCTCTAAAACCAGCACGAAGGGATGAGGCGCGGCATTGTAGCGGCGCATCTTGCGGCTGTCAGGCGGCGGAGGGGTTTCAAAAATATAAGGATAGACGCAGGAGCGGGCGAGCATGCATTCCCCGCAAGGAGTGCCCCGAGCCACACAGACGGTCTGTTTCAGCGCCCGGCCCAATACCCCGCGCCAGGCGGACCCGGCATAGGCAGGCAAAACGGTCGCCTCGGGCATGGAAAAAATCAGCCGATAACCGGCCAGCGGCAACCTGGGCAAGGACTCGCCCGGTTGTTGACCCTCTTGGCTTATCGCCTTAACCATGGTAAGTCTCCATTCATTGGATTATTTTTCGTTTGATATTGAACGGCTTGAGCAGACCAGGTCCAGGCCCACAAGCTTGTCGAAAAATTCAGGGGTCCCTGACTTTATCGTCAGGATTGACGCCTTGTTTAATACCAATTTAATCAAAGAATGCAATTTATTAAGGCCTCAAGTGTTTGTTTAAATTGAATCTATACAATGCAAAATCACATAAAATTGGTATAAAAAGGGAAGGTCGTGACCGTCGGACGGGACGACAGAGAGGGCGAAGCTTTGATCGTGTTTTAAATGGGGAGAATTGAGTAAATGAAGGGAAGGCTAAGCCTAGCTATTTCGGGCAAATGACCTTGCCGGAAACGGCCTCAAGGCCTTATTGATGCGCGCCCCCTTCGGGCCTCCTGCGGAGGTCCCGATTCGCTCCCAGCGAATCGGTCCGGTCTACGAGGAGGCGCTCATAAACCGCCCGTAGGCCGGATTAAGCGTCGCGTATCCGGCAAAACAATGCTTGGAATCTCCTGATCTGGAATACTACCCAAAGCTTTTAACGCCTATTCGAATGGCAACCCCTTCAATTTGGTAAACTAAGATCCATTCCAAGCAACTCAAAACGAGGAAGATGCCATCATTTAATCCCTCCCTCGCAAATGAAGAAGGCAACCTTGTAACTTTTGCCTCCCCTACGGGAGATCAGCGATATGTGCGTGTCTGCGCCCTTCACTTTGCCCCGCCCCTGTCCAACAATTTTCTGTTGCCCCGGTTTCCTCTGACCGCCACCATCGAGGCAGAATCCGATTGGCCAGAAATCCAGTTTGCTCTAGAGATTTCCCACTTAGATGGTTCTCGGCAGCGTATTCCCATGGGCCTGACCCAGCAGCAAGGGCCGCGCCGCCAGTTCAAAGTTACTTTTTTGCCTCCCCGGCCAGGCCCCTATAGGATTGGGATAGAGCTATCCGCCAGCGCTCAATCCATTCCCCTGTTTGAAACCGAGGTTGCCATCTGTGAGCCCAGAGCCCATGAAAGCTGGACTCTGGGACCCATGATTACGGAAATCGAGCCCTACCTTTATATTGGCAATGCGGCGGCGGCCGCCAATCCCAAACTTCATCCGGAGGATGCTGAAGGGCTCTTGGAAAGACAGGGTATCCGGGCGGTGCTCAATGCCGCTGAGGAAAGGGATCCCCACCCTGCCTTGCTCAATTCGGGCATCGACTACGCCCATTTTCCTTTCCAGGACTTTTCTCACAACCCCCTCGAAGAAGCCCGGCTCTGGGAGGCGGTCCAGTGGATGGCTTGTCATATAGAACAAAAAAGGTCCGTCTTCGTCCACTGCCATGCGGGCATCGGCCGTTCCGGTTCACTGGTGGTGGCTTATTTGCTGCTTTTCGGGTGCCCCCAAGACAGCTTCGATACCATCGTCCACCGGATAAACACGAAGCTGAAACTGAAAGACCATTACATTTATCCCCACGTGGGGATACCGGACACCATTAATACGCTGCGGACCCGCTTAGCATCTTCAGATCCGGCTTGGACGACCCGCTATCCGCCGGAGGCCGTCAGCAAAATCCACGCCGCCAGCATCGATTCTCTGAGGATTAATCACCAACCCCCCTTGATTGAAGGAGATATTTTCACCGAGCACCCCCATTCAGTACGCCAAGGGACCTCCCTTACCTTCCGTGTTAGGGTGGATTACCAAAGCCCGCCGCCTCGGGGCGTTTATCTTCTCACCAACTTGAACCAAGACGGCCCGTCCTTTGAGAAAATATTCATGTCTCCCACGGGAGAAAAAGGGATTTTTGAGGCCACCGTCACCCCTCGAAGACTGGGGGATGACTTTTGGCTGACCGCCTACGCCACCCCACGCCGCTACGACCATGAGTTAACCGCAACGTGGGTAGGCCGGGATATTCGATTTAGAGTAATCGAGGGGTAATATCGGGGTTCCCATTGAGGGGGAACCCTGTGGGATTTGCCCAGATACTTATACTGATTTCATGTAATTTTGCACTATATAGGTCTAATGTAAACAAACACTGACAACCTTAATAAATTGCATTCTTTTGTTAAATTGGTATTAGCCGTTGGCAATGAGTTGCTCGCCGCTTTCCAGGCTGAGGGCGTGCTCGCGGATGGCGTGGAAAGTCACCTCAGGCCAGCGTTCCATGGTGAGATCCAGGTTGACCCGGGTCGGCGCCAAATAGGTGAGATCCCCGGCCCCATCCAAAGCCAATTGGGCAGCGGCTTTGGTGCGAAATTCCTCTAACCGTTTGGGATCGTCACAGCTCACCCAGCGGGCGGTCACCACCTGGACATTCTCATAGCCACAATCCACACCATATTCGTGCTTCAAACGATGGGCCACCACATCGAACTGGAGCACCCCTACCGCCCCTAGGATCAAGTCGTTACCCACTAGGGGACGAAAGAGCTGGGTAGCCCCTTCCTCGCTTAGCTGTTGCAGTCCCTTGAGCAGGGCCTTCATGCGCAGGGGGTCTTTCAGGCGAACCCGGCGAAAGAGTTCCGGGGCAAAATGGGGAATCCCGGTAAATTGCAAATCTTCGCCTTGGGTAAAGGTGTCGCCGATTTGGATAGTGCCATGGTTATGAAGGCCGATAATGTCACCAGGACAGGCGGTCTCCGCTTGTTCCCGCTCGCCCGCCATGAAAGTCAGGGCATTGGCGATTTGCACCTCCCTTCCTAGCCGCACATGCCGCAACTTCATCCCCTTCTGGTAACTGCCGGAACAAACCCGCAAAAAGGCAATCCGGTCCCGGTGCTGGGGGTCCATGTTGGCTTGGATCTTAAACACAAAGCCGCTGAATTTCGGCTCCTCGGGCGCTACCCTGCGGGTCACTGTCTCGCGGGCTTGGGGAGGGGGGGCGTAATCCTCATAAACGTCCAGCAGCTCTTCCACGCCAAAATTATTCATGGCCGATCCAAAGAACACAGGAGTCTGCTCTCCCGCCAGAAAAGCTTCCTTATCAAAGGGGTGGCTGGCGCCTTGCACCAGTTCGATTTCTTCCCGGAGTTCCTCTGCCTGGCTGCCTAACACTTCATCCAGGCGGGGGTTATCCAACCCTTGGATCTGCTCCCCGCTTTTAACCTTTCCCCCGTGGGTAGGGCTAAACAAATGGATGCTGTTGTGGCCTAGATGGAAAATCCCTTTAAAGCGCTTCCCCATCCCAATAGGCCAAGTCACGGGCGCGCAGCGAATTTGCAGCACTTGCTCGATCTCATCTAGGAGCTCAATGGGTTCTCGACCTTCTCGATCCAACTTATTAATAAAAGTCAGAATTGGGGTGTTGCGCAAGCGGCAAACTTCCATCAATTTGATGGTCCGCTCCTCCACGCCTTTGGCGCTATCAATGACCATCAAGGCCGAATCCACAGCGGTCAGGGTCCGGTAGGTATCCTCGGAAAAATCGGCGTGCCCCGGCGTATCCAACAGATTGATGATGGAATTTTTATAGGGGAATTGCATCACCGAGGAAGTGACCGAAATTCCCCGCTGCTTTTCCAATTCCATCCAGTCCGAAGTGGCATAGCGGGCCGCCTTGCGGGACTTCACCGTGCCGGCAAGCTGAATCGCCCCGCCGAAAAGCAGTAACTTCTCGGTGAGGGTTGTTTTACCCGCATCCGGGTGGGAGATAATGGCAAAGGTCCTTCTTTTCTGGATTTCTCGGGCGAATTCTGCTGGCGACATACTTTAAAAACTTCAAATAAGAGTGAATACACAATCGTCTATATCAGCCTAGCGTCCCTTGGAGAGACGCCCAGGAAGGCTGTAGGGGCCAAAAAACGATAACCTTATATTTTCCCTGATATTGGCCGGATAGACAAACCGCCGGACTTTGACCTTCGCCAACCATCGCCTCTCCAGGGAGGACTTGCTATGATGAAATAGCTTTCCATTCAGTTTTGGAGTCTACCGCCATGGCTTCTCATGCCCTGCTACCCACCATCAGCATTCAAGAGTATCTTGCCGGCGAGCAGGCCAGCGAGATCCGCCATGAATATATCGCCGGCCAACTATTCGCCATGGTCGGCGCCAGCCGCGCCCACAATACCATCAGCCTCAATATCGCCTCGCTCTTTCATGCCCACCTCCGGGGCAGCCCCTGCCAGGCTTTTATGGCCGACATGAAGGTTCGGGTAGACAAGGCCGAAGCCTTCTATTATCCGGATATTGTCGTCACCTGCGAGCCACGGGATGACAAGGCCCTGTTCCTCAATGCGCCCTCCCTCATCGTGGAAGTGCTGTCGCCGGCCACGGAAAATATTGATCGGCGTGAGAAACGGATAGCCTATCAGTACCTGGAAAGCCTTAAGGAGTATGTGCTGGTGGCCCAGGACAGGCCCCAGGTGGAGGTCTACCGGTGTAGTCGCACTGGCGTCTGGGAGGTGGATATTTATGAGGGCGGCGAAACCGCTACGCTACCTTCGCTGAATCTGGAGCTGCCTTTGGCCGTCGTTTATGAGGGCGTGGGTTAATTGGGGTTATAGCGGTTCCTATTTATAAGCTATGTACACGACAGAAATCTTAACAGCCAGTGGAACTGTTCAAACTTGTCCTGAATGTTGAGCAGGACGTGGCAGATGAAGTCGAAGCCATGACGGAAGAAAGTCTTGAGGGGTCTGCCGATAGTTTTTTAAAAGGGATGGGCTGTTGATGAGTTCGCGACATGGAGGCTATATAGAGGGTTAGAGAAAATAAAGAGGTGAGTATGGATAGACGCATGAAGAAGGTAGTGCTGTGGGTAATAATAACAACAGCAGTAGTAGGATTAGCTGCTTACGTAATAATAAACATAATAGCTGAGATTGGTGAATCTGTGGGCTGGGTTCCTATAGTTGTTGGGATAGGGGTGATAACCGGTATAGTTATTTGGAGGAAGGTGGTGAAAAGGAAAAGACGCCGTGAAAAATTAATGAATAAATATAGGGATGAAGAACTAGTAAAAGAACTTATGAATGGAAGTTTCTGGAAAGGTCAGACATATGATCAGCTAATAGATTCTCTTGGAAATCCAGGGGAAGTAGAAGAAAGAATTGAAGAAGGAATTATAAAAACTAAAAAGAAGGAGATATGGAAATATGATAAACAAGGTGGCAACAAATACGGTTTGAGTATTACATTGGAAAATGGTGTTGTAGTGAGGTGGGATAAAAAGACATAGTATAGCCTAGGTTTTGACCCTGATGAGGCGCTGACCTTTGGCCGGGCAGTGGCCGGCCTTAACTCCTACTCCAAAGCAAGCGGCTCGGATTATTCGAGCCTGCTCCCGAGGAGGTCAAGGAAAAGTGCCGCCGGATGCACAAAGAAGAAGCCATCAAGATTGATCTATTAAACCCGCCAAGCAGACCCATGAAGGCATCCGGGCGTTGAGCAAAGATAAGCCGATCAATCTGGAGAGCGTACAGCGGTATCTGGAAAAAAAGTTCGACGATGCGCTTGATGATGCCTATAAGGCTATGAGGGATTTCGCCAGGTCGATGGACACCACCCGTCTTGCCGAGGTGGCCTATAAGCTCTATGAGAAGTTCCGCCCGGATATCCCAGAGGGCAAAAAGGGCTGGGGCGCGGAAGGCACATTGAGCATCGACGAAATAAAGCTTTGGGGGTGTACAAATAACTGTGTAACTGGTGATCTGTAATTAACAACAAGGAGAAAGCACTGATGACCAGTATTGAAAAAAAGACCGATGAGTTGCTGGATGAACTTCTGAAGGAGTGCAATAGCCCGAAAGAGGTTCTGGGCGAGCATGGGTTATTGAAGCAGCTGAGCAAGCGCTTGGTGGAGCGGGTTTTGGAGGCTGAGCTGACTGAGCACCTAGGGTACGCGCCCCATGCTCAGGAAGGTCGGGGCAGTGGCAACAGCCGCAACGGCAAGAGCAAGAAGCGGGTTCAGAGCGAGGCGGGGCAATTGGAAATCGAGGTGCCACGGGACCGCAATGGGAATTTTGAGCCGCAATTGGTCAAGAAACGTCAGCGTCGGCTGGAGGGCTTTGATGAGAAGGTGCTAGCGCTGTATGCCCGGGGGCTCTCGACCCGAGAGATTGAGGCGCAGCTGGAAGAGCTCTATGGGGTGGAGGTCTCCCCGGCGCTGATTTCCCAGGTGACCGATGCGGTGTTGGAGGAGGTGCGGGCCTGGCAAAGCCGGCCCCTATCGGCCGTCTATCCCATCCTATATTTTGATGCCTTGTTTGTGAAATCACGCCAGGAGGGCATGGTGAAAACGAAAGCAGTGTACTTAGCCCTGGGGGTCAATCTAGAGGGAGAGAAAGAGCTGTTAGGGATGTGGATGAGTGAAAACGAAGGGGCTAAATTCTGGCTGTCGGTATTCAATGAGCTGAAAAACCGGGGGGTCGAGGATTGCTTTATTGCCTGCGTGGACGGGCTCAAGGGCCTGCCTGAGGCCATCGAGGCGGTGTTTCCACAGGCCCAGGTTCAGCTGTGCATCGTGCACAAGGTGCGCGGCTCGCTGAAGTATGTCCCCTGGAAACAGCGCCGGGCCGTGGCGGCCGACCTGCGGGCCATCTATGGCGCCGCGACCCTGGCCGAGGCCGAACAGGCCCTAGAGCGCTTCTCAGCGCGTTGGGATGAGACATATCCGGCCATCAGCCCCAGCTGGCGGGCCGATTGGTCACGGCTGACGGTCTTCTTTGATTACCCACCCCAGATCCGGCGAGCCATTTATACCACCAACGCCATCGAATCCTTGAACTATTCACTACGAAAAGTCTTGAAAAACCGGGGCGCTTTCCCCACGGATGAAGCCATTTTCAAGGTGCTCTATCTGGCCCTGAACAATATCACCAAAAAATGGACTCAACCCATTCGGGACTGGAAGGCCGCCCTCAATCAATTCGTCATCCTCTTCGCTGAGCGGATGCCCAAGTGAAAATTAGTTACACAAAAAACTTGACACCCTCGCATGAACTCTTGAATAGTCTCGCACTCAGAAAGCGAGGCTGCGCCATTTTCAATTGCCGTGCGTACTGGTAAGTGTATTTAGGCGCGCCGGACTTATCCCCGCTAGAGGTCACCACCACATCCTTGACGCCCACATCCACCCCAATCGCATTCTTGCGGGTAGGCAGCGCCGTAATCTCCACCTCGCAGGCCATGCTGACGAAATAACGGCCAGCGGGGTCTTTACTCACTGTCACCATTTTAGGGATACCGCCCACATTCCGAGACCACTTGATCTTCAGTGCCCCAAGCTTGGGCAGTTTCAACCGTTGGTTTTCGGCGTTGAAGTTCTTCGCCACATGGCGTTGATCGAGTTGATAGCGTACCGATTGAGTCTGATGACGCTTCTTAAATCGTGGGTATTTCGCTCGACCGGCAAAGAAATGCTTAAAGGCTGTATCTTGGTCTCGCAATTTCTGGGTATGGCAACCGGCGGTGGCTTCACTCAGCCAGGGGCACGCCGTCTTTTTAAGTACCGTCAATTGGCGACTGAGGCTTATCGTATTCAGCGACTCGCCATCCTCTTTATACGCCTTCGTTCGGGCCTCCAACGCCCAATTCCACACATAGCGAGCATGGCCGAATTCAATAGCCAATTGCCGCTTTTGCTGGGGCGTTGGGTAAAACCTGAATTTGTAGGCCCGTTGCGTTACCATATCCCAATCGTAATACAACAGGGCTTTAACAGCAATGGCAAGGGAATATTTAAATGTACGGGTTGATGCCGATCTCAAAAAGCAACTTCAAAAGTTGGCTAAGAGGGAAAACCGAACGCTATCAAACTTGGTTGAAACCGTGCTGGGCAACTACGCGAAACGCAAGTCATCCTGACCCTCGCGCTCGCGGCTCCGCAAGCTGCGCACTCTCGCTGGGGGGGCGTCGCACTTCCTTGTGCTCCTTCAATGCATTCTGAAAATGGACCCCCATTCGATGGCAGAAAAGATGAGGAAAGGCTCGCCGATTAACAAACAAACTTCCCTGCTCCCCCAGGAACGCATTGATTGGTTGACCAAGCCCATTGCCCGATTCTTGCGCATCGAGTCCATGGCGGGTTTGGTGCTTCTACTGTTTACCCTGTCGGCGTTGGTGCTATCCAACTCCTTATGGAGCCATCCTTTCCTAGAGGTTTGGGAAACGCCGGTGGGTCTTCAGATCGGCCCATTGGAATTCACCCGTTCGCTGCGTGAATGGATCAACGACGCTTTAATGACCCTGTTCTTTTTTCTTGTCGCCCTGGAACTCAAACGGGAACTGGTGTTTGGCGAATTGCGCAATCCACGTCTGGCCGCGCTGTCTATTATGGCGGCCTTGGGTGGTATGCTCGTGCCTGCTCTCTTCTACTTGATGCTCCAGTTAGGCCAACCCGGCCAGAATGGTTGGGGCACGGTGATGGCCACCGACACCGCCTTTGTCATCGGTTGTCTGGCGCTGTTAGGGTCGCGCATTCCCCAGAGTCTGCGAGTGTTCATGCTGTCCCTGGCCATTATTGACGATATCGGCGCTATTCTGGTGGTAGCTATTGGCTACAGTAGTCACATCAGTTGGAAGGCGCTCGCTCTAGCTGCCATGGGTATCGTTATCGTGCGCGCCATAGCGCTGCTCGGCGTCCGTAGCATGGCGATCTATTTTATAGGGGGAGGGTTGATCTGGATCGCAGTGGATATCTCCGGGATCCATGCCACCGTGACCGGCATCATCCTCGGCTTAATGGCGCCGACCCGCAGATGGGTGAGCGACGAGCGTTTGCATGCCATTTTGGATCGCGTGGAGGCGTATCCACCCGGCGATCACTGGAGTGGTGACTCTGAGGATCGCAAGGCATTACGAATGGCGGAGGTTGCGGCGCGTGAAGCGCTGTCGCCAGTTGAGCGGCTTGAGATGATATTGCACCCCTGGGTTGGATTCGTGATCATGCCGCTTTTTGCATTTGCCAATGCTGGAGTGCCCCTCGCTTTCGCCGGGTTGGAAAACGCCGTCACCCTGGCTGTATTTGTGGGATTCGCGCTGGGCAAACCGCTAGGAGTCTTGATCTTCAGTTGGCTGGCTGTGCACACGGGCATGGCGATACGTCCTCCGGATCTCAACTGGGTGTTGCTGACTGCCGGTGGCCTCCTCGCAGGCATCGGCTTCACGATGGCGCTGTTTATTGCCAACCTGGCTTTCAGCCCCAGTCTCATCAACGCCGCCAAAATAGGCATTTTGTCCGCCTCGGTTTTTTCTGCGCTGGCGGGTATTGTGCTGTTGAGCACCTGGTCTGCTCGTAGAAAGTAGCCTCACTAAGATAGAATAGAAACGAGCAGAGAGTGAGGTGAATGATGGCAAAACAAAAGTACACCCCGGAGCTCAAGCAAGGAGCGGTTGAGCGGATTCCCGCTAGCACTGGATTGAGGCGTCATTGTTCACGGGGCCATGGCGCGCCATTTCCTTCTATTCGGCCTTGAGGTAGAAAGATTATCCCTACGCGCCATGGTATGAATAAACTTCCAATGAAAGCCTAACCCTATTAGTACCGCCAGGTGAAATAACTCGTGTGGCCCCAAGATCTCACGAAGAAAAAGCGGCTGCCCAGCAAATTCTAAAATGGCGCCTACGGTGTAGGCCAAGCCTCCAACGAGTAATGGCTTGATGAAGGCGCTGCCTTTTCGATACCAGAGTATCCCTACAGAGACCGCTCCAAGCCACCCGAGGCCCAAAAACAAGGCTAGCCCCCACCCTTCTGGAAAGGAAGTAAAAAACATATTTTTAAGGGTTAGGGCCGTTATCGCGATCAGCCACACCAGCAGCAGCCACCCCCAGCGCATAACCCCTTGGAACAACATTTGGTGGATAGGAGTCATTGTGCCCACGATTAAAATAAATATTGCCGAATGATCAAGTCGCTGCAAAATGCTCCCTTTGGGAGATAGCCCATGATAGATCCCACTTACAGAGAGCATAAACACACTGGCCAAAGCGAAAACCCCCAATGCCATCAATTTCGGAAGATTTCCCCAGCCTAATCTCAATAGAGGAAAGGACAATAACAAAAACACGCCAGCGCCCAGCAGATGGCTTAAAGCACTAAAGGGTTCATTGAACCCGGAGATTAAATCGGTCTCATTCATGCGTTTTACCTGAGGAAGCTCTGAATAACGAATGCTGCTTTGCCTCCTAGACTTTAATGAAGTTCCTGGAGATAAACGGCAGGTGACCCGCGGCAATGTGAAGTGGCTAGACTATCTTAAGCACCCTTATAGAAGGAAGGAGCGTACAAAAGATTATAAACCCAGCTTATAGCTGTAGTATAAACGATAGTATAAACGATAAAATTTTTATAAAGAGGAATACCCCCAATGAGTCTAGACGAAGACAACGTAACAAGGGCTACAGAGGTCGCAAAGGCTGAGGAACTTCTACCAGCCTGGTTTATTGAGAGGATGATGAACGACACGTGGTTTTTTGGCGTTCTGCTGGATACCGGGCAGATGCTAGGAATTGAGCACATTAATAAGGTAAGGCAGGCTGCCAACGGTGATGTATGGATTGACGTTGAGATGCTTGAACATAGGCAGTTCCGCGTCGAATATTTGCCTGATTCCTGGAAGGGGGTTAAGCTTCTCTGCTCGCCAACCTCCAGGACAGACACTTCAATAAATACGCGCCATATTGTGGCCGTCTTCGATCTAGCAGACACCTCGATCTGGCAAATACCTAAAGAAGAGAGTCAGTGATCGGCGAACCCAAGGCAGGGAAGTCGTGATAAAGTTACAGGACTATAAACGATGGAACCCCAGCTGGGAAACTGGGGCTTTATCCAGGGCTAACGCATGAAATTTTGAGAAGCGGCGTTATTCAATCGGTTACACAAGATCACCAATTTTGAGGTAGGCTGACAATCAACTAACTTGGTTAGCTTTTTTGTTTTATGAGAATTAGTGAGCAGCGGTGAGTTTTCCCTGCATAATCCACCCTAAAAGAATTTTCCAACGGCTTCCGAGGTCTCATTTAAACGAGAAATGCTATTTCCTTCACTGCTCGAAAGGAGCGGCGGTGGATAGGACAGGGACCTAACTTTTCCAGGGCAGCCAAATGGGCCCGGGTCGGATAGCCTTTGTGAGTGCCAAAACCATAACCGGGATAACGTTTCTCCAATGCAACCATCTCCGCATCCCGGGCCACTTTGGCCACGATGGAGGCGGCGGCGATAGCCATAACCTTTTGGTCTCCCTTGACCACGGCCCGCACCGGGCAGGCGGCAGGGGGACAGTGCTTGCCATCCACGAGAACCAGGGAGGGGGCCTCTGAAAGGGCCGCAACGGCCCGCTCCATGGCTAGCAGGCTGGCCCAAAAGATATTGAGCTGTTCGATCTCTTCTACTTCAGCCCGCCCTAAGGCCCAGGCCACAGCCTGGGCTTGAATGAGTGCGGCTAAACGCTCCCGCGCCAGAGGCGTCAACTGCTTGGAGTCCTTCACTCCGGCGATGGGGTGCCCCGGATCCAGAATCACCGCCGCGGCGACAACCGGACCGGCTAAGGGACCCCGGCCCACCTCGTCCACGCCAGCAATCCATCCTTGGACTTCCCTTTGAAGAGTCCCTTTGTCTCCCATTTCGCTCCCTGCAAAAGAGTCAAGTGACATATTCCACCACTTCCAGGCCAAAACCCGCCAGTCCGTGCATCCGCCGGGGGGCGCCCATGACCTGCATCTTTCGTATCCCCAAATCGGTCAGAATCTGGGCGCCGACTCCATAGGTCCGCAAGTCGCTGGAGGGCTCCTGCCGGGGCAGGCGCACCCCTTGATCCTCCAACTGATAGTCTTGAATGCGCTGCATCAGATCCCTAGGAGACTCCTGCCGGCGGAGGATCACCACCACCCCGGTACCCGCCTGCGCAATGCGATTCATGGCATCATTCAGGGGCCAGCCGCAATCGCCACGCCGTACTTGGAGAATATCGCAAAGGGTATCGGCCATGTGAACCCGCACCAAGGTGGGCTCTTCCGGATGGAGTTCCCCCTTGACCAAGGCCAGATGGAGTTGCTGATCCACTAGATCCTGGTAGGCCAAAAGACGGAACAGCCCCTGTTCCGTGGGCAAGGCGCACTCCGCCACCCGGGCCACAGACCGCTCATGCTCCAGACGATAACGAATCAGATCGGCAATAGTGCCCAATTTCAAGCCGTGGCGCTCGGCAAAGACTTCCAGATCCGGGCGACGGGCCATGGTCCCATCTTCATTGAGGATTTCAACAATCACCGCCGCCGGTTCAAGACCCGCCAGTCGCGCCAAATCACAGCCCGCCTCGGTGTGGCCAGCCCGGGTGAGCACGCCCCCCGGCCGGGCCATGAGGGGAAAAATATGGCCCGGTTGGATCAGATCCTCGGGTCTAGCCTCCGGGGCCACCGCCACTTGCACGGTCCGGGCTCGATCCGCGGCGGAAATACCTGTAGTGACCCCCGTTGCCGCCTCAATGGAAAGGGTAAAATTGGTACTGTGTTTGGCGTTGCTATCTGACACCATCAAGGGCAGCCGCAATTGGCGGCAGCGCTCCTCGGTCAGGGTCAAACAAATCAGCCCCCGTCCATAGCGGGCCATAAAGTTAATATCCGGGGCTTTCACTTGGGAGGCCGCCATGATCAGATCCCCCTCATTCTCCCGGTCCTCATCGTCCATCAGGATCACCATCTTTCCTTCCCGGAGATCCTGGATGATGGCTTCTATTTCGCTTAAAGGCATAATCAATTACTTGCTAAAACCGTAACGGGCCAGAAAGGCCTCATCGAGACTTGGCCGGGTGGTGGCGGCCGAGTCACCCAGTAATAAACGCTCCAAATAACGGGCCAAAAGGTCCACCTCCAAATTCACCTCCCGTCCCGGACGGTATTCATTCAAGGTGGTGGCTTGCAGGGTATGGGGAATAATATTGACCTCAAAGAGATTTCCCTTCACCCCGTTGACAGTCAAGCTCACACCATCGACCCCAATGGAGCCTTTCTCGGCGATGTACTTGGCAAGGCCTGCCGGGGCGCGGATAGAAAAACGCACACTTTCTCCCACTGAGGTGCGCTCGACCACCCTCCCTACGCCATCACAGTGGCCACTGGTCAAATGTCCGCCGAGATGATCTTTGAGGGTCAGGGCCGGTTCCAGATTGACCCCCTCGCCAGGCTGCAACTTCCCCAATACGGTGCGAGACAGGGTCTCTTGGGAAACATCAAAGTCAAAAACCTGGTTGGCGAGCCGAGCCACCGTCAAGCAGACCCCACTGACCGCAATACTATCCCCAATACCGACCTCCGCAAGATCCAGTTTACCGCTATCGATGCGAAGGGCGGCCTCACTCCCCTTGCGTTGCAATGCCACTACCGTCCCAACCGCCCTGATGATCCCGGTAAACATGGTTTTCTCTACCTACCTCTTATGAATTTCAATTCCAATTTTTAGCTGGGGACATAACTCACCCTTTAGGGAGTATTTTGGCCACTAGCCGCCAATCCCGGCCGACTGCCCGTATTTCTTTGATGTCTACCTGAATACAATCCTCCATGGTCTGGATACCGGGCAGCCGCAACAACCCTAAAGAGGCCTCCCCCATCAATTTGGGGGCGATATACAGTACGAGTTCATCCATTAAACCAGCCTGGAGCAGCGACCCTGCCAGCCGCGCACCACACTCCACATGGAGTTCATTGATTTCCCGTGCGGCCAGAACGGCCATCAGGGCCTTAAGATCCAACCCCTCGGAAGCCACCGGAAGGCTGATCACTTCCGCGCCCTTAGAGCGTAAAGACTCCGCTTTCGGCTGCTCCCCATCGGCACAGGCAATCAGTACCGGCCCCGGCAGCGAGAGCAACCGGGCCTTCTCCGAAATAGCCAATTTCCGGTCCAATATGACTCGCCAAGGTTGGCGGTCAAACCCCGGTGGCACCTCATTTTGCAATTCTTCATAGCGGACGTTGAGGGCAGGATCATCTCCAATGACAGTCCCTATCCCCGTCAAAATCGCTGAACTGCGGGCGCGCCACCGTTGCACATCACGACGGGCAGGGGGAGCGGTAATCCAACGGCTCTCTCCAGAAGCCAGCGCTGTAGCTCCATCCAAACTCATGGCCAACTTACAGCGCACCCAGGGACGGCCTTGAACCAGACGTTGCACAAACCCAGGGTTAAGGGCCTGGGCTTCTTCCTGAAGCAATCCGTATTCCACTTGGAGACCGGCCTCCCTAAGCTGCGCTAGCCCCTGGCCGGCAACTTTGGGATTAGGATCTCGCATGGCGGCAACCACTCGAACAACGCCTGCTTCAATGAGTGCCTCAGTGCAGGGAGGGGTTCGACCCCGATGACAGCAGGGCTCTAAGGTGACATAACAGGTGGCCCCCCGAGCCCGGACATCCGCCTGGCGCAAGGCATTGACTTCCGCGTGGGCATCGCCGGCCCATTGATGCCAGCCCTCCCCCACGATCTCGCCGGCACGCACCAAGACACAACCCACCCGGGGATTAGGGTCAGTGGTGAATAAACCCCGCCAGGCCAGCTTCAGAGCCCGGGCCATGTACGCTCTATCGTTCACCTGCTCCACGCCAAAGGCAAAAGTCTTAACGTGGATATTGCACTAGAAAAGCCGCTGATTGCCACTACAATAAAAGCAAAGTCCCCACTCTTTGTCCTGGCGTAAGGTCATCGTTAGAGGAAGATGGAAAAATAGCCCTGCTAGTCCGATTTATTCACCAGAGATTTCTCGTCGAGGAGCAAAGATAACTGGGCGGCCTTTTCCGCCGGTGACAGCGCTTGCTCCAAGCGTTCAATTTCTTCCCGAAAAGCCTGAACGTCTTGAAAGCGGCGATAAACCGAAGCAAAGCGGACATAAGCCACCTCATCCAAGTGGCGTAATTCATCCATGACCCACTCGCCCAGCACCTGAGAGTCTAACTCCCGCTCACCGCTCGCCCGCAAACGGCGCACAATACGGCGGATAGCGGCCTCCACCCTCTCGGTGCCGACGGGACGTTTTTCCACCGCCCGGAGGACACCGGCCCGCAGTTTGCCTTCCTGAAACGGCTCCCGAGTCCCGTTGCGCTTGATGATGCGGGGCAGGGCGAGTTCTGGAGTCTCGTAGGTCGTAAAGCGCTCACTACACACCTGGCATTCCCGGCGGCGACGGATGGCATCGCCCTCATTGGCGAGACGGGAATCGATGACCTTGGTGTCTCCTGCCCCGCAAAAGGGACAATGCATCGCTGCCTTAGCCTCTAACCATAGACCGGAAAGCGAGCGCAGAGGGCCAATACCTTCTCTTTCGTGTTCGCAATTACGGTCTCATTTTCGATATCATCCAGCACGTCGCAAATCCACCCTGCCACCTCCTGGACTTCCGCCTCCTTAAAACCGCGGGTAGTCATCGCCGGGCTCCCAATACGAATTCCACTGGTCACGAATGGAGACTGGGGATCGTTGGGGACCGTGTTTTTATTCACGGTGATATTAGCCCGCCCCAAGGCCGCATCCGCAGCCTTGCCGGTAAGGCCCTTATCAATGAGATCCACTAAAAATAGGTGGCTGTCTGTACCCCCGGAAACAATTTTATAGCCCCGCGACTGGATACTTTCCGCCATTGTCTGGGCATTGCGAACAACTTGCCGCTGATAATCCTTAAATGCCGGCTCCATGGCCTCTTTAAAGGCCACCGCCTTAGCCGCGATGATATGCATTAAAGGTCCTCCCTGCATGCCGGGGAAAACCTTGGAATTGAGTTTTTTCTCAATCTCGGGATTGGCCTTGGCCAAAATCAGCCCCGAGCGGGGACCCCGTAAGGTTTTATGGGTCGTGCTGGTAGTCACATCGGCAATTTGAACCGGGTTAGGATAAATCCCCGCTGCAATCATCCCCGCCACATGGGCAATATCCGCTAAAAGGTAAGCTCCCACCGAGTCGGCAATCTCCCGAAAACGTTGCCAATCAACAATTCGGGAGTAAGCAGTAAAACCGGCAATGATAATTTTAGGTCGGTGGGCCTTCGCCAACCGCTCGACTTCATCATAATCGATAAGGCCCGTGTCCGTATCCACCCCGAACTGGACCGCGTTAAAGACTTGGCCTGAAAAATTGACCTTAGCGCCATGGGTCAGGTGTCCGCCATGGGCAAGGCTCATCCCCATGAGCGTATCCCCCGGCTCGAGTAGAGCCAGGCAGGCAGCGGCATTGGCCTGGGATCCCGAATGGGGCTGGACATTGGCGTAATCGGCTCCAAACAGCACTTTAACCCGTTCAATGGCTAACCGCTCCGCCACATCCACATATTCACAACCCCCATAATACCGCTTGCCGGGATAGCCTTCCGCATACTTGTTGGTCAATACAGACCCCTGGGCTTCCAAGACCCGAGGACTGACATAATTCTCCGAAGCAATCAATTCGATATGCTCTTCCTGCCGCCGTGCTTCATTGGCAAGGGCGACCTCGAGCTCTTCATCGTAACCGGCAATACGCATCTCTTTGCTGTACATGGACTGTCCTAGTGCTGCAATTTCTAGATAAAGCCTCTCATTTTAACGTACTTTTAGGGAAAATAACGACGCTGAATCGGCCTTCCTCTCCCCTTAGCCCCGCCCATCTCCCCCGACTAGAGGCTAAGATAATGGACGCTGAATAGGTCTTGCGGATCGGTCCAAACCCGCCGCGGCTGAAACCCCGCCGAGCTTGCCAGTTGTTGGAACTCTTCAATGGTGTACTTATAGGAATTCTCGGTATGGAGGGTTTCTCCAGCTTGGAACTCGAAGACTTGGCCGCTCACCGTCACCGCCTGTTTTTTCCGGCTGACCAGGTGCATTTCTACCCGCCCCTCGGCCGCATTGTAAAGGGCATGATGTTCAAAACTGGCCAGGTCAAAATTCCCCTCCAGTTCCCGGTTAATGCGCTGCAAGAGGTTCAAATTGAAAGCCGCCGTAATACCTTGGCTATCGTTATAAGCGGCATTGAGCAACGCAATCTCCTTCTTTAAATCCACACCGATGAGCAGCCCACTCCCCGATCCTAGCAGGGTTGCTATCCGTTCTAGGAATTGGCGAGCTTCTTCTGGCTCGAAGTTGCCAATACTCGAGCCGGGAAAGAAGCCCCCATTGGGCTTGCCGGCAAACCCCTCGGGTAACACCAAGGGGCGGGTATAGTCGGCGCAAATGGCATGAACGGCCACCAGGGGATACTCCTCGGCCAACTCTCTAGCAGAATCAAAAAGATGTTCCCGGGAGATATCAATGGGCAAATAAGCTGCTGGCTGCAACGCATTAAGAAGCAGCCGAATCTTGAGGCTACTGCCACTGCCAAACTCCACCAGGACACTACCCTCGCCCATATACTCGGCCATTTCTGCCCCATATTGCTTCAGCAGCCCGATTTCTGTACGGGTAGGATAATATTCGGGCAATTGACAGATGGCATCGAAAAGGCGAGAGCCGGTCTGATCATAAAAATACTTAGGGGGAATCCGCCGCTGGT